>NC_014100.1:2793373-3103748 GCF_000092285.1 Caulobacter segnis ATCC 21756 | reverse complement strand
CAGGGTGTCGGTCTCCCGCACCGCCGGCCCGCCGCCGCGAACGTCGACCGCCGCCGTCCAAGCCTCGGGGCAAAGCAGGACCGTCACGCCGGTCCGGACGGCTTCGTCCTCGACGCATCCGACGGTCAGGCCGGGAACATCGGTGATCAGGTTGCGAGGGCCGGGCGTCAGCATCGGGAATCTCCGTGATTTTCGATGCTAGACCGGTCTTCGCGAGACTGGAATTCACCGGCGACGCCTGCTAGGAAGACCACCCTTCGCGTTGCGAAGCCTGCGGGCGTGGTGAAACTGGTAGACGCGCCGGACTCAAAATCCGGTTCCGAAAGGAGTGTCGGTTCGACCCCGACCGCCCGCACCAACTCTATCTTCCCTTGAAAATCGAGCCCCGGATTCGGCTTGAAAAAGCCCCGGTGTCGTCTCAGCATCTGCGCTGATACCGGTGTCAGTAAGCGCTGGGGAGGAGACGACATGACCGCCTTGAAGGGGCCAGGCGACCTTTCGCGACCGATCGCACGGCGAGTCGTTCTCGGCGGGCTGGGCGCCCTGTCCGCAACGCTCCCCGCCGCGGCCATGGGGCGCAGGCCGCCGCGTGATGCGCCCGACCAGATGCGCTGGACCTTCGACCGGCTGACGAACATCGGCGGCGTGGCGACCACCGTCGAGGGCGATCCGCGGCTGATCGACAGTCCCTATGGCAGGGCCGTGCAGTTCGACGGCGTGGACGACCGGCTGGTCATCGACCGTCACCCTCTGGCTGGCATGTCGCAGTTCACCTTCGAGGCGCTGTTCCGACCCGACGGCGGGATCTTCGCTCAGCGGTGGTTCCACCTGAACGAGGAGGACCCCTCGCCCGGCGCGCCGCCGTCGGTCACGCGGATGCTGTTCGAGATTCGGGTGACCGGCCAGGCCTGGAGCCTCGACGCCTTCACCACGGGACCAGGGTATAAGCAGACTCTGCTGTTCCAGGACAAGCTGTTCCCCGTGGGCCAGTGGTACTGGGTCGCCCAGAGCTATGACGGCAAGACGTACCGCGCATTCGTGAACGGCCAGCTGCAGGGCGAGGCGGATATCGCTTTCACGCCGCAAGGGCGGGGGCGATCGTCGATCGGCGCGCGGATGAACAAGATCGACTACTTCAAGGGCGCGGTGCGCGAGGCGCGCTTCACGCCGCGCGGGTTGGCGCCGGAGGCGTTACTGCGGACTTAGGCCGGCGCGGTAGCGCGCCCCAAAAGACTCGTTCAGCGTGCGCCCGCGCCCAGCGGATGGAACGGGAGAACGCGCATGTCCGAGCAAGTCTGGTTCATCACTGGGGCCTCGAGCGGATTCGGCGAGGCCTTCGCTCGCTACGCCATCGGCCAGGGACACAGGGTGGTGGCCGCCGCCCGAAGCATCGACAAGCTGGCGGCGCTCGCCGCCGAGGCACCCGGCCAGGTTCTGGCCCAGCCGCTGGACGTCACCAAGGCCGGCGACGCCGAGGTGGCCGTAGGGGCGGCGCTCGATCGCTTCGGCCGGATCGATGTGCTGGTCAACAACGCCGGCTACGGCGTCGTCGGGGCGGTCGAGGAGACGCCCATGTCCGAACTGCGCGCCCAGATGGAGACCAACTTCTTCGGCGCCGTCGCCGTCACCCAGGCCGCGTTGCCCGCGCTTCGGGCTCAAGGGTCGGGAGCGATCGTCAACATCTCCAGTCTGGGCGGCCAGCTTTCGATGCCGGGCTTCGGCGCCTACAGCGCCAGCAAGTTCGCGCTGGAGGGGATGTCCGAGGCGCTGGCCGGAGAGCTCGCGCCCTTCGGCATCAAGGTGCTGATCGTCGAACCCGGGGCGTTCCGCACCAATCTCGCGTCTGGCGCCATGCGGCACATGCCGGCCAACCCGGCCTACGCCGAGACGGTCGGCCCGACCCGGGAGTTCGCCCACTCCATGCACGACACCCAGCCGGGAGATCCGGCCAAGGCCGCGCGAGCGATCGCCAAGGCCCTGGCCGCCGACGTCACGCCCCTGCGTCTGCAACTGGGCGCCGACGCGGTCGACATGGTCCGCGGTCACGCCGAACGGCTGCTCGCCGAGCTTGAGGCCTGGGCGCCGGTGGCGGTCGAAACCACCTTCTAGATCCGCCGCGTCGCCTCGACCTGGTCGATCAAGCCCTTGAGCAGCGTGCGACCCTTCGGCCAGGGGCCATGGCCCGAATCGACATTGATGTGGCCCGCGCGGCCCAGGTCGACGAACGTCGAACCCCAGCCGCGGGCGAAGGCCTCGGCGCGCTCGATCTCGACATAGGGGTCGTTGCGGCTGGCGACGACCAGGGTGGGGAAGGGCAGGCGCTGACGCGGGATCGGCGAGAAACCGACCAGCAGGCGGCCCGCCGGACCCTCACGATTGACGTCGGCCGGCGCCACCAGCATCGCCCCGCCGACACCACGTCCGCCGGTCACCTGGGCGAAGTGCGCCACAAGGGCGCAGCCCAGGCTGTGGGCCACCAGGATCGCGCCCGGCCTCCGTCGCACGGCCTCGGCCAGGCTGATCGTCCAATCCCCCAGCAGGGGACGCTCCCAATCCTGCTGCTCGACCCGCTCGGCGTTGGGCAGCTCGCGCTCCCAATGGGTCTGCCAGTGATCAGGGCCCGAATTGTAGAGACCCGGAACGATCAGGATCGGCGGACCGTCGGTGTCGTCGCGACCGCGGCGACGCGGCGTTTCGAAAGTGTGCGGGGCGGGGGTCATGATGCGCTCGGGTCAACGGGGGGCCGTCGAGCGCACATGGCTCCTTTCGGGGTCTCGACTCAATTCATATGAATTCAATAGGAATTGAGAAAAGCTGGGGCGAGACCACCGTTTCGCCTTAAGCGACCTGATCGCCGCGATGCAAGGGATCGGGCAAAGGATCGCCTGACTTCACGAACTGCAGCGACACCGAGTTGATGCAGTAGCGCAGCCGCGTCGGCGCGGGGCCGTCGGGGAAGACATGGCCCTGGTGGCTGTCGCAGCGGGCGCAACGGGTCTCGATGCGGACCATGCCGTATGAGGTGTCCCGCACCCCGACCACATGGTCCTCGGCGAACGGCGCGTAGAAGCTGGGCCAGCCCGTGCCGCTCTCGAACTTGGTCTCGTGCTTGAACAGCGGCAGGCCGCAGAGGCGGCAGCAATAGGCGCCGGGGTTCTTCTCGCCCAGCAGGCCGCCGCAGAACGGCGCCTCGGTGCCGTGGTGCAGGAGGACGCGCGCCTCCTCGGCCGTCAGGTCGGCCTCCAGGCGTTCGCGTTCGGGCTCCGTCGGCGGCGTGAGATCGAAGCCGGCGGTTGAAAGGATGGCTGCGTCTGTCATGACAGCTAATGTAGGCGCTTACGCGCGCCAGCGGTAGAACCAGGAGCGTCCCATGACCGTCGCCGTCGCCTTTCTGCAACCGGGCTGGGCCGATTGGGAGGCCGGCGCGGTGCTGGCCTTGCTGCGCGAGCATCTGAAGGTCCAGATCGAGATCGCCACCCCGACCGGCGATCCGGAGACCTCGATCGGCGGAATCCTGGCCGCCGCCGACTATCGGTTCGACGATCCGGTGCTGAGCGACGCCGACCTCTTCATCCTGATCGGCAGCGACGCGTGGTCGGAGGGCGAGGCCCCGGCGGTCACCGCGCTGCTGCGCCAAGCCTTCGCGGACGGCAAGCCGGTGGCGGGCATCTGCGCAGGGACGACGGCCCTGGCGCGCGCTGGCCTGTTCGAAGGCCGTAAGCACACCTCGAACGGCAAGGACTGGCTGGAGGGCGTGGTCCCAGGCTACGCCGGATCTGAGCACTATGTCGACACGACCAAGGCGGTGACGGACGGCAAGGTGGTCAGCGCCTCGGGCCTGGCGCCGGTGACCTTCGCCGCCGCTGTGGCGCGTCTGGTGGCGCCGGAGGCCGAAGAGATGATCGCCGGGTACGAAGCGATGTTCGCGCGTGAGTTTTCTTAAGCGGTTTAGTCTCTCATAGATTGCAATCATCCGCCTTTCCCGTTAGGCGCTTTGGAGCGCTAGAGGGGGCCGCGGCATGGTTGATCCGTTTCCATCAGGGCGAGGAATGGTCGAGGCCGCCGGGCGGTTGAACGTCCGGCGCGACAAGCCGCGCACCAACTCGCCCAAGGCACGGGTCGTCGAGGCAGGGACGCGCTTTCCCGTCAGAAACTCCATTACTGGCGACCTCGTCTCCGGCGTCAGCCAGTGGTTCGACCTGGGCGGCGGCGAGTATGTTTGGGCGGGCGGCTGCCGAGACTTCCAACCGCTCGTGGAAGAAGACGCCGACCGTCCGGACCGCCGACACCTCCATGACTATGTCCCACCGCGCTTCAAGATCGCCGCCGGCGTGCGTCATAGGATCCAGGGACGGCGACCTCACGGCCTTGAGGGTCTGATCGTCCACTTCGACGCCTACCGCATCAGGAAGGCGGGCAACGGCGTGGAGGACTCCGACACCCGGTCGCTGGACATGATGCGCTCGGGCCAGGCCAACGGCTTCCACTATGGCGAGATCAGCCGCACGGGGACGATCTTCCTGCCCGAGAATTTCGAATGGAGCGAGTGGGGCTCGCATGCTGGCGTCAGCCAGTGCCCCCTCACCCAGAGAACCGGCGTCTCGCGCTACTATGTCGGTGTCGAGATGAACAACCCTGGCCGCCTGTACGAGGCGCAGGAAGACGGGATCTTCTGCCCCTGGTTCAACGCGGTGCGCGACGCGACTGGCAATGTGGTGCTCGACTCGCGCGGGCGCTGCCAGAGGAAGTCTATCCACGACGAATGGTACGTGGCCTCGGAGGTCCGCACTGTCACGGCGGACGGCAACATCAAGGCGGGGACCTATCTGCCCTACAGTTTCGACCAGTTCGAGGCGCTGACGAACCTGTGCCTGTATCTGGCCAAGACCTTTCCGGCGACCTTCAGCCTGGATCGCGTGTTCGGTCATGACGAGGTGGCGCCGACCCGCAAAAACGACCCAGGCGGGGCCCTGGCCGACCCCGCCCGTCTGATGACCATGGCCGCGTTCCGGGCCTATCTGAAGTCGCTTATTTGAGCGTGGCGGCGGCCGCGCGGGCGACGGCTCCGTCCTGTGGGGTCGAACCGCCGGAAACGCCGATGGCGCCCACGATCTTGCCGTCCGCCAGCAAGAGCTCGCCGCCGTCTAGGGCTGTGGCGCCGGTGAAGATGGCGTTCAGCGTGCCGGCCTTCACCGCGTCTTGGAAATAGGACGTCGGGCGGCGGAAGTTGGTGGCGGTCTGGGCCTTCTTCAGCGCCACCTCGAGCGAGCCATACTGCGCGCCGTCCATCTTCTCGGAAAGCACGACCGCGCCGTTGGACTCCACCACGGTGATGACCATGGACCAGCCGTTCTTGCGCGCTTCGGCCTCGGCGGCGGCGACCACCGACTTGGCTTCGGCCAGGGTGATCACCCGCGCGGAATACGCCGGATGAACAGCGGGCGCCAAAGCCGGCGGCGCGGCTGTCTGGGCCATGGCGGGCGCGCCGACCAAGGAGAGGCCCACGACGATCAGGGCGAGAGCTTTCTTCATGGCAGCATGACCTCGTCGTTCAGGCCGGTGTTCTGGGCTTGGGTGGTCACGATCCGCACCCGCAGGCCCTGGGCCTTCACGCCGGCGGGAATCTTCAGCTTCACCGAAGCCGTCTTGGGCAGCAGGTCGCGCGGCGCCTTGAGGGCCGGCGTCCGCGTGCTGGCCAGCACCTTGCCCGAGGCGTCGACCAGTTCGAGCTTGGCCGCCGCGGCGTCCTGGGCGCCCAGGCTGTGGACGACGGCGGTGACCGTCGAGCCCTTCACCGTCACGTCCCCGCGCCCGACGCCGAGATCGGCGCGCTTGGCCGGATCGTCACCCGCAGTCGTCAGCCTCATGTCGATGACCGTCGTCTGACGCGGGGCCAGGACGACCTGGGTCCCCAGGCTGCGCTCGAAGGCGACCGAACGGCTCTGGGCCGCGCCGTCGATGGCGTCGTCGCCATTGGCGTCGAGACCCTGGGAGAGACTCCACTGGCCGGGCGCGATGTTCCAGCCGGTCATGGTGGCGGTCACCGGCTTGTCGGTCGTGTTGTAGGCCACGACCTTGAAGCTGGTCTTGGTCGCGTCCTTGACCAGCAGCGCCACGTCCGTGCCGTCGGCGTTGTCGAAGCGCCAGGAGACGACATGGCCTGGCGTCATCTGGGCGCGCTTGTTGGCGATGCCGCCCAGGCGCGTGCGTTGCAGGAAGTCAGACGGCAGCTCCACGCGGTCGGACCACCAATGGCCTTCTGTGTGCATGTACATGTGCTGGGCGTTCCACTGGATCTCGTCGGCGTAGAGCGCCTCCAGGAACGACTTGTCGCCGGTCAGCGACCAGGCGGCGTAGCGTTCGAACGCGCCGCCCTTGGCCGCGCCCTTGACCAGGGCGTCCTTGTTGGCCTCGCCCAGCTTCAGTTCGGTCAGCGCGTTCTCGTTGACGTTCTGCAGCGACCTCAGGCCGTTCTTGCCAATCCGCCATTGGATCGGGACCAGATACTTGAGATCGCCGGTCAGGCGGTAGGCGGCCCAGAACACCTGGAACGGACCATCGGCGCCCGAACCCTGCAGCACTGTGCCGCCGCGCTCGGCGTCAGTGCGCCAGTTGATCTCGTTGGGGTACGAGCCATCCGGCCGGACATGCGCCAGATAGCCGTCGGCCAGCCCGATGACCGTGTCGCGCGCGGTCGGATCGCCGTTGAAGTCGCTGATCAGGATCGACGGATGGGTGACGCCGAACGAGTACGGCTTCTGCCATTCCCACGGGCCTTCGCGGTAGAAGACGTTGCCGCTGTACCAGTTGGTGTTGAAGTGGACGTGGCCGGCGGGGTTCTTGCTGACCACCTTGGGCAGGGCTTTCACCGTCGTGAACAGCCGCTCGACCGCCAGCGGGTCGCCGTAGTTGACGTACATCGCCTCCGAGTTGGAGTTGATGCCCTCCTCGTAGGCGTGCAGCTCGTCCGTCACGATGGTCGAGAGACCGTCCGTGAACATGCCGTTCTTGTAGACAGCGTCGGTGAGACGATTCAGCGAGTGGGTGATCTTGTCGGGCTGGACGCCCATCAGCGCCAGGCCCGGCCATTGCTGCAGCAGATCGCTGTCGTCCGAGAGGCCGCCGCCGAAGTCGCCGAAATCGGCCTGGCGCTCGTCGATCCACCAGTTGACGTACTTGGAGACCAGCTTGAGGTCTTCCAATTGGCGGAAGGCCCAGAGGGGCGTGTCGTCCTTGGGCTTGGGCTGTTCGAACGCCGGCCAGCCCTGGCTGCCATAGGTGATGTCGCCCCAGTACTCGCGACCGATCTGGTTGTCGGGATCGACGCGCAGCAGGTCGGAGATGTCGGCGTAGAGGCGGCGATAGAGGCCCTGGCGTTTTGAGGTGGTGTGCTCCTCGACCAGGAAGGCCCAGTTGTCCTTCACCTGGTTCAGGCGGTCCTGGATGTGCTCGACCTTGGCCTTGTCGCGGTCCTTCAGCACCAGGCGGATCTTGGCGCCGTCCAGGGCCTTGGGGCCGAAGTCGGCGCTGCCGGCGGCGAGGGTCAGATAGAGGCTGTCGGCGGTCAGGATGCGGTCACGCAGGTCGAGCCAGACGGTGCGGGCCTCGCCGGCCTTCACCGACACGCTGACGTCGATCATGTTGCGGCCGGGCCAGATCGGATCCTTCACCTGGATGTTCAGGGGAATGATCGCTCCGGCGGCGCCGGGCAGGGCGGGGATGTCGATGGCGATCCCATCCAGGCCGTCGCGCGCATTCTCCCAGCCATAGGCCCAATTGCGAGCCAGCGGCTTGGCCGCCGGGGCGTCGCCGAAGCCCGACGGGATCAGCACGTGGACGATCGGCAGGCCCCCAAGGGCAGGCGATCCCGTCAGGTCCGAGGGCGCGCGCGGGCGCGTGGGCGCGGCGTCCGGAATGGCCACGACGGTGGCCCGCTCACCAGCGGGATGGCGGCCGGCGATATAGGCGTTGAGATCGGCCAGGTTCAGATAGTCCGGCGCCACTTCGGCGCGGACCGTGTAGCTCATCTTGAAGGCGTCTTTCGGCTCGGCGCCGGCCGAGACGTTATAGGCCCAGATCTCCTGGATCGGGGTTTCCTGCGCGATGTTGGTGAAGGTCAGGACCCCGCCCTTCAGTGGCTGGGCCAGGGTGGTGACCGTGCGCTGCTGGTCCTTGGCGCGGCTCCCAACGCCAACGGCCTTTTCGCCCACCTTGGCCGACCAGGAGAGGGCGCCGTAGGCCGGGCCCTGAATCTCCAGGCGATTGATTGGTTCGTCGGGCAGGGTCAGCGTCAGGGCCTTGCCGCCGTCGACATAGACGTTCCAGTCAGGCAGCTGGAAATAGTCGTCGCGACCGGTCAGGCGCGAACGGTTGTAGACGCCGGGCCAGGTGGTTTCCGAGATCCCGTCATTGGCGCGCCACATCCATTGCTTGGTGTCCTTGGCGTCGACAATCTCGACCTTGCGGATCGTGGTCTGCGGGTCAGCCAGGACGGGCGGCAGGTCCTTGTTCCAGCCGTAGCGCTGCTTCCAGGCGGCGTGGATGGCCGGGTCTTCAAGCGTGGCGACCGGCGCGGCAAGGCTCGGCGTCTCGTTGCGAGCGAGAGACGCGACGGCCGAGGCGTCCAGCGCGCGGTCATACACGCGCAGCTCGTCCAGGTCGCCGCCGCGCGTGAAGTTGTAGCGGCTCTGCACCTGGTGCGGCGCGATCACGCGGCCGGCGACGCCGAACTGGTCGAGTCCGGCGTCATAGACCGCCTTGGCTTCCTTCTTCGCCGCCAGCTTGCCGTCGACATAGAGCTGGACGCCGGTCGTCTCGTCCCAGGTGAAGGCCAAGTGCGTCCAGGCGTCGGGCGCGGGATTCTTGTCGACCTTGAACGAGACGCGGGTGCGCGAGAGGCCGTTGTCGGTGACGAAGGCGTCGAAGCCGTGGCCGTTCCAGTCGATGCGCAGGAACGCCATGTCCCAGCTGGAGTGGTCGGCGTAGCCGACGCGAAAGATCACGAACGGCGCGACGCCGACCGGATAGCCCGAGCGCCAGAAGAAAGAGAGCGTGCCGCGTTGGGCCAGGATGTTGCTCGGCGCATTCCACGAGACGATCCCATCGTCGGCGGCGCGGAAGCCCTTGCCGGCCTTGCCGTCGATCGGCGTGACCTTGTCAGCGAAGTTGGGAACGGGGTCGCCGGCGGCGATGTCGGCCACAAGGCCCTTATCGCCCGAAAGCTTGAACAGCAGGCTTGGCTCAGCCGGGGCTTGGGCGGCGGCGGCCGCGTTGGCCAGGATCAGCGCACAGGCCGAGCCTAGGAAAATCGCCTTCATACAACCGTCTCCTCCGACTAGCGGATATCCCGTTTTTGGTAACCGGTGTCATTCCGCAGCCTTGGTGTAGCGCCGTAAGGGCAGGCTTGCAAACCCGACGCGGCCTGATAGGCCATGCTGCAAAGCACAAAAATCACGGGCGGAAGTAGCCGATGTTCAGCAAGATCCTGATCGCCAACCGCGGCGAGATCGCCGTTCGCGTCATCAAGACGTGCCGTCGGTTGGGGATCGCCACGGTGGTGGTCTATTCCGACGCCGACGCCGGCAGCCTGGCGGTCGAGATGGCCGACGAGACCGTGCACATCGGGCCTTCGCCGGCCGCTCAGTCCTATCTCGTCGCCGACAAGATCATCGCCGCCTGCAAGCAGACCGGCGCCCAGGCCGTCCACCCAGGCTTCGGTTTCCTGTCCGAGAACGCCGGCTTCGCCCAGCGTTGCGCGGATGAGGGGATTGTCTTCATCGGTCCCAACCCCGGCGCCATTTCGGCCATGGGCGACAAGATCGAGAGCAAGAAGTTCGCGCAAAAGGCCGGCGTCTCCTGCGTGCCCGGACACATCGGCGAGATCGCCGACACGGCCGAGGCGGTGAAGATCTCCGAGGAGATCGGCTATCCGGTGATGATCAAGGCCTCGGCTGGCGGCGGCGGCAAGGGCATTCGCGTCGCCTGGACCCGCCAGGACGTCGAGGAAGGCTTCCCGGCCGTGCGGGCCGAGGCTAAGGCCAGCTTCGGCGACGACCGGATCTTTATCGAGAAGTTCATCGAAAGTCCGCGCCACATCGAGATCCAGGTGCTGGGCGACAAGCACGGCGCCGTCGTTCACCTGTTCGAGCGCGAATGCTCGATCCAACGCCGGAACCAGAAGGTCATCGAGGAAGCGCCGTCGCCGCTGCTGGACGAGGCGACCCGCGCCGCCATGGGCGCCCAGGCCGTCGCCCTGGCCAAGGCCGTGAACTACGACAGCGCCGGCACGGTCGAGTTCGTCGCCGGGCAGGACAAGAGCTTCTACTTCCTGGAGATGAACACCCGCCTGCAGGTTGAGCACCCGGTCACCGAACTGATCACGGGTCTGGATCTCGTCGAGCAGATGATCCGCTCGGCCTGGGGCGAGAAGCTGGCCTTCGAGCAGAAGGACCTCAAGATCAACGGCTGGGCCATCGAGAGCCGGATCTACGCTGAGGATCCTTACCGCAAATTCCTGCCCAGCATCGGTCGCCTCGTCCGCTACGATCCGCCGTCGGAAGGCGACAAGGACGGCTACAAGGTCCGTAACGACGCCGGCGTCCGCGAGGGCGACGAGATCTCGATGTTCTACGACCCGATGATCTCCAAGCTCTGCACCTGGGCGCCGACCCGGATCGCGGCGATCGACGGGATGGGGCGGGCGCTGGAGGACTTCCACATCGAGGGCCTGGGCCAGAATATCCCGTTCCTGGCGGCGGTGATGGACCAAGAGCGTTTCCGCTCGGGCAAGATCTCGACCAACTACATCAAGGACGAGTTCGCCGAGGGCTTTAACGGCACGGAGCCCACGCCCGATCAGCTGGACATTCTGACCGCCGTCGGTGCGGCCATGCAGCGCGTCTACGCGGCCCGCGCGCGCTCCGACGCCGCGGGTTTGGCCTCAACGCCGCGCGACGAGTGGGTCGTCTCGGTCGGCCACGCCAAGCGCAGGGTGAAGGTTGCGGGGGAGGGCGACATCACCGTCGAACTGCTCGACGAGGGCCGGGTCCTGAGCCTGACCGACATCGACTGGCGACCAGGCAAGCCGGTGTTCAAGGCCGCCCTGAACGGCAAGACCTTCACGGTCCAGGCGACGCCCGCCGCCGAGGGCTTCACCATCCGCCACCGCGCCGCCAAGGCGCGTGTGCTGGTGCTGACGCCGCGCTCGGCCGAACTGCACGACAAGCTGCCGGAAAAGCAGGCGGCCGACACCTCCAAGCTCGTGCTCTCGCCGATGCCGGGCCTGGTGGTCTCGATGGACGTCGCCGCCGGCCAGCAGGTCCGCGAGGGCGAGGTGGTCTGCGTGCTCGAGGCCATGAAGATGCAGAACATCATCCGCGCCGAACGCGACGGGGTGGTGAAGGCCGTCAACGCCAAGGGCGGCGACCCGGTCGCGGCCGACGAGGTGCTGGTGGAGTTCGCCTGAAGCTGCGCTTAGATTGGCGACGAGATTGAACGCCGAGTCGGAGCCAAGGCGAGCATGAGCGAACGTAGCGAGTGGGCGGAGCTGTTCCTGTCGTCGAACGGCCGGCTATCGCGCACGCCGTTCCTGGTCGCCGCGGGAATCCTGATCGGCGTGGCGGTGCTGTACGAGGCCATCGCCGGCTACACCCTGCACTGGCTGACCGGCTGGGTCGTCTATCCGGCCCTTCTGTTCTCGGGCGCCTGCGTGCTGTCCAAGCGGCTGCACGATCGCGGTCGATCCGGCTGGTGGGCGCTGCTCATCCTGGTGGCCTTCATCGCCGTCTGGCCGCAGCCCGAGCACTTCCTGGACTTCATGTTCTGCCTGGTCATCGCCTGGGCGGTGGTCGAGCTGGGGGTCATGGGCGGCGAGCAGGGCGCGAACCGCTATGGGCCCAATCCCTTGAAGACGATTTCGATCTAGGTCGTCCGTCCTAGACCGGCGTCGCCGCCTCCTCGACCGCTCCGAACACCTTCGTAAAGCTCACCCTCAGCGCCGCGTCCGCCTCGTCCAGGGTCACCGGCAGGCCCAGGTCCACGAGGCTGGTCACGCCATGCTCGGTCTGGCCGCACGGGACGATGCCCGAGAAGTGCGAGAGGTCGGGCTCCACGTTCAGGCTGATTCCGTGGAAGCTGACCCAGCGGCGCAGCTTGACGCCGATGGCGGCGATCTTGTCCTCGCGGCTCCAGCCCGCGCCCTTGCGTTCGACCCAAACGCCGACGCGGCCGTCGCGCAGCTCGCCAGTGACGTTGAAGGCGGCGAGGGCATCGATGATCCAGGCCTCCAGCGCCGCGACGAAGGCGCGCACGTCGCGCCCGCGCTTGGTCAGGTCCAGCATCACATAGGCCACGCGCTGGCCGGGGCCGTGATAGGTGAACTGCCCGCCGCGGCCGCTCTCGAACACCGGAAAGCGGTCGGGCGTCAGCAGGTCGCCCGCCTTGGCCGAGACGCCGGCGGTGTACAGCGGCGGGTGCTCCAGCAGCCAGACGAGCTCGCCCGCCGTCCCGTCGGCGATGGCGCCGGCGCGCGCCTCCATGGCGGCAACGGCTGCCGGGTAATCCACGTAGTCGGTCGAAACCGCCCACCCCACGGGCGCTGCGTCATCGCGCCTCATGGTCGGAAGTTCAGTGTTTTCAGCGTTTAACGGGAGCGCAAGCATACGGCCCTAATCTTGCAATCTTGGACGCGGCGACCCGGTTGGTCGCGTGTCAGTTCAGGGGCCTTACTTCGTGACCCAGGTCAACGCCGTCAATGTCGAGATCTCCGTCCTTTTGGGCCGCTCGATCCTGCCGATGCAGCAACTGCTGCGCATGGGCCGTGGCGCGGTGATCCCGCTGGACGCCAAGACCAACGACGAGGTCTGGATCCTGGCCAACAACCACCCGATCGCCCGCGGCGAAATCCAGATCAGCGACGACCGCATCGCCATCCAGGTGACCCGCGCGGCCGACGTCTACGACTACATGGCGGGCGGGGCGTAATTCGTCGCACAGAGAAGTTCGACATACTCGAACTTCCGACTTCCCAAAGCCGATTCAGTTTGCTACGTGCCGCCCCTCACCACGAGCGGTCGTGGCGGAATTGGTAGACGCGCAGCGTTGAGGTCGCTGTATCGCAAGATGTGGAAGTTCGAGTCTTCTCGACCGCACCAGGTGAACTTGAATAGGGCGCTCCGGCGAAATCGGTTTCCGACTCGCAAGGGGCGCTCTAATCGTTTCTGGCCCTGATTTCGCCTCGGGGTCGCTTCATCGGACCAAGCAGCACGAACCCACGCGCTCTAAGAGCTCAGGAGGCCCCCATGACCCGGGACACCGCCGAACTGACCGACGACGTGCTGGACGACATTCCGCTGGCCAAATCCGAGACGCCCGAGGAGCTGGAAGACCTGGCCCTTGGCGAGGACTACGCCCTCAATCCCGAATATGTCGAGATGGTGGTGGACGCCGCCGACAGCGGTGATTCCAAGCGTCTGCGTGAGCTGGTGGGCGCACTGGACCCGGCCGACGTCGCCGACCTGATGGGCTTCCTGACCGCCGATTATCGGGAGCAGATCATCCCGCTGCTGGATCCCGAGGCGCTGGGCGAGATCATCTCCGAGCTCGAGGACAACATCCGCGAGGAGGTCCTGGAAGCCACGCCGTCCGTGACCCTGGCCCGCGCGCTGGAGGAACTGGACACCGACGACGCCGCCGACGTCATCGATGACCTGGACGACACCAAGCGCTTCCAGGTGTTGGCCGCCATGGGCGAAACCGACCGCGCCGCGATCGAGACCACCCTGTCCTACGAGGACGAGACGGCCGGCCGCCTGATGCAGCGCGAGTTCCTGGCCGCGCCGGAGTTCTGGACGGTCGGCCAGACGATCGACCACGTCCGCGAGGCGGGCGAGACGCTGCCCGAACTGTTCTTCGACGTCTATGTGGTCGATCCGACCTTCAAGCCCGTCGGCGCCATCCCGATCAGCATCCTTCTGCGCAGCCGGCGCGAGACGCCGCTGGCCGAGCTGATGGAGGCCGTCACCGAAATCCCGGTCGACATGGACCAGGAAGAGGTCGCCTACATCTTCGACAAATACCACCTGATCAGCGCCCCGGTGATCGAGCCGGGCGGTCGCCTGGTCGGCCAGATCACCGTCGACGACATCGTCGAGGTCATTCGCGACGAGGCCCAGGAAGACATCCTGGCCCTGGCCGGCGTGTCCGACGCCGGTCGCGACGCCTCGGTGGTCGAGATCGTCAAATCGCGCCTGCCGTGGCTGATGCTGAACCTGGCCACCGCGACCCTGGCGGTCAGCGGCGTCGCCATCTTCCAGGCCGAGATCGCTCAACTGGTGGCCCTGGCCATCCTGATGCCGATCGTCTCGTCCCTGGGCGGCAACGCCGGCACCCAGACCCTGGCCGTCGCCGTGCGCGCCCTGGCCAGCAAGGAGCTGACCACGGCCAACGCCCGCCGGATCATCCTGCGCGAGCTGCTGGTCGGCCTGGTCAATGGCCTGTGTCTTGCTGTGGTGATGGGAACGGCGACCTATCTGTTCTTCGGGCCTGCGGATCACCACGACAAGCTGGCGATCATCGTCGGGGCGGCGCTGGTGGCCAACATCTTCACCGCAGCGGTCGGCGGCATCCTGATGCCGCTAGCGCTGGAGAAGATGGGGCGCGACCCTGCGGTGTCCTCGTCGATCTTCGTCACCTTCCTGACGGACTTCACGGGGTTCTTCGCGGTACTGCTGATCGCGTCCCTGCTTTTGCACTGAGGAATCCGGCCAAACTGGCGCGGACCTTGCGCCGGGACAGGCGAGCGCACCCGCGTCTGTCTCAATTTGGGTCAAACTAGGCGATGAAACCGCGTCATCAGGTCTCCCGCGCCGCCGTCGATCTCATCAAGAGATTCGAGGGCTACCGTCAGACGTCCGCCCAGCTTCCCGATGGACGCTGGACGATCGGCTATGGCCACACGCTGACCGCGCGCCCGGGCGCGACTGTCTCGGAAAAGGACGCCGAGGCGCTGCTGCTCTATGACCTGATCTCGGTGGCCCATTCGGTCAACGAACACACCTACACGCCGCTGACCCAGAACCAATTCGACGCCCTGGTCTGCTTCGCCTTCAACATCGGGATCGAGAACTTCGTGCGCTCGGGCGTGCTGCGCCGGATCAACGAAGGTTCGCTGCTGCAGGCCGCCTGCGCCATGGAGATGTGGCGCAAGGCCGACTTCGAGGGCGAACGCATCGTCATCGACGCCCTGGTTCGTCGCCGTTCGGCTGAAAAGACCCTGTTCCTGACGCCGGCGAACGGCGAGTGGGTGCCCGCGCCCAGTCCCGTGTTGCGGCCGAAGATCGACTACGACGCCAGCAACGCGATCCCGAAGCAGACGCCGGCGACGGTCAGCACCCGCACCGACGGCGACCGCGTCGTCGCCCACCGCGAAGGCGACCTGCCGTTCAGCATCGTTGTCCCGGAAGAGGACAGGCCGACCGCGACCGAGCAGTCGGCCGCCGCCGTCAGCGCGCGGCTCGAGGCCATCCTCGCCGAGGCGGAAACGCCGCCCAGCAAGGCGCAGCCGGACCTTGGCCTGCCAGAGCCGCCCGCGCCCCAAACCGGGAAGGCCGCCGGCGCCGCGCCGGGGCCCGTCCTGTTCCCGGACATGCCGGTCGAGCTGACGCCCTTCCGCCCGTCGCCTCAGGCTCCTGACAAGCCGGCGACCGTGGAGGCTTTCGCGCCGGGTCCCGTCGCCAATGAGCCGACGCTGTTCAGCCCGTCGGCGGACGGTGGGTCGGCCTTCAATCTCGACGGCTTCTCGACCAGCGCCGCAACCGAGCTTTCGCCCGCGGCCGAAATCGCCGGCGGTCGTCGGAAGGCGGCGCGTTCGAGCAATGCGAGCCTGCTGATCGTCCTCGGACTGCTGGGCCTTGCGCTGTTCGGCGGCGGCGTCCTGTGGATCCTGACCGTCGCGGCCGGGGCCGGTGATCAGGTCAGGCTGTTCGGCTATGGCGCGAGCATGATCGGCGCCATCTGCTTCGTGGTTTCGGCGTATCTTCTGTTGCGCCGACTGGCGGGGCCGGACAGGGCGGGCGAATAAGAACTTCCCTTACTCTGGGGAAGCTGAGCAAGAACGCCCGCGGGTCTCGTTGATCCGCGGGCGTTCGTGCTATGGGAGGACTATCATGACGAATTTCGCACCCACGATGGACTTCGCGCTGGGCGAGACCGCCGACGCGATCCGCGAGACGACCGCCCGCTTCGCCGCCGACCGCATCGCGCCGCTGGCCGCCGAGATCGACGAAACCAACACCTTCCCGCGGTCGCTGTGGGTCCCGATGGGTGACCTCGGCCTGCACGGCATCACGGTCGAGGAGGAGTTTGGCGGCCTGGGCCTGGGCTATCTCGAGCACGTGGTGGCGATGGAGGAGGTCTCCCGCGCTTCGGCCTCGGTGGGCCTGTCGTACGGCGCGCACTCGAACCTCTGCGTCAACCAGATCCGTCGCTGGGGCACCCCCGAGCAGAAGCGCCGCTATCTGCCCAAGCTGATCAGCGGCGAGCACGTCGGCTCGCTTGCGATGAGCGAGGCCGGCGCGGGCTCCGACGTCGTGTCGATGAAGCTGCGCGCCGAGCAGCGCGGCGACCGTTATGTCCTGAACGGCACGAAGTTCTGGATCACCAACGCCCCTCACGCCGACACCCTGGTGGTCTACGCCAAGACCGGGGAGGGGACCCGCGGCATCACCGCCTTCCTCGTCGAGAAGGGGATGAAGGGCTTCAGCGTCTCCAAGAAGCTGGACAAGATGGGCATGCGCGGCTCGGACACCGCCGAGCTGGTGTTCGAGGACTGCGAGATCCCGGAAGACAACGTCATGGGCCCGGTCGGCGGCGGCGTCGGGGTGCTGATGAGCGGCCTCGACTACGAGCGCGCGGTGCTGGCGGCGGGGCCGCTGGGCATCATGCAGGCCTGCCTCGACATCGTCCTGCCGTATGTGCGCGACCGCAAGCAGTTCGGCCAACCGATCGGCGGCTTCCAGCTGATGCAGGGCAAGGTCGCCGACATGTATGTGGCCCTGAGCTCGGCTCGGGCCTATGTCTACGCCGTGGCGCGGGCTTGCGACGCTGGAAAGACCACGCGTTTCGACGCGGCCGGCGCGATCCTGATGGCCAGCGAGAACGCCGTGAAGGTGTCGCTGGAAGCGATTCAGGCCCTGGGCGGCGCCGGCTACACCAAGGAATGGCCGGTCGAGCGGCTGCTGCGCGACGCCAAGCTCTACGATATCGGCGCCGGCACCAATGAAATCCGCCGCTTCCTGATCGGTCGCGAGCTGATCGGCGCCTGATACAGGCCATGAAAAAGGGCCGCCCCGATCGGGACGGCCCTTCCATCGTCGTAGCCGCTTGCGCAGCGCGTGACATGAAACCTTCGGCGCTCAACGCTTCAGGCGGAGACCTCGCTCTTCAGGCTCCAGGTCACGACTTGCGACCGCGGTTGGAGACAATGAGACACTGGATCACCTCCTTTCAGTAGTTGAACAACACAGGGAGGATATGGGCCTTCTTGCCGCGATGGGAAGAGGGCGCGTGCGCGACGCGAGGTCGCGGTCAGAGCGTCAGCAGACGGAGACCGATCAGGATCAGGACCCACATCGCCATGGCGGCGCCGACCGCCAGAGGGCGATCGAAGCTGATCCGCCGGATGCTCGGAGTCGGGACCGGGGCGCCACCGGGCGCCAGATGAATTTGCGTGGCCATTCCGCGTGAAATCCTTCCCTGGGGCCCCTCTGCCGGAGACCTGACTAAACCATATGACGAATCTTCGCCTATGAGAAGAATTCTTCACAAACCGCGAAGTTGCACGGTGTCTGATTGTCGCATGCGGTAGGTATAGGAGCGGGCGCTCGGCCATCTATAACTGCGCGTCCAGAGTCGAGGGCCGAAGAGGCCGCAGCTAAGGACGACTCGAGGCGGCCTGCCGTTCGCGCAGACTGAGGCGGCGGCGAAGCGTCGTGACGGGCTGGCGCAGAGTGTCGAGCGCGAAGCCGGCGGCGACGTGTCCGGCCTTCACGGCGGGTTCGAAGGCCCGCCAGTCGCGGATGTCGACCCCTTCCAGCTTGGGCGTGATCAGGACGTCTGTGGCCTCGCGGGCCGCGGTGATGTCGCGGCCGGACGTGACCGTAGCCGCCCGCATCAGCAGGGCCACGATCGGCGGGCCCCGCCGCCACTCGCCCGAGGCGATCCAGCTCCAGAGCGACGGCGGCGTGACCAGGTCTTCGGGCGTGATGCTGCGACCGCGCGTGACGTCGACGCCGACGATCGGCCCAGGCTGTAGGGCGCGCATCACGTCGGCGGGGAAGTTCTTCATCACCGCGCCATCCACCAGCACCGAGCCATGGTCGGTGGCGGGCGGCATGACGCCGGGCAGGGCGATCGAAGCCCGCAGCGCCGCCTGCAGCTCGCCGGTGCGATGCAGCTGATAGGCGCCCGAAGTCAGGTTCGACGAGACGCAGAAGAACGGCAGCCAAAGATCGCTGATCTCGACGCCGCTGAAGTGCTCTTCCAGCCTGGCCTTGACCTTTTCGCCGCGGGTCATGGCGATCATCGGGAAGGCGATGTCGTCCAGGGGGCTGGAATCGACGAAGGCCTTTTTGATCCGCGCCTCCATCTCGCCGTCGTCCCAGCCCATGGCCAGACCCGCGGCGATGATCGCGCCCATCGAGGCGCCGCCGACGAAGTCGATCGGTATGGCCCGCTCCCGCATGGCCTGGATGGCGCCGATGTGGGCGTAGGCGCGCGCGCCGCCGCCGGAGAGCACCAGCCCCACCGACTGACCGGTCATGACTCGGGCCAGGCGCTGCAGGTCGGCCACGCCGTTCTCGCGCAGATGGAAAAGGCGGGCGGGCTGGGTTGCGGCCACCCAGGCTTCGGAGCCGTGCGGCCGATCGAGGCTGGCCGATTGCAGCAGGATCAGGTCGACCAGGCGCTGGGCCTGCAGCGGACCCGAGGCATAGCTGGGGATGACCGTCGGCGGCGGGCGATCGCCGCGTCCCACCCGGAACAGACGGTCGACCTGACGGCCGACCACGTGCTTCCAAGCGGTCTCGTCGGCCTCGGCGACATAGAGGACGAAGTCGTGAGCGTGCTCGACATTGCCGAACCACTCGGTCGGCGCCAGCAGGGCTTCGCCGCCCTCAACCGTGACCGTATAGCCCAGGTTCTCGATGCAGCGGCTCAGCCGCTCCACGACCGGACGGATCGGCGCGCCGGGCTCGACGGCGATGAAGCCGAACACCGAGGGATCGCCGACCGCCGGCTGGTTTCGCGCCTGCCGCGCCCGATGGATCATCAGCCGCGACAGCTCCAGCAGGACGCTGGGGTCCTCCTCGGCCGCCTCGAAGAAGATATCGCGCGGCATGGCCAGCATCTCGCTGTCGCGCAGCGCGACCATGCTGGCCGAATGGGCGGTGTCGCCGATCATCGCCATCTCGCCGGCTGGTTCGCCGGGGCGGATCAAGCCCAGGAACTGCGGCTCCTGACCATCCTCGCGGCGGAAAGCGCCGAGGCGTCCGGTCTTCAGGAAGTAGAGCTGATCGGCCGGTTCGCCAGGCTCGAACAGGGTGGCGCCGCCGGGCAGCGAAAACCACGCCGCCGTTCCTTTTCGCCGCTCGCGGGCGAAAAGGCGCGCTAGGGCCGAGTCATCAGGCAGGGGCGTTTCCACGGCGCGGACGGTAGAGCGCCCGGGGCGAAGCTGTAAACGGCCTCGCGCTGATCGGCAGGCTTGACCCCAAGCGCGGCTTCGGGCGCAATCATTGCTCTCTAAGATAAAATGACTAAGAACGGTTTTGGCCCTGAATCTTCGGCTTTGGGGTCCAAAAAACTCCGACTTCCGGGGATGGGTGGAAAAGGCTAAGCGTCGGTCATGCCGAAGTTGAACTCCGTTATCGACGCGTCCAGCGACGCCTTCGCCCGCAACGCCGCGCACAATCGCGCCCTGGTCGCCGAGCTGCGCGCCAAGGTCGCCGAGGCGGCGCTGGGCGGTCCGGAGGGCGCCCGCGAGCGTCACGCCTCGCGTGGCAAGCTGCTGCCCCGGAAGCGGGTGGAGCGCCTGCTGGACCCCGGCTCGCCTTTCCTGGAGATCGGCCAGTTGGCCGCTTGCGACCTCTATGGCGGCGAGGCGCCGGGGGCGGGGATCATCTGCGGCGTCGGGCGGGTGTCGGGGCGCGAGGTGATGATCGTCGCCAACGACGCCACGGTGAAGGGCGGCGCCTACTTCCCGATGACGGTGAAGAAGCACCTGCGCGCCCAGGAGATCGCCGCCCAGAACCGCCTGCCGTGCGTCTATCTGGTCGACAGCGGCGGGGCGAACCTGCCGCACCAAGCCGAGGTCTTCCCAGACCGCGACCACTTCGGCCGCATCTTTTTCAACCAAGCGCGGATGAGCGCGGCGGGCGTCCCGCAGATCGCCTGCGTCATGGGCTCGTGCACCGCCGGCGGCGCCTATGTCCCGGCGATGAGCGACGAGACGGTGATCGTCCGCAACCAGGGCACCATCTTCCTGGCCGGCCCGCCGCTGGTGAAGGCGGCCACGGGCGAGGTCATCAGCGCAGAGGAGCTGGGTGGGGCCGAGACCCACGGTCGCCGCTCGGGCGTCGTCGACCACGTCGCCGAGAACGACGAGCACGCGCTGGAGATCGTCCGCGCGATCGTCGCCAACCTGAACACGACCAAGCCGCAGGAGCTGGTCCTCGCCGAAGCCGAGCCGCCCCTGTACGATCCCGAAGAACTCTACGGTGTCGTTCCGACCGATGTCCGGGCGCCCTATGACGTGCGCGAGGTCATCGCCCGTATCGTCGACGGCTCCAAGTTCGACGAGTTCAAGGCGCTGTACGGCACGACGCTGGTCTGCGGCTTCGCCCGCATCTGGGGCCAGCCGGTGGCGATCCTGGCCAACAACGGCGTGCTGTTCAGCGAGAGCGCGCTGAAGGGCGCGCATTTCATCGAGCTGGCCTGCAAGCGGAAGATCCCGCTGGTGTTCCTGCAGAACATCTCGGGCTTCATGGTCGGCGGCAAGTATGAGGCCGGCGGCATCGCCAAGGACGGCGCCAAGCTGGTCACCGCCGTCGCCTCGGCCGAGGTCCCGAAGTTCACCGTGCTGATCGGCGGCAGCTTCGGCGCCGGCAACTACGGCATGTGCGGACGGGCCTATTCCCCGCGTTTCCTGTTCACCTGGCCCAACAGCCGCATTTCGGTGATGGGCGGTGAGCAGGCCGCCAGCGTGCTGGCCACCGTCCACCGCGCGACGCGGCCAAGTGGACGCCGGAAGAGGCTGAAGCCTTCAAGGCGCCGATCCGCCAGCGCTACGAAGATGAGGGCAACCCGTATCACGCCACGGCGCGGCTATGGGATGACGGGATCATTGACCCGGCTCAAACCCGCGACGTGCTGGGGCTTGCAATCTCGGCCAGTCTCAACGCCCCTATCCCGGAGACGACCTTCGGCGTTTTCCGGATGTAGCGCTTACAGGAGCTTCCCATGACCAACCCCATCGCCGATCCCATCGTCGAGGTCCCCGACACCGACGCGATGAGCCCGCTGGTCCACATGGAGAGCACGCCCGAGGGCGCGGTCACCGTCTGGATCAATCGCCCCGAGAAGAAGAACGCCTTCGACGCGGCGACCATCGCCGCCCTGCGCCAGACCCTCGAGACCCTGCACGGGGCCGAGGGCGTGCGCGTGGTGTTCCTGCGCGGCGTCGCCGGGACGTTCAGCGCCGGCGCGGACCTCTCCTGGATGGCCGACGCGGTCGAGTGGGACGAGGACGACAATCGCGAGGACGCGCTCGAACTGGCCCATATGCTCAAGGCCTTGCACGACATCCCGGCCCTGACCGTGGCCCTGGTCGAAGGCGCGGCCTATGGCGGCGGCGCGGGTCTTGTCGCGGCGTGTGACCACGCCCTGGCCACGGCTGACGCCCAGTTCTCGTTCTCCGAGGTGAAGCTCGGCCTCACCCCGGCGACGATCAGCCCCTATGTCATCGCCGCGCTCGGTCCGCGCACCGCCAAGCTGCTGTTCGCCACGGCCCGCGTCTTCGACGCCGACGCGGCCTGGAGCTACGGCCTGGTCGACGAGGTGTTCGATGACGCCGCTGGCCTCGAAGCCGCTCGCGACGCTCTGATCGAGGAGATGGTCCCTTGCGCGCCGGGCGCGATCGGCGACGCCAAGGCCTTGGTCAACGATTTCGCTGGTCAGAAACTCGACAGAGGCCTGGTCGAAGAGACCGCCCGCCGCATCGCGCGTCGCCGTGTCTCGGAAGAAGGACAAGAAGGCGTGCGCGCTTTCCTCTCCCGTCGTAAACCCACCTGGGCTGAATAGACTCAACCGGGGGGATGTAGGCGTGGTAACTGGCGCGGAACTGGAAGCGGTGGCGGCGGATTCGGCTGGGAGCTTCGCCCGGTCGAAGAAGAAGCCGTTCCCTCACAAGGGCGAGCCTTGCAAGAACTGCGGTACGCCCTTGGAGGGGTGGTACTGCTATTCGTGCGGCCAGAACGCCGACACGCATCATCGCTCTATTTTACACCTGATCTGGGAGACCATCGAGGGGATGTTCCACCTCGATGGTCGCCTGGCCAACACGCTGCCGCTGCTGTTCTTCAAGCCGGGCGTGCTGGCCAAGGACTTGATGGAAGGACGGATCGCGCGGCATGCGCCGCCGTTCCGCACGTTCCTTGTCGCCCTGCTGCTGTTCATCTTCGCGGCCGAGCACGCCATCCACAACATTCGCCACGAGATCGAGCTCAAGGAAGAGAAAGAGATCGCGGCGCTCGCCACGCCCGCCGGCCGCAAGGCCAAGGCTGACGAGATGCGCAAGGACGCCGCGGAGACCCGTGACAGCCGCCTCAGCGCCGCCGTCGAAGTGCGTGACGAGGCGCTGAAGGAGGCGGGCGCGGACAAGGCCGAGATCGCCGCCGACTATGACGAGAGGGTCAAAAAGGCTCAGGATCGTTACGCCGCCAAGGTCGCCGAGGCCGACGCGCTGGAGAAGAACCCCAACGCCGCCGCCGAAGCCAAGGCCAAGATCGAGAAGCGCGGCGAGAACGCCGCCGAACAGATCCGCGGGTTGGACCTGCAGGAAGTGGGCGCCATCGACGGCGATAGCCGGAAGATTGGCGAAGCCAATATCGGCGGCCAGCACTTCAACGTGGTCACGCCCGACGGCGCGGCCCACAAGGAGGTCAAGGCCGACATAGACCTTGGCAAAACCTCCAAAGGCTACGGCTTCGCCAATGGGTTCAAGGAAGGTCTGGCCAAGGCCATCGCCAACCCCGACTACTATATCCTGGTCATGTTTGGCTGGGCCCACCGTCTGGCCGTGCTGCTGCTGCCGATCATCGGTCTGAGCCTGGCGCTCGTCTATGTGAACCGTCGGCAGTTCTACATCTACGATCACCTGCTGGTGGCGACGAATCTGCTGTCGTTCGCGTTCCTGACCAACGCCATCGGCATGGTGCTGCCCGCGTCCCTTATCGGCCCCTGGTTCGCCATCCTGACTTTCTGGACGCCGATCAACCTCTTCCAGACCCTGCGCGGCGGCTACGGCTCGACCGTCGTGGGGGCCATCTTCAAGACGCTGATCGTCTGGTTCATGAGCGTCTTCGCCTTCGCCCTGCTGATCACGGCGTTGATGCTGTTCACCCTTACACAGATGTAGGTCCCCGTTTGATCGCCTCCGTCCTGATCGCCAATCGCGGCGAGATCGCCCGCCGCATCATCCGCACCGCCCGTGAGCTGGGCGTGCGGACGGTCGCCGTCTATTCGGAGGCGGACGCCGACGCGCCGTTCGTGATGGAGGCCGATGCGGCGATCCTGATCGGACCCGCGCCGGCCAAGGAGAGCTATCTCGACCCGCGCAAGATCCTGGCGGCGGCCAAGCAGATGGGGGCGGACGCGATCCACCCCGGCTACGGCTTCCTGTCCGAGAACGCCGACTTCGCCCAGAGCGTGATCGACGCCGGCCTGACCTGGATCGGCCCGCCGCCCTCGGCGATCCGCGCCATGGGCCTGAAGGACGCCGCCAAGGCGGTGATGATCGAAGCGGGCGTCCCCACGACGCCCGGCTATCTGGGCGAGGACCAGTCGGCCCCGCGCCTGGCGGCCGAGGCGGACAAGATCGGCTACCCGGTGCTGATCAAGGCCGTGGCGGGCGGCGGCGGCAAGGGCATGCGCAAGGTCGAGCGGGCGGAGGACTTCGAGGCCGCGCTGGGCTCGTGCCGCCGCGAGGCCTCGGCCGCGTTCGGCGACGACCGCGTGCTGCTGGAGAAGTATGTCACCCGGCCGCGCCACATCGAGGTGCAGGTGTTCGGCGACAGCCACGGCGACGTCGTCCACCTGTTCGAGCGCGACTGCTCGCTGCAACGCCGCCACCAGAAGGTCATCGAGGAAGCGCCGGCGCCCGGCATGGACGAGAAGACCCGGGAAGCGGTCTGCGCCGCCGCCGTGAAGGCCGCCAAGGCCGTGGGCTATGTCGGCGCCGGGACGGTCGAGTTCATCGCCGACGCCAGCGAAGGCCTGCGGGCCGACCGCATCTGGTTCATGGAGATGAACACCCGCCTGCAGGTCGAGCATCCGGTCACCGAGATGGTCACCGGCCAGGATCTCGTCGAATGGCAGCTGCGCGTGGCCGCCGGCGAGCGCCTGCCGCTGGAACAGGATGAGATCACCCTGGACGGCTGGGCCATGGAGGCGCGGCTCTACGCCGAGAACCCGGCCACCGGCTTCCTGCCCTCGACGGGCAAGCTCAAGCACTTCCGCCTGCCGGAGGGCGATGTCCGCGTCGACAGCGCGGTGGAGGAGGGCGGCGAGGTCACGCCCTTCTATGATCCGATGATCGCCAAGCTGATCGCCCACGGCGTCGACCGTGAAGACGCCGCCCAGCGCTTGGCCGAGGCCTGCGCCCTGGTCGAGGTCTGGCCGGTCAAGACCAACGCCGCCTTCCTGGCCAAGTGCGCCAGCCACCCGGACTTCGTCGACGGCGCGGTCGACACCGGCTTCATCGAGGCGCGGCTGGATGAACTGATCGAACGGACCTTCAGCGACGAGCCGGCCATGGCCGCGATCGGCTGGCGGCTGGACAGCTTTCTGGAGGCCGAGGCGCGGCCCGATCCGTGGGAAAGCGCGCCGTCCAAGCTGCTGGGCTTCCGCATGAACGCCGATCGCGCGACCATGACGCTGCCCATGTCCGCGGACGGCAAGCCGACGCCGCTGCGCGTGGCCTTGCTGGGCGGCGGGACCGAGGACTGGTCCTGGGACATCCGTCATGCCGACGGCCGGACTTTCGACGAGGTCGCGCGCCTGCCGACGACCTACGGCAAGGGGCCGATCCACGTGTTCGAGGGCGGTGACGTCCAGGCGTTCGACTTCGAGGCCCATGTCGGCGGAGTGGGCGAGGGCGCGGCCTCGGACGGCGCGATCCTGTCGCCGATGCCGGGCAAGATCGTCTCGGTCTCGGTGGAAGCCGGCCAGACCGTCAGCAAGGGCCAGACCCTGCTGACCCTGGAAGCCATGAAGATGGAGCACGCCCTGGTCGCGCCGTTCGACGGCGTGGTCGCCGAACTCTCGGCCTCGGCCGGCGGCCAGGTCAGCGAGGGCGTGGTGCTGGCCCGGCTGGAAGGCGCCTGATCACCGTTCTGGTCGACCCCGCTAGCGGAGTTGAGGGAGCAGCGCCTCGGCCGCGGCTTCGGAGCCGCCGGGGGCCGGGCTGGCGACGAGCTTGCCTTGAGCCTGGAAAAGAGAACCGCCGCTTTGGACGCATGCGACAACGTCCACAGCGGCGGCGCCGGGCGGACGAATCCGCCGAGTCATCGCGCCCTGGTGAAGCACGATGCGTCATCCATAACGCCGTGATGCAAAGTCGCGAGCGCTTTCACCCTTCACGCGAGCGGTAACGTCGTCCAGGCGATTGCCTTGCGGCCTGGGCGCGCTATCTACGCGGCCATGGCGCTGCACATCATCAAGCTGGTCGTCGGCTGCGACACGATCGAGGATCTCCTGGCCTGGCACAAGGAGGGGCATCCCTGGGTCATGCACACGCGCATGACGCCCAAGCGGATCGACGAGGTCCTGGACGGCGGCTCGCTGTACCGCGTGTTCAAGGGCCAGATCCTGTGCCGCCAGAAGATCCTGGCCATCGATACGGTGGGCTCGGGACCGGCCTCCCGGTGCGAAGTCACGGTGGACCCGACCATCGTGCGCGTCGCGCCGCAGCCTCGCCGGGCGTTCCAGGGATGGCGCTATCTCACGCCGGAGGACGCGCCTCCCGACCTCACCGAAAGCGAGGCCGCCGACCTCCCGCCGGACCTGGCGCGTCAGTTGCGCGAACTGGGCGCCTGGTAACCCACGCGCGCGGCGTTAGCTTAATAGCAACTAGGGCGGGTGTTTCTTCTTCGCAGGGAAGCGGAGGAATGACGATGAGGTCCAGTTACGCCGTCTTGGGCGCGGGCATGCTGTTCGTGGGCTTCGCCGTCGGCATTTTCATCGCGCTGCATCCGGCGATCTGAGCCAACCGGCCTAGGCCTGTCCGACCGCCATGTTGTCGATCAGGCGCGTGCCGCCCAGCCAGGCCGCCACCAGGATACGGCCCTCCGCCTCGCCGATCGGACCCGGTCCCAGTCGGGATAGATCGCTGGCCTCGCGCACTTCCACATAGTCGACCTGGCGGAAGCCCGCGGCTTTCAGCGCCTCGACCGCGATCGCCTCGGCCTCGTCGACGCGGCTCCCGGCCGCCACGGCCTGGGCGGCGGCCTTCATGGCGTCCGGCAAGGCCACGGCCGCCGCGCGCTCTTCCGCCGACAGGTAGGCGTTGCGTGAGGAGAGGGCGAGGCCGTCCTCGGCCCGCGCGGTCGGCGCGCCGATGATCTCGATCGGGATGTCCAGATCGCGGGCCATGCGCTTGACCACCTGTAGCTGCTGGTAGTCCTTCTCGCCGAACACGGCGACGTCGGCTTGCGACTGAATGAAGAGCTTGGCGACGACGGTGGCCACGCCGCCGAAGAACTGCGGCCGCGCCGCGCCTTCCAGCGGCTCCGACACCCCCGACACCGTGATCAGGGTCGAGAACCCTGGAGCGTACATCTCGCTGGCGTTGGGCGCGAACATCAGGTCGCAGCCGACCGAAGCGAGCTTTTCGGCGTCGACGGCCTCGCCCCGGGGGTAGGCGTCGAAATCCTCGTGCGGGGCGAACTGCTTGGGATTGACGAAGACGCTGGCGATCACGCGGTCGGCGTTCTCTTGCGCCAGGCGGATCAGCGTCAGATGACCTTCATGCAGGGCGCCCATGGTCGGTACCAGGGCCACGCGCTGGCCGGCCGCCTTCCAGGCGCGGACGTGCTCACGCATCTGGGCGACGGTGCGGACGATGGTCGGTTGGGTCATGACGGCCTCCACGCGGACAGGCGGGGCTTATGGCCTTCGCGCGGCCGAAGGTCCACCGCGACGCTGGGGAAACCGTGTTTCGCCGCCCGTGCGACAATTAGGTCTGTGGATGGAGGTCGTTGACCCCATGAGGCGCTGGTAACATCGTGTTAACCTCCGTCCAAGGTCGCGCGAGTCGCGACGCATCAAGGATCGAACTCATGGCCGAAACGCGTGTCATCGTCGTCGGCAACGAGAAGGGCGGGGCGGGCAAGTCGACCATCGCCGTCCATCTCGTCACCGCGCTGCTGTACGGCGGCGCCAAGGTCGCGGTCATCGACCTGGACCTGCGCCAGAGCACCTCGGCGCGGTTCTTCGAGAACCGGCGCACCTGGCTGGAAAGCAAGAAGCTCGAACTGCCCGAGCCCCTGTCTCTGCGCCTGTCGGAGAACGACATCGCCCTGGCCGAGAAGCCGGAGGAGGAGCAGGTCGCCGGCTTCGAGGCGGCCTTCGCCAGGGGGCTGGCCGAATGCGACTTCGTGCTGATCGACACGCCCGGGGGCGACACCGCCGTCTCGCGCCTGGCCCATGGCCGCGCCGACCTGATCGTCACGCCGATGAACGACAGCTTCGTCGACTTCGACATGCTGGGCCACGTCGACCCGGTGAGCATGGAGCTGACCAAGCCCAGCCTCTACTCGCTGACCGTTTGGGAAGCGCGCAAGCAGAGGGCGCTTTCCGGCCAACGCCAGGCGCTTGATTGGGTCGTGCTGCGCAATCGTTTGGCGACCACCGAGGCCCGGAACCGCAAGCGCCTCGAGGATCGTCTCACGGCCCTGGCCAAGCGGGTCGGCTTCCGCATCGGCCCCGGCCTGCGCGATCGCGTCATCTATCGCGAGCTGTTCCCGTTCGGCCTGACCATCGCCGACCTGTCACCGCAGGTGCGTCCGGTGCCCGTCTCGCTGCAGCACTTGGCCGCGCGCCAGGAGTTGCGCGCGCTCATGCACAGCCTGGGCTTGTCGGCCTATTCGGGCGAGACGCTGCTGGCGGCGCAGTAGTCCGAGCGCTACATGATCTGAGGCGGGCGGCCGGGGCGACCCTGCCGCCCGTTTCGTATCCGGAGTCGTGATGATCTATCTGCTGCTGGGCGTGGCCGTCCTGGCCTTCCTGCTCTGGCCGCGCCGTCGCAACCTGCTGAAGGGCGACGGCTGGCGGGTCGCGGCGGGCGTGGCGGCGATCGTCGCCTTCGCCTTCGCCGGATACGCCACGATCCGGGGCTCGTGGGGCACGGGCATTGTGCTGGGCGTCCTGGGCCTGTGGACCGTCACCGAAGCGCGCCGGCGGCCGGTGATCCGTCGCCAGGTCGTTCATCCGCCGCGCGACGACCTCACCCTATCCGAGGCGCGCGCTATTCTGGGCGTCTCCGCCGACGCGAGCCTTGAAGAGATCAAGGCCGCCTACGCCCGCCTGATCCGCATGGCCCATCCTGACGTCGGGGGCACCGAGGGCCTCGCCGCCCAACTGAACGCGGCGCGGGATCGTTTGATCAAGCGGCGCGGCTGAGCTAGGACATGCGCCATGATCAATCGCGAACGCTTCTGGCGCCGCCGTTCCTCGGGTCCGACCTGCTCGGTATGACGCCCTGAATCCTTGAGTTCAGGCGAGTCGCCATCGCGCGTCTCTTTCCCGTGTCTTTCCCGTTCGGACTTCTGATCACCCCATGACCGACCAATCCCACGACTGGGCCGCGCGCTTCAGCGATCGTATGGCCCGCGTCCGCGCCAGCGAGATCCGCGAGCTTCTCAAGCTTCTGGACCAGCCCGACATCCTCTCCTTCGCCGGGGGCATCCCCGATCCTGGCCTCTTCCCGGCCGAAGAGATCCAGAAGGGCTACCAGGCGGTGCTGGCCGATCCGGTGCTGTCGCGCCAGGCCCTGCAGTACTCGGTCAGCGAAGGCTACCTGCCGCTGCGCCAGTGGATCGCCGAGCGCATGACCCGCAACGGCATGCCGTGCGAGCCGCACAACATCATGCTGACCGCCGGCTCGCAGCAGGCGCTAGACCTGATCGGCAAGCTGTTCATCAGCCCCGGCGATCCCGTGGTCGTGGCGCGCCCCACCTATCTCGGCGCCCTACAGGCCTTCAACGGCTACGAGCCAGCCTATCGCGACCTGCCGGACGGCGCGCTCGCCGCGCCGGAGGCGGTCGATCTGCCTTCGGGCGCGCTGGGCTATTTCGTGCCCGACTTCGCCAATCCGACGGGCGTCAGCCTGACCCTGGCCGAACGCGAGGCGCTGCTGGCGATGGCCGATCGTCTGGACATGACCCTGGTCGAGGACGCGGCCTATCGCGAGCTGCGCTTCATAGGAGAGCCGACGCCGACCTTGCTGTCGTTGGATATCGCCCGCTCGGGCGGCGTCGACAACGCCCGCACGATGTTCCTGGGCACGTTGTCCAAGACGCTGTCGCCCGCCTTGCGCATCGGCTGGGTCTGCGGGCCCAAGGCGGTGATCGAGAAGCTCGTCCTGCTCAAGCAGGGCGCGGACCTGCACGTGTCGACGATCAACCAGATGGTCGCTCACCGCGCCGTCTCGGAAGGCTACGACCAGCACCTGCACCGCCTGCGGGGCGCCTATGGCCACAAGGCGCGGGTGATGCTGGCGGCGCTCGACAAGACGATGCCGAAGGGCGTGACCTGGTCGCATCCGGAAGGCGGCATGTTCGTCTGGATCGACCTGCCCGAGGGGATCGACGGCGCCGAACTGCTGGCGCGGGCCATCGCCGAGGAGCGCGTGGCCTTCGTGCCCGGCGCGCCGTTCTTCGCGGAAGTCCAGAGAGCGAACGCGATCCGCCTCAGCTACTCGCTGCCGACCGACGACCAGATCGAGGAGGGCGTCCAGCGCCTGGCTCGGCTGATTGGGCGGGTGATGGCCGAGGCCTAGACAGCAAAAACCCCGGAAGGTTGACCTTCCGGGGTTTTCTTTGTTCGTCGCGCGCTGTCGCCTAGCGCGGCGACAGCACCATGCAGGGCACGCGCTTGGCCTTCAGGGTCGAGCAGGCGCTGCGAGCGGCGTCGGCCGTCAGGCCCTGGAACTGGGCGCGGAACGTGCCGCCCGCGCCTTCGACGGCGGCCTCGGCGTCGGCGACGACCTTGGCGAAACGCCCGCGCACCAGTTTCAGCTGTTCGTTGGCCAGCGACTTGGACTTGAAGGCGCCGACCTGCACGCTCCACTCGCCTTGCGGCTTCTTGGCCGGCTTGGCCTGAGCGGCGCGCAGGGTGGGGGAGACCTTCATCGGGCCCGGATTGTGCGGGTTCTCGGTCAGCACAATCTTCAGGCCGGCCTGGTCGCCATCGCCCTGTTCGACCGACGGGCGCTGGATCGGACCCGAGGGATCGTCCTCATAGATGTTAGCGGCGATGGTGGTGCGCTCGCCGCGCGAGCGACGCTTCATCACGTCGAAGCCGGTCAGCAGCAGGTCTTCCATGTTGTTGTCGCGCCAGGCGGTCGAGGGGCCGCCCAGGACCACGGCGATCAGGCGGCGGCCGTCACGGACGGCCGAGCCGGCAAGGTTGAAGCCCGAGGCGTTGGTGTAGCCGGTCTTCAGGCCATCGAACCCTTCCATGCTGTCCAGCAGGCGGTTGTGGCCCTTGACGTAGTTGCCGCGGAACGTGAAGCCGCGGATCGAGAAGTAGCTGTAGTACTGCGGGAAGTCCCGCATGATGGCGCGCGACAGGATGGCGAGGTCGCGGGCCGTCGAGATCTGGCGGCTATCAGGCAGGCCCGAAGCGTTCACGAAGCGGCTGTTGCGCATGCCCAGTTCCTGGCCGCGCAGGGTCATCAAGGCGGCGAATCGCGACTCGCTGCCGGCCAGGCGCTCGGCCATGGCCACGGCCACGTCATTGGCCGACTTCACGGTCATGGCCTTGATGGCCTCGTCGACGCTCATGCTGTCGCCCGGGCGCAGGCCGATCTTGGTCGGGGCCTGGGCGGCGGCGCGGGGCGACATCACGACCCGGTCGGTCAGCTTCATTCGGCCTTCGCTGAGCGCCTCGAAGGTGAGGTACAGCGTCATCACCTTGGTCACCGAGGCTGGATAGCGGGGGCTGTCGGCCCTTTTGTCGTAAAGGACTTCGCCCGAGTTGGCGTCGATCACGATGGCGGCGTACTTCGGCTCTGAAGCGTTCAGCTGGAGATAGGGTATGGCGGCCGAGGCGGGCGTCGGCGCCAGAGCGCCAAACAGGCCGGCCAGAGCCAGGCCGGCGGCGACCAGAACGGAACGAGCGGAGGTAAGCTTGGCGAACATGAGGGACGTCCGTCATTTGAACTGAGCGGTTCCGCACCGCCACACGCGTGTTCTTAGCATGATGGCCGGCCCCTTTCGCTAAAGTAAACAAGTGGTGAGCGAACTTGCCGCAGGGGCGAAAAAAATAGGCGCGTGCTTCCAATGCTGCAGCTTGGGAAGGCGGCGGGAGGCATGCCCCTACGTTATGGTGCGCTGCACAAAATCCTTGACTGCTGCACTGCAACATGGCAAACCGCCGTTGTCCCAAGCGCAGATGGACGAGTTGCAGCTCGACCGTCCGCCCCGCCGCCTTCCTCCCCAGGAGATTCCCATGGCCGCCGCCGAAACCGTCAAGAACACCGTCGAACAGTTCACGTCCGCGTCGAACCAAGCCTTCAAGGATGGTGTCGAGAAGTCGCTGGCCGCGCTGGCCGAAGCCAACACCCACTCGAAGAAGAACCTCGAAGCCGTCGTCGCCTCGGTGACGGCCGCCACCAAGGGCGCCGAAGCCCTGGGCGCCGAGACCTTCGCCTATTCGAAGAAGCTGGCTGAAGACCAGGTCGCCGCCGCCAAGTCGCTGGCCGCCGCCAAGAGCGTGCAGGAAGCCGTCGAACTGCAAACCGCCTGGGCCAAGTCGGCGCTTGAAGCCTACATCGCCCAGGTCAGCAAGGCCTCGGAGATCGTCTCGGCCTCGATCAAAGACTCGGTGAAGCCGCTGAACGAACGCGTCAGCGCCGCCGTCGAGAAGTTCCAAGCCGCTCGCTAAGAGCAGGCTTTCGCGTCTTCGGACGCGACCCAAGACGAGAAAGCCCGGGCCGGAAGGTCCGGGCTTTTTTCTTTTGCGCCCGCGCCGCTCGCGTTAAGGATGCCGGGGAATCTTGGGAGCGTGCGGATGTCGAAGGTTGAAGAGCGTTTGAAGGCGATGGGCGTGGAGCTACCCCAGCCGGTGGCGCCGGTGGCCAACTACGTGCCCTTCGTCCGCTCGGGCGATCTCGTCCACATCTCCGGCCAGATCTCGCTCGACGCCGCCGGGGGCATCAAGGGCACGGTTGGTGTCGATGTCGACCTGGAGACCGCCCAGAAGGCCGCGCGCATCTGCGGGATCAACCTTTTGGCCCAGATGAAGGCGGCTTGTGACGGCGACCTGGACCGTGTCGTACGGGTGGTGAAGCTGGGCGGTTTCGTCCAGGCCGGGCCTGATTTCATCGACATCCCCAAGGTCGTCAACGGCTGCTCGGACCTGATGGTCGAAGCGCTGGGCGACGCTGGCCGCCACGCCCGCTCCGCGGTGGGCGTCTACAAGCTTCCCCTCGGTTTCGCGGTCGAGGTCGACGCGGTGGTGGAGATCGCCTGATGCGCACGCGCGAACGCCCCTCGACCGACACCTTCGGCGAGGCGTGGGAGCGCCTGTTTGATCCGCCCGCCGCCCATCGTGGCCTCTGGAGCCCCGACGGCGCGCCGGAGAACTCCCTGGCCGCCTTCCAGGCCGCCTGCGCCCACGGCTACGCCATCGAGCTTGATGTCCAGCTGACCGCCGACGGCGAGGCGGTGGTCTTTCATGATGACCGCCTGGAGCGGATGACGGGGCGGGAAGGGCGCATGCGCGACCATACCGCCGCCGACCTCGGGGCCATGACCCTGAAGGGCACGGACGAGACCATCCCCACCCTGGCCGACGCCCTGACGATGATCGGCCATCGCGCCATGGTCTTCATCGAACTGAAGACCCCCTTCGGCGAGGTCGGGCCGCTGGAAAAGCGCGTGACCGACGTGTTGGTCGACCATAACGGTCCGACCGCCGTGATCGGTTTCAATCCCTACTCGCACGCCTGGTTCGCGGACCACCATCCGCAGATCCTGCGCGGTCTGAACTCCTACGGCTGGAACGACGACAACGCCCGCAAGCTGGCGCCGGAGATGCGCAAGTCGCTGGCGGCGCTGGAGCAGATCGAGCTGGCGCGGCCCGATTTCCTGTCCCTGGGTCTCGACATGTTGCCCAGCCCGCGCGCCGACCTATATCGCGCCAAGGGTATGCCGGTGATCGCCTGGACGGTCCGCAGCCCCGACCAGTGGGAAGGCGTGCAGGACCATTGCGACAACCTGATCTTCGAGGGCTTCCACGCGTGACGCGCGGTCCCGGGGGCGTCCGGCCGGAGGTTCGCGTCCATCGCGCGATCTCAGAGCTCGGCAAGGACGCCTGGGACGCTTGCGCAGGCGCGACGGGCGATCCGTTCGTCTCCTACGACTTCCTGTCGATCCTTGAGGAAAGCGGCTGCGTCTCGGCGCGCACCGGCTGGGCGCCGCAGCACCTATCGGTCGCGGATGAAGACGGCGTCGTCGCTGGCGTCATGCCTCTCTACCTGAAGTCCCACAGCCAGGGCGAATACGTCTTCGACCACGCCTGGGCCGACGCCTATGAGCGGGCCGGCGGGCGATACTATCCCAAGCTTCAGTGCTCCTCGCCGTTCTCGCCGGTGACTGGCTCACGCCTGATCATACGACCGGATGTCGACCCTGACGAAGGACGCTCGGCCTTGCTGGGGAGCGCGCTGACGCTGTGCGAGCGCATGGGCGCTTCATCGGCGCACGTGACCTTCCCGATCGAGGACGAGTGGCGCTGGATGGGCGAGCGCGGAATGCTGCTTCGCCAGGACCAGCAGTACCATTGGGAGAACAAGGGCTACGCGACCTTCGACGATTTCCTGGCGGCGCTCTCGGCCAACCGGAGGAAGACCATCCGCCGTGAGCGCCGGGACGCTCAGGAGGGGCTCGAGATCGTCGCCCTTACCGGAGCGGACCTGACGGAAGACCACTGGGACGCGTTCTTCGCCTTCTACATGGACACCGGAAGCCGCAAGTGGGGTCGACCCTACTTGAACCGGCGCTTCTTCTCGCTGCTGGGCGAGCGAATGGCGGACAAGGTGCTACTGCTGATGGCGCGGCGGCCGGGCGGGCCCTTTATCGCGGGGGCGCTGAATCTGCTGGGCCGCGACTGCCTCTACGGGCGGCATTGGGGCTGCGTCGAAGACGTGCCGTTCCTGCACTTCGAGCTTTGCTATTATCAGGCGATAGAGCACGCGATCCGACTGGGACTGCCGCGTGTCGAAGCGGGCGCGCAGGGGCAGCACAAGATCGCGCGCGGCTATCTGCCCAGTCCCGTCTATTCCGCCCACTGGATCGTCGACCCGGCCCTGCGCGAGCCGGTGGCCCGCTATCTCGAGCGTGAGCGCGAGGCGGTGGCCGCGGACATCGAGATGCTGACCGAGGAATACTCGCCGTTCCGGGAGGAGCGGTAAGGCCCCTCCCGACAAGAGCGGCTACTGCAGGCGGACTTCTGCGGCCTTGTCCTTGTAGTCCTTCTTAGGGTCGGCCCCGAGCATCATCTTCAGCCCGGCGAACAGGCTGTTCTCGTTCAGCCAGATCTGGGCGTCGCCCGGTTCGAAGCGCAGCAGGCGCAGCTTGGGATCGTCCTTGCCCTCGTACCAGGCGGCGATAAAGGGATTCCAGAGCCGTTCGATCGTCTCGCGATCGTTATCGATCCGCATGCGGCCCTCGACCGTGGCGAAGACATCGTGGCCCTTCGAGGCGAAGTGGAGGATGGCGTCATGCTCGCCGCTGTCCACCGCCCGGACCAGATCGACGTCGACGGCGCTAAAGATCCAGATCGGACCGGAATGATCGCCCTCGAACACCGCCGTCATCGGTTGCGCGCGGCCGTTCTCGTGATCGGGCAGGCCCAGCATCACCGTACGGTCGGACTTGAGGGCCTTCCAGAACTTCTCGGCCAGTTCGGCTTCCTTGGACATCGTCGTCTCCTTTGCTCGTGAGACGAACGGCGGCGGAGGAGGCGCGTTCCTAGGGTGAAGCTTGGCGGGGTTAAGACCGCTCCCAGGCCGCCTTCAACAGCGCTCTGACCTCGGCGTCGACCTCCGTGGGCGAGGCGAGGACGAGCTTGGCCTTGAGACGCTCCGACCAGCCTTCGTTCTTCGGCGTGGCGAGGCTCGGCGAAGCGTCGGGCGTTATCGCCAGGCCCAGCACCGCCTGGCCGCCTTTGAGAGGCTTCAGCGCCGCGAACTGCGCCTTATGGGACCAGGCCGTGTAGCCCTTGCGCTGGCCGGTCACGAGGCCCGGAAAGTCCGCGATCGCGGCCTCCACGGCGGCCAGGATCGCGGTCGACGCCGGATCGGTCCACAGCGCCGCGCGCAGGCCGGCGGCGTCGTCCCAGCCGCCGCTCTCCGGATAGGCGATGGCGAAAATGTTCGCAGCGCGGTTTTGGCCCAGGCCATAGGTCGCCTTCAGCCACTCAGCGCGGGCCTTGGGCTTGGTCTCCGGACACTCGCGTCGGACGATCTCGACCCACTGGTCCAGGGTCTTGCCGGTCTCGCGCTCGAGGTTGGCGCGCAGGGACGCGAACCACTTCTGTTGCTGCTCCGTCAGGCCTTGAGGTTTCTCGTCCATGGTTGCGCCCGTCCCCTGGTTTGCTACGACCGATCCGAGACAGGGAGACGATCATGAGCCTCGACGGACGCTACGACGCGGACAACATCTTCGCCAAGATCATCCGGGGCGAGATCCCCAGCGTGAAGGTGTTCGAGGACGACCGCGTCCTGGCCTTCATGGACGTCTTCCCTCAGTCGCGCGGCCACGCCCTGGTGATCTCCAAGGTCAGCCAGGCCCGCAATCTGCTGGAGGCCGAGCCGGAGGTGCTGGCCGAGCTGGCCGCGGCGACTCAGAAGCTGACACGAGCGGTGGTCTCGGCGCTGAAGCCCGATGGCGTGGTCGTCACCCAGTTCAACGGCGCGCCGGCCGGCCAGACGATCTTCCACCTGCATTTCCACGTGATCCCGCGCTACGAGGGCGAAGCCTTGGGGCGGCACGGCGAGGGCGGCATGGCCGATACCGACGAGCTGAAGGCCCTGGCGGCCAAGATCGCGGCGGCGCTGTAAGCAAAGAAAAAGGCCCGGATCGCTCCGGGCCTTTCCGTTTCGGTTCTAGGTCGACGCCTATTCGGCCATGGCCGGTTCGGTCTCGTCGGTCTTGCCGGCCTTGGGATCGACATTGCTGTCGATCTCGAACTCGATCTTGCCGTTCTCCAGCACGACCTTGACGTGGCCGCCGCGGACCAGGCGGCCGAACAGGATGTCGTCGGCCAGCGGCTTCTTGATGTGCTCCTGGATGACCCGGGCCAGCGGACGGGCGCCGTAGAGCTCGTCGAAGCCGTTCTTGGCCAGCCAGTCGGCCGCGTCGTCGCTCAGCTCGATCGTGATGTTGCGGTCGGCCAGTTGGGCCTCCAGCTGCATCACGAACTTCTGCACGACCTGGCGGATGATCTCCGGCGTCAGCGGCTTGAAGGCCACGACGGCGTCCAGGCGGTTGCGGAATTCCGGCGTGAACAGGCGCTTGAGGGCGGCCTCTTCCTCGCCTTCGACCTTCGAGCGGCCGAAGCCGATCGAGTTGCGCTGGGCGTCCGAAGCCCCCGCATTGGTGGTCATGATCAGGACCACGTTGCGGAAGTCGACCTTCTTGCCGTTGCTGTCGGTCAGGGCGCCGTTGTCCATCACCTGCAGCAGGATGTTGTAGACATCCCCGTGCGCCTTCTCGATTTCGTCGAGCAGGACGACGGCGTGCGGGTGCTGGTCGACCGCGTCGGTCAGCTGACCGCCCTGGTCGAAGCCGACATAGCCGGGAGGGGCGCCGATCAGGCGGCTCACGGTGTGCCGTTCCATGTACTCCGACATGTCGAAGCGCAGCATCTCGATGCCCAGGGTCTGGGCCAGCTGCTTGGCGGCTTCGGTCTTGCCCACGCCGGTCGGGCCGCTGAACAGGTACGAGCCGATCGGCTTGTTCGGTTCGCGCAGGCCGGCGCGAGCCAGCTTCATGGCGGCCGACAGTTGGGTCAGGGCTTCGTCCTGGCCGAACACGGCGCGCTTCAGGTCGGTCTCGAGTTCCTTCAGGGCCTCGGTGTCCGACTTGCTGACCGACTTCGGCGGGATGCGGGCGATCTTGGCGACGACGCTTTCGATCTCCTTCACGCCGATGGTCTTCTTGCGACGGCTTTCCGGCAGCAGCATCTGGCTGGCGCCGGCCTCGTCGATCACGTCGATCGCCTTGTCCGGCAGCTTGCGGTCGGTGATGTACTTGGCCGACAGCTCGACCGCGACCTTCAGGGCCTCGGCCGTGTACTTCAGCTTGTGGAAGTCCTCGTAGTAGGTCTTCAGGCCCTTGAGGATCTTGATGGTGTCTTCCACCGTCGGTTCGTTCACGTCGATCTTCTGGAAGCGACGGACGAGCGCCCGATCCTTCTCGAAGTGCTGGCGGAACTCCTTGTAGGTGGTCGAGCCCATGCAGCGCAGGCTGCCCGAGGCCAGGGCCGGCTTCAGCAGGTTCGAGGCGTCCATCGCCCCGCCGCTGGTCGCGCCGGCGCCGATCACGGTGTGGATCTCGTCGATGAACAGCACCGCGTTCGGGTGGCTCTCCAGCTCCTTGACCACCTGCTTGACGCGTTCCTCGAAGTCGCCGCGATAGCGGGTGCCGGCCAGCAGCGCGCCCATGTCGAGCGAGTAGATGGTGGCCCCTTCCAGGACCTCGGGGACCTGGTGCGTGACGATCTTGCGGGCCAGGCCCTCGGCGATGGCGGTCTTGCCGACGCCGGGATCACCCACGAGCAGCGGATTGTTCTTGGTGCGACGGCACAGGATCTGGATCGCGCGCTCGACTTCGTTCGCGCGGCCGATCAGCGGGTCGACCTTGCCCTGGCGGGCCTTTTCGTTGAGGTCGACGCAATAGGCTTCGAGAGCCTCGCCGCCCGTCTTGGTGTTGGGCTTTTCGCCGTCGTCCTCGGCCTGGTTCGAGCCGGCGCTGGCGCCCTTGATGCTCTTGGCTTCCGAGGCGCCGGCCTTCTTGGCGATGCCGTGGGCGATGAAGTTAACCGCGTCGTACCGCGTCATGTCCTGCTCTTGCAGGAAATAGGCGGCGTGGCTCTCGCGTTCAGAGAAGATCGCGACCAGCACGTTGGCGCCGGTCACTTCCTCGCGGCCGGACGACTGGACGTGGATCACCGCGCGCTGGATCACGCGCTGGAAGCCGGCGGTCGGCTTGGCGTCCTCCTCGTCGTCGACGACCAGCGAGGCCAGTTCAACGTCGAGATAGTTCGAAAGGCTCTTCTTCAGCGCGGCGAGATCGACGTCGCACGCGCGCATAACTCCGGCGGCGTCATCGTCGTCGGTCAGGGAGAGCAGCAGGTGCTCAAGGGTCGCGTATTCGTGCTTACGCTGGTTGGCGTACGCGACGGCGCGATGCAGGGATTCTTCCAGGGGGCGCGAAAAAGAGGGCAACGGGGAGGCTCCTCAGTCCTTTTCCATGGTGCACTGTAGGGGGTGCTGATGGCGTCGCGCCGAGTCGATGACTTGGGCGACCTTGGTTTCTGCGACTTCGTAAGTATAGACACCACACACACCCACACCGTTTTGGTGGACATGCAACATGATGCGTGTCGCATCTTCGCGCGACTTGTTGAAGAACCGCTCGAGCACGTAAACGACGAATTCCATTGGCGTGTAATCGTCGTTGAGAATCAGAACCCGATAAAGCGAAGGCTTCTGCGTCTTCGGCTTCACTTCCGTGACGACCGACGACCCAGCGCCGTTGCTTTGTCCGCCTTGCTTCCGCTCGGCCATCGACTTGTTCTCTCCTGGCGAGCAAATCACCCGCCTATTCTGGATTAGATATGGAAACGCGGCGGCTTTGGAAGAGCCCGAAGCGCCGCTGCGCCGCTTTAGCACAGGGGCGCCGCGGAAATCGGCTTCACGTTTGGGAGAGCGAAGACCGCGCGCGAACGGTTCCGTGATGGAGAGGCCCAAATGGTTAGCGACAAGCTGTCGCGCAAGAGGGCGAGCCGCGACTCAGCGGCTCTTCAACGCTCGGCCAGTGACGACCGCCGCGGCGCCGAACTTTCCGCGCAAGGCGTCGATAGCGGTCTCACTTTTTAGAGAGCGCCGCTCTTCGTCGGCGAACATGTCCGAGCCGGCGGTCTCGGCGTCGACGAACTCGGTCAGGCCGGCGCCGATCAGACGATAGGAGAAGCCCTTGGGCTCGGCCGCCAACAGCTCCCGCGCCACCTGGAACAGGGTGCGGGCGGTCTGGGTCGGCACCGCCAAGGTGCGGCGGCGGGTGTGGATCTTGAAGTCGGGGGTGCGCAGCTTCAGCGTCGCCACGCGGCCGGCGACGCCCTCCTTGCGCGCCTGCTTGGCGACCTTTTCGCAGAGGGGCCAGAGCTCGTCCTCCAGATCGTCGCGCTTGTGCAGGTCGTCGTTGAACGTGGTCTCGGCGCTGATCGTCTTACGGGCCTGGTCGGGATCGACGATCCGGCTGTCCTGGCCGTGAGCCAGACGATGCAGGCGCAGACCGCCGGAGCCGAGGCGGTTGGCGAGCAGCTTCAGGTCCGAGGCCGCGATGTCGCCCACCGTGCGTAGGCCGATCTCCGCGAGGGCCGAGACGGTGGCCGGGCCGACCCCGGGCAGGATGCCGACCGGCTTGTTCGCCAGAAAGCTCTGCGCCTCGGCCGCGCCGATGGCCGAGAAGCCGCGCGGCTTGTCCAGCTCCGAGGCGATCTTGGCCAGGAACTTGTTGGGCGCCAGGCCGATCGAGACGGTCAGGCCGATGTCGCGTTCGATCTCGGCCTGCAGCCTGGCCAGCATCGCCGCCGGCGGCGCGCCGTGCAGGCGCTCGGTGCCGGTCAGGTCGATCCAGGCCTCGTCCAGCGACAGCGGCTGGATGAGAGGTGTCAGCTTGTCGAGCTTCTCGTGGATGCGCCGGCTCTCTTCCTTGTACTTGGCGAAGTTCGGCTTGATGACCACGGCGTCGGGGCACAGCTTCAGCGCCTTGAACATCGGCATGGCTGACTTCGCCCCGCTCATGCGGGCGATGTAGCAGGCGGTGGTCACCACCCCGCGCTTGCCGCCGCCGACGATCACCGGCTTGTCGCGGAGGGACGGATCATCCCGCTTCTCGACCGAGGCGTAGAAGGCGTCGCAGTCTAGGTGCGCGATCGAGAGCGTCCCCAGCTCTTCGTGAAACACCGTGCGCGGCGAGCCGCAGGACGGACAGCGCGCGGCCTTGGCCTCGCCCGTCCACCCGCAGTCGCGGCACAAGGATTTCATGTCGGGCTCCTTTAGGCCTCCTGCGGCCACAGCCAGGCCGCGCCGCGCACGCCGGAGCTGTCGCCGTGGATGGCCTTGCGGACCGGCGTTTCGAACACGTCGGAGAAGACGTTCGGGGCGATGGCACCTTGCAGGCGATCATAGAGCACGTCGACATTCGACATGCCGCCGCCCAGGACGATGACGTCGGGATCGATCAGGTCGCAGACCACGGCCAGGGCCCGGCCCAGCCGGTCGACATAGCGATCCAGCGCCGCGGCGGCGGACGCGTCGCCGGCGGCGATCGCCTCCATCGTGGCCTGGCCGTTCGGGAAGCCGGCGTCGCGGGCGAAGCTGGGGCCCGCGATCCAGGTCTCCAGGCAACCCTTGCGGCCGCACCAGCAGTCGGGGCCGGGATATTCCTCGGGCTTGGGCCAGGGCAGGGGCGAATGGCCCCATTCGCCGGCGAAGCCGTTGCGGCCGTCGATGATCTTGCCGTCGACGACAACGCCGCCGCCGCAGCCGGTGCCCAGGATGGCGGCGAAGACCACGCCCTCGCCCGCGCCCGCGCCGTCCGCAGCCTCGGACAGAGCTAGGCAGTTGGCGTCGTTGGTCAGACGGACGGGGCGAGCCAGGCGCTGCTCCAGGTCCTCGCCGAAGCGCTGGCCGTTCAGATAGACGCTGTTGGCGTTGCGGATCAGGCCGCTGCGAGGCGAGATCGAGCCGGGGATCCCCAGCCCCAGCCGCGCGCAGGACGCGCCGGCCATCGCCTCGGCGTCGGCGACCAGCTCGGCGACGACCTCGAGCGCTGCTTTATACTCGCCGGGATTGGGCTTGCGCACCCGCGCGACAAAGGCCCCGGACTCGTCGATGGCGGCGGCTTCGATCTTGGTGCCGCCGAAATCGATGCCAAAACGGATCATGCGAACAGACGCTCCTCGATGGCCGTCTTCAGCAGCGGCCATTCGTCGATACGGACATGGCGGTCGGGCGCGGATGGGGCGAGGGGGCGTAAGCGCTCATCGCTGACCATCTGGAAGCGTCCAACCTTGGGCGCCCTTTCCGCCACCGATTCCAGCTGCGGTAAAAGGTCGTCGATGAAGACCGCGCGACCGGAGGTGCGCGCGGCCAGCTCGGCGGCGGCGGGGCCCTTGGGGCCGGTGTTGATGATCAGGGGGTAGTCGAAGCCGTGGGTCTTCAGCCATTGAGCGCGGGCGAGGCGGCCGTGCTCGGGCGCATTGGTCAGGATCACCACCTCGGCTCGCGTCGAAAGGTCGGCCAGGGCGTCGGCGGCGCCGGTCGCCGGCGGCAGGTCCTCGGCGCCATCGCGGAAGAAATCGTCGAACAGGGCCTTGCCCGCGATCAGATCGAGGTGTTCGGTCTCTCCGGGGCGATAGATATTTTGGAACAGGGCGAACCGATCCACCCGCAGCTCGAAGCCGTATCGCGAGATGAAGGCTCCGAAGCCGAGCATGAACTGGGCCAGCACCTCGTCGACATCGACGATGACCAGCGGCGCTGCGGGACTGATGGGGCAGGCCTGAAGATCGGTAAGGCGCGGTTTCATGGGCTCTTGGCGGTCGGTCTAAAAGCGATTAGCGGGCGCTTAAGGATATTTGTGCGAACAACTTCTGGAAGGTGGCGCGAATCCGCAGGCGTCGCCACATGACCGTACGGTCGGGGTAAGGATGACGAAGAAGGTCCTCATCGTGGAGGATAACGAGCTGAACATGAAGCTCTTTCATGATCTGCTCGAGGCCCAGGGTTACGAGACCCTGCAGACCCGCGAGGGTCTGTCGGCGCTGTCCATCGCCCGCGACAACAAGCCAGACCTGATCTTGATGGACATCCAGCTGCCGGAAATCTCGGGCCTGGAAGTCACCAAGTGGCTGAAGGAAGACGAGGAACTGGCCCACATTCCGGTGGTGGCCGTGACCGCCTTCGCCATGAAGGGCGACGAGGAGCGCATCCGCGAAGGCGGCTGCGAGGCCTATATCTCCAAGCCGATCTCGGTCGTCCACTTCCTCGAAACGATCAAGCGCCTGCTGGAAAGGCAGCCTGCATGAGCGCCCGGATCCTCGTCGTCGATGACATCGAGGCCAATGTCCGCCTGCTGGAAGCCAAGCTGGCGGCTGAATACTATGAAGTTTCCACCGCCATGGACGGCCAGACGGCCATCAACATGGCGCAACGCGATCCGCCCGACATCATTCTGCTGGACGTGATGATGCCCGGCATCGACGGCTTCACCGTCTGCCGCAAGCTCAAGGAAGATCCCGCCACGCGGCACATTCCGGTGGTGATGATCACCGCCCTGGACGGCCGGGCCGACCGGATCCAGGGCCTGGAGGCCGGCGCCTCCGACTTTCTGACGAAGCCCATCGACGACGTCATGCTGTTCGCCCGGGTGCGCAGCCTGACGCGCTTCAAGCTCGTGATCGACGAACTGCGCCAGCGCGAGGCCTCGGGCCGCCGCATCGGCGTGATCGCCGGCGCCGCCGCGCGCTTGGACGGCCTCGGTGGCCGGGTGCTGGTGGTCGACGACAACGAACGCCAGGCCGAGCGCCTGGCCGGCGAACTGGCCGCCGATCACCGCCCGGTGGTCGAGACCGATCCCGAGACGGCCCGGGTCAGCGCCAGCGGCCCGGTCGACCTCGTCATCGTCAACGCCGCGGCCAAGGGCTTCGACGGCCTGCGCTTCACCGCCGCTCTGCGCTCGGACGAGCGCACGCGTCACCTTCCGGTGCTGGCCCTGGTCGATCCCGACGACCGCGCCCGCATGGTCAAGGCGCTGGAGATCGGGGTGAACGACATCCTGACGCGTCCGGTGGATCCTCAAGAACTGTCCGCGCGCGCCAAGACCCAGATCCAGCGCAAGCGCTACACCGACTACCTGCGCAACAATCTCGACCACTCGCTGGAGCTGGCCGTCACCGACCAGCTGACCGGCCTGCACAATCGCCGCTACATGGTCGGCCAGCTGGAGACTCTGGTGCGCCGCGCGGCGATGGGCGGGGACGAGGTCTCGGCCCTGCTGATCGACATCGACCACTTCAAGAAGATCAACGACACCTTCGGCCACGACATCGGCGACGAGGTGCTGCGCGAGTTCGCCCTGCGCCTGGCCTCCAACGTGCGGGCCATCGACCTGCCTTGCCGCTACGGCGGCGAGGAGTTCACGGTGATCATGCCCGAGACGCGCATGGCCGACGCCCTGCGCATCGCCGAGCGGATCCGCAAGCACGTCTCGGCTTCGCCGTTCAAGGTCGCCAATGGCGATGAAATGCTGACCGTGACGGTCTCGGTCGGTGTCTCGGCCACGGGCGGCCCCGAGGACACGCCCGAGGCCTTGCTCAAACGCGCCGACGAGGGCGTCTATGAAGCCAAGGCTTCCGGCCGAAATACCGTGGTCGGCAAGGCGGCCTGACCACGACACGTAGCCGGCGATTGCTCGCCAAACCGCGGCGAGAGTTCATGGGCAATTAAAGGTTGAGCCTCACGTTTCTGTAAGCGCTAGCGTAGAGCTGGCGCTTCGGGGGACAACCATGCCGCTCAACGTCACCTTCACCGACCCGACAGGCGCCTTCGCCGCCAAGGTCGATCTCATGGTCAAGGACATGCAGGCGGCGTGGGGACTTTGGTCTTCATACCTGGCCCCCTCCAACGCAACGCTGGAAGTCGACTTCCACATCGTCACCAACTACGCGAATCGAGGCGGAGGCAGGGCGCTGGCCACCAGCCCGGAGGTCACGACGGACGGCAAGGTCACGGCCGCCGCGGGCACGGTCTTTGAGCTCCGAACAGGTCAGGATCCCAATGGCGGATCCGCGGACATCGAGATCTTCCTCGATGGTGACTTCCTGACCAAATGGTACTGGATTGACCCGCTGGATGGATCGACCAAACCGCCGGGCATGAACAGCCTGGTCGAGGTGCTCGCCCATGAGCTCGGCCACGCCCTTGGCTTCAATGGCTTCTCTGACTGGGCGACTTACGCGCTCGGGTCATACGGCACGCGTTTCGACCGTCTGATCCAGGTTGAGAACGGACTGCCCTATTTCGTGGGTGAGCAGGCCGTGGCGCTCTATGGCGGCGCCGTGCCCCTGACGGCGGGCAACGTCTTTCATGTCGGCAACACAAGCACCCCGCTGAACACCGATCTGATGAACGGCTTGGCCTTCCGGACCGACGTTCGCTACCTGGTCAGCGCCCTGGATGTCGCGATCCTGAGAGATATGGGAACGGCGACGATCCTGTCCGACAAGCTGCTTGGAAGCCCCAAGGGCGACGTGATCCATGGCGGGGCCGGAAACGATGAGATCCAAGGTTTTGCTGGCGACGATGTCATAGAAGGCGGCCTCGGCGCCGATACGGCGATCTATGCCGGCGCTTCGGAGAACTACGCCTGGTCGAAGGACGCCAAAGGAAGCTGGACTGTCCGAGATCTTCGCACCGGCGCGCCGGAGGGGATCGACACCCTGCATGGCGTTGAGACGCTGAAGTTCAGCGACAAGACCGTCAGCCTCGCCAGCACCTCGCCCTTGGCCATCGCGGCGGGCGCATTGTTGCGCGGAGGTCAGTCCGATCTTGTGGCCGACCTTGACGCCAAGGTGGCCGATGGCTCACGGACGCTGGCGTCGGCGGTGGCGACGCTTATGACGAGCGCTGGTCAGACGACCTCCGTGGCGACCCTCAGCTACCTGTTCTTCACGGGCAAAATCCCGGGTGATGCCGGCATGGACTACCTCGTGTCGCCGGAGGGGCCCAACGGCAACAATCTCAACAGCGCCTACTATCAGGCGTTCAACCTGGAAAATCGGTTCATCAACTTCGCGGTCAACCTGGGCGGCGTCGGCGAGGGGCGAGCGCAGTTCGAAGCCAAGTACGGCGCCTTGTCTCTCTTCGAGGCCACACGAGAGGCCTACAAGGCGATCTTCGGCGCCGCGCCCAATGACGCCAAGACCCACGCCTTGATCGACGGGCGCGAAGCCTATTTCGCGAGTTATGGCGGGGACGGTTCTGGCGGGCTGGGAACCAAGGCGGCGATGGTGGGCTGGCTGCTGGCCGAGGCCGTCAAAGCGGATGTAGGCGTGATGGCGCGGTCGAACGACGCCTGGCTGACGGATGTCTCGGATGGCTCCGCGCCTTTCGCGATCAATATCCTCGATCCGTCCTTGGGCTACTACAAGACCGACTTCATCTTTGGCGGCGCTTGACGGTTCCAAGGGCGATCGGCGACATTTCAGCCCTGAAATCCTTCCGTCCTTGCACGGACCAATCATTCGGGCGAAATCGCTCGAATGAAGACGATGCTTACCTGCGGCGCGCTCGCCGCCGTCCTGGCGACCGGTTTCGCCGCCCAATCCGCTCTGGCCGCCGAGACCAAGCCTGACCCCAAGCTGGTGGTCGTGATCTCGGTCGACCAGTTCAGCGCCAATCTCTACGCCCAGCACCGGCCGGAGTTCGTCGGCGGCTTGGCGACGCTGAGCCAGGGGGTCGTCTATCCCAACGGCTACCAGTCGCACGCCTTCACCGAGACCTGCCCCGGCCACTCGACGCTGCTGACGGGCAAGCATCCCAACAAGACCGGCATCAGCGCCAACGACTGGTACGACCGCGCCACGGGCAAGACGGTCTACTGCCTGGCCGATCCGACCGTGACCCTGGCCGATGATCCCAAGGGCAGGGCGGTCTCGCCCGCCAACATGGTCGCCACCACCTATGGCGACTGGCTGAAGGCGGTGTCGCCGGGCAGTCGCGTGTTCGGCGTGTCGGGCAAGGATCGCGGCGCGATCACCATGTCGGGCCACAAGGCCGACGGCCAGTTCTGGTACCAGCCCGGCTTTGGCTTCACGACCTGGGTCGCGCCGGGGCAGACGGCGCAGGAGCGCCTCAAGCCCGTCGCGGCCTTCAACGCCAAGCTTTCGGCGGACCTGAAGGCCCATCCTTTCGCCTGGGACTACGCCAAGGCCTCGGCCAAGCGCTGCAGGACCCTCGAGGCCGAGTACGACACGGGCGGCCGCCACTGGCGCGCGGCCCTGCCGATCCCGGCGGGGACCAGCGACGCGGACAAGCAGCGCGACCTCTACGCCAGCCCCTACACCGACCAGGTGACCCTGGAGTTGGCTCAACGTCTGCGTGAGACCTATGGCCTGGGCGACGGTCCGCAGGTCGATCTCTTGACGATCAGCCTGTCGGCGACCGATTTCATCGGCCATCGCTACGGCACGCGCGGTCCGGAAATGTGCGACCAAGTCGCGCGTCTCGACGCGCGGCTGGGCGTCTTCCTGAAGAGCCTGGACAAGGTGAAAGGCGGCGTCCTGGTCGTTCTGGCGGCCGACCACGGCGGCGCGGACTTCGCCGAGCGCCTGCACGATGAGGGCTACGGCGTCGAGCGCGTGATCGGCAAGCCGTGGATCGCCAAGCTGAACGCTCAGCTGCGGTCAGACCTCGGTTTGGCCTGGGATCCGTTGGTCGCCGACGGCGGCATCGACCAGATCTATGTCGTCGGGCCGGACCGCAAGACGCCGTCGCCGGCCGACCGCGCGCGGATCACGGCCGCGGCCCTGACCTTGATCAACCGCGACCCGGTGGTGGCGCAAGCCTTTGACTCCAATGCCATCTTCACCATGGAGGCGGCGCCGGCGGACGCCTCGCCCGAGGAGCTTTCGGTGGCCGAGCGGGTGCGGCGCAGCGCCTATCCGGGGCGGGTGGGCGACATCTTGATCGCCTTCAGGCCAGATCGCGTTCCGGCCACGGCGGGCGCCACCTACGTCTCGACCCACGGCAGCCCCTGGGACTATGATCGCCGCGTGCCGATCCTGTTCTGGTGGAAGGGCGCGGCCCCGCACGAGCGCGTGCTGCCGCTGGACACCGTGGATATCGCGCCCACCCTGGCGGCGGTCACGGGGGTCAAGCCGCCGGCCGACCTCGACGGCGTCTGTCGCCCGTTGGCGTACGGCGGTAAATGCTAAGCATAGATTAGTGCGCTTTCTTAGCTTTTCGCACACCTTCGTCGCGCATCTTCGCAGATACATCCTAAGGGAGAGGCGGGGATGGCGAAATCGAAGATCAGTTTCAGAAAGCGTACGCCGACCGGGCGCTGGTTGTTTCTCGGCTTGGCGATCTGCTCGGTGCTCTTCTTGGTCGGTGGGGCGACCTTCGACCAACCGAACACCGGGCTGTCGAGCGTGGCCATGATCGGCGCGTTCGTCGCGGTTTGCGTCGGGCCGGTGTTGCTGGCCCTGACGCTGCTCTGGGGCAGCTTCACGCTCCTACGCTGGGTGTGGACGGGCTGAGGGGCCCTCTGCTCCCGCGACAAGCGACCATAAAAAACGCCCGGCTAGCGATAGCCGGGCGTTTTCGTGTCTCAGCGCTGAAGGGCGATCTTACTTGATCTTGCCTTCGCGGAATTCGACGTGCTTGCGGACGACCGGATCGTACTTCTTCAGCACCATCTTCTCGGTCTTGGTGCGGGCGTTCTTCTTGGTCACGTAGAAGAAGCCGGTGTCCGCCGTCGAGTTCAGGCGGATCTTGATGGAAGCCGGTTTGGCCATGGTCGAATCCCTGCGGTGGTCGCGCAGGTTCCCGCGCGCTGGAAATAAGAGGCGCGGAACATACTCATCGGGGACTCAAAGTCAATTGCCGGCCGCGCAACGCTTGTAAGGAAAGTCGGCCGATCGGGCCTTTCCGTCGACCGAGCCCTCGATCCGCGCCACCAAGGTGTCCTTGTCGACGAGGCGATACAGGATCCGCTGTGGAAAATCGTGCTGCGGGTTCTCGAAGGTGACGGTGTTGTCGCCGATCTCTTTCACCGGGAAGGCGCCTTCGGCCTGGCCGGAGGGAAGCGCCACGAATTGCAGCTTGCCGTCGGCGGCGGGCAGGATGCGCATGAACTCGTACTCGCGCAGTTTGCCCTCGCGCACGCTGCGGCTCATGCCGATCATGGCGCCGCCGGCCGGGGCGAGCCATTGCTCCTCGATCTTCGCGCCGTTCGGGCGCGTCAGCGTCCAGCAGCCAGCGATGAAGCCCAGCCGGTCGATCTCGGCGGCCGGGACGGGCGGCGTCGTGGCCAGGGCCAGGGCGAGACCCAAAGCGATCATGCGATGCTCCTTCGCTAAGGGCCCTAAAGATGGGTCAGGCGCCGTTTGCCGTTCAGGAAGCGCATGAACGGCGCGGGCCGTCCAGCCTCGGCCAGTCTCTGCCCCACCTCGTGGACCACGAACCGCGTGATGTTGGGCAGATCCAGCGCCATGGTTTCCTTGAAATCCACCCAGGCGATCTCGTCCAACTCGCCGCAATCGGGGCGACGATCCAGCGACAGCAGCGCCTCGGCCGGCGCCATGAAGAAGCGGGCGTCGAAGCGGCGGGGACGATAGGGCGGGGTGATGGCCCGGGCCACGAAGCTCAGCGGCGCCAGGTCGGGTAGGGCGCCTTGGGCCAGGAACGGCCGCCAGGGGCCCGCGCCCGGGCGTTCGGGCGCATCCGTCGCCAGCAGCAGGCCCGTCTCCTCGAAGGTCTCTCGGACCGCCGCCAGGGCCAGCGCCCGGGCCAGGCGCGCCGGCTTGGGGTGGCGCGGGTCCTGCTCGAGGCGGACGGCGACGTCGGGCGAAAGCTCGCTGGCGCTCGGCGCGTCGTAGTCGGTCCGATCGACTCGGCCGCCTGGGAACACCCACTTGTCCGGCATGAAGGCGTGGCCGTGATTTCGACGGCCCATCAGCAGGCGCGGCTGAGGGCCGTCGGTGCGCACGATGATCAGCGTGGCCGCGTGCTTTGGCTTCAGCGCCGCGCCGGTCTCGCGCACGGCGCCGTCGTTGATCGTGTCGAACTTCGCGTCGATCGGCGGCAGGCTCATGGGTGAAGGTTAGACGGTTTGCCTCGGTGGGAAAGGCGGACGTTGGGTCAATCACAACCTTATCGTTTAATTCGCCTTCCTAGGCCTTGTGCCTAGGACCCAGCGTTCAGTCGCCTAAGCGCTGGCTGGTGTGCGCCGATACGAGCCAAGCACTCCGTTCAAGCCCAACCAGTTGATGCATGGGTCCTCGCCACAAGGGCGAGGAAGGCGGAGTTTTAGATGTGTTGAAGGTGTCCAGCTTGACCCTCCGCCGCGACCCGTCCCAAGCTCGCGCCTCAATTCAGAGGGGCTCTACGATGATTGGACGGATTTCCATCCTGGCGCTGGCCGCCGGCTTGGCTCTTGGCGCGCCGGCGATGGCCGCGCCTACGGCGGCCCAGGTGGCGGCGGCGGCCAAGGCGGTCCAGCCCAAGGTCGTGGCCTGGCGACGCGACATCCACGAGCATCCCGAGCTTGGCAACCAGGAGGTCCGGACCGCGGCCCTGATCGCCAAGGAGCTGAAGGCGCTTGGCCTGGAGGTCCGCGAGAACGTCGGCAAGACCGGCGTGGTCGGGATCCTGCGCGGCGGCAAGCCTGGAAAGGTCGTGGCCCTGCGCGCCGACATGGACGCCCTGCCGGTCGCCGAAAAGACGGGCCTGCCGTTCGCCTCCAAGGCGACCGCGACCTGGGAAGGCAAGACGGTCCCGGTCATGCACGCCTGCGGCCACGACACCCACGTCGCCATGCTGCTGGGGACCGCCACGGTGCTGGCCGGCATGAAGAAGGACATCAAGGGCACGGTGGTCTTCGTCTTCCAGCCCGCCGAAGAAGGGCCCCAGGCCGGCGAAGAAGGCGGCGCCAAGCTGATGATCCAGGACGGGGCTCTGGACAATCCCAAGGTCGACGCGATGTTCGGCGTCCATATCGGCCCCGGCGACGCCCACCAGCTGAACTATCGACCGGAAGGCTTCTACGCGGGCGCCGATCGCCTGACGATCACGGTGAAGGGCCGCCAGACGCACGGCGCGCGTCCCTGGGCGGGCGTCGACATGGCCAGCGTCGCGGCCGACATCATCCAGGCCATCAACCAGATCGCCGCGCGCCAGGTCGATGTCGGCGTCCAGCCCTCGGTCGTCACCGTCGCGACCATCAACATGGGCCTGCGCCAGAACATCATTCCCGAAGACCTGAAGATGGAGGGGACGATGCGGACCTTCTCGCCGGAGCGGAAGGCCGACCTGATCGCCAAGGTCCAGAAGGCCGTGGCCGCCATCGGCGACCGCTACGGCGCCAAGGCCGAAGCGGTGTTCAGCCAGCCCTATCCGGTCACCTACAACAATCCCGAGCTGTCGAAGTGGGTGAAGACCAGCCTGCTGAAGGCCTCGGCCAAGGTCGACGACAACGCGCCCCTGGTGACCGGGGCCGAGGACTTCTCGCTCTACGCCGAGAAGGTTCCGGCGGTGTTCGTCCAGCTGGGCGGCCGCAAGGCCGACGTCCCGGCGGCCACGGCGCCCGCCAACCACTCGCCCTATTTCGACGTCGATGAGGCGGTGTTTGAGACGGGCGTAAAGGCCGAGGCGTTCATGGCGCTGGATTATCTGGAGAAGAAGTAGGCTGGCGGCGCTTGGGCGTCCCCGCCTAGACCACATCCTGACTGGCGGTCGGAGCGTCTCCCGACCTTGTGGCTTACGAGAGAATGACCATGGTCGAATTCTACGCCTTCGTGCTGTCCTTGGCGCTGATCTTCGCCGCGGTCATGATCCACTACCAGGCGTTGCGACTGCTGTCCGTCGGTCAAGCCTCCACCCGGCTATCGCGCGGGCTGAAGATTCTCCTCGTGATCTTCGGCCTGATCGTCGCTCACGTCCTGGAAGCTGGATTGTTCGCCGGCGGTTATTGGGTCGGTGAACGCGTCCTGGACCTGGGCGCGTTCGTGGGCGTTCCGGCCATGACCGCGAGCCAGCTGTTCTTCTTTTCGATCGAGACCTTCACCACTCAAGGCGTCGGCGATGTCTATCCGGTCGGCGCGCTGCGTCTGATCGCCAGCCTCGAACCTTTGGCCGGCCTGATCCTCATCGGCTGGTCCGGCTCGTTCACCTTCCTGGCTATGGGGCTGGACTGGCGGCTCGAGCGGAAAACCACGGAGCCATCCGGCGGATAGCCTCCTCGACCTCCGGCGTCGAGACCGCGAAGCTGAAGCGGATGAAGTGGTGGCCCTCGACCGGGTCGAAGTCGACGCCGGGCGCGGTGCAGACCCCCGTGTCGCGCAGAAGGTCCTTGCAGAAGCTCAGCGAGTCGTTGGTCAGGTGGCCGATGTCGGCCCAGATGTAGAAGGCGCCGTCGGGCGGGGCGATCTTGCGCAGGCCCAGCGCCGGCAGAGCCTCCAGCATCAGTTCGCGATTGCGGCGATAGACGTCGATGTGGCCTTCCAGCTCGTCCAGGCAGTCCATGGCCGCCAGGCCCGCGTGCTGGGCCAGGGAGGGCGCGGTCAGGAACAGGTTGCCGACATAGGCGCGGGCCCGATCCAGGTCCTCGCCCTTGGGCGTCAGCAGCCAGCCCAGCCGCCAGCCGGCCATGCTGAAGTACTTGCTGAAGCTGTTGACGATCAGGGCGTCGGGCGCGAACTCCAGCATCGAGGGCGTGCGGCCCGTGTAGCTGAGGCCGTGATAGATCTCGTCGCTGATGATCCGGATGCCGCGCTCGCGGCAGACCTTGGCGATCGCTTCCAGTTCCTCGGGCGCGATGATCGTGCCGGTCGGATTGGCGGGGCTGGCGACGATGACGCCGGCGGGAGCGGGGTTTAGCTCGGCGAGATGCTGGGCGGTCAGCTGGAAGCGGTCTTCCGGGCCGCAGGCGATCTCGACGGGCTCGAGGTGCAGCGCCTTGATGGTGTTGCGGTAGGCGACATAGCCGGGGCGGGCGATGGCGATGCGGTCGCCGGGCTGGAACACGCTGGATAGCGCCAGGACGAGGGCCGGCGAAGCCCCGCAGGTCAGGACGATCCGCTCGGGTTCGACCGTGACGCCGTAGAGGTCCTGGTAGCGCTGGGCGATCCGCTCGCGCAGCAGCGGGCTTTCCCAATAGCCCATGGCTTCGGCGTCGAGGATCTCGTGCGCCTTGGCGATCGCCTTGCTCGGCGCGCCCGTCGAGGGCTGGCCGAACTCCATGTGGATGATGGAGCGGCCCTGCATCTTCAGCTCATGGGCCAGGCGGCTGATGGCGATGGCGTGGAAGGGTTCGATCTCGGCGCGCATGAGGTCTGCATAGCCAGCTTTGAACCGCCGCGCAGCCCCCACCTGACTTGCTTCGCAAGTCGTCCGCCCCCAAAGGCGGGCGGAAGGAACACCTTCTTCCCCCTCTGGGGGAGGAGCGCGTAGCGCGGAGGGGGCTTTCGTGGGAAGCAGAGGTCATGCTCTCCCTGCTGCTCGCCGCCGCCATCGTCCAGACCCCGCTGCCGCTGAACATCGGCGGCCGCGTCGCGCCAGCGCCCAGCGGCGCTTATGACTTCGGGTGGCCCGGCGTCTATTTCGAGGGGCGGTTCAGCGGCCCCTCCGTCGAGGTGGCGGTCGATACGGGCGTCGAGCACCTGGCGGTCAGCGTCGACGGCGTACGCAAGGCCGAGCTCATCAAGTCCGGCGAAACGCGGCTGAAGCTCGACCGTCTCGGTCCTGGCGAGCACGTCGTGCGGCTAGACAAGCTGACCGAGAGCCAGACCGGCTCGGCGCGGTTCGAGGGCTTCTTCGTGGGACGCGAGGGCAGGGCGCTGCCGGCGCCCGCGCGGCCGCGCCGCATCGAGTTCATCGGCGACTCCTACACCGTCGCCTACGGCGTCCGCTCGACGACCCGCGATTGCACCGAGCAACAGGTCCACGACCTGACGGACACCAGTCTGTCGTTCGCTCCGGCCCTGGCCGCCCGGCTCGACGCCGACTACCGCATCGAAGCCTTCTCGGGGCGCGGCGTCGTGCGCAACTACAACGGCCTGGCGCCCGGCGAGCCGCTGCCGGCGCTGTTCCCGCGCCTGATCCCGGGGCAGGGCGAGCCGCGCATCGCCGCGAATGATCCCTGGAAGCCGGAGATCGTGGTGATCGGCCTCGGCACCAACGACTTCTCGACCTCGCTGCACGCGGGCGAGACCTGGGCGGACGAGGCGGCGCTGCGCAAGGACTATCGCGACAGCTACGTGGCCTTCGTCGAGGGCTTGAAGGCCAGTCGCCCGGGCGCGAGCTTTTTCCTGATCCAGGGCGACACCTTCGTCGACGATGTCGCTGAGGTCGCCGCCCGCGCGGGCGCGACGGCGGTGCGGATCACCGGCATGGAGCGCACGGCGTGCCACTCGCATCCGTCGGCGGCGGATCAGAGGATGATGGCCGATCGGCTAGAGGCGGCGATCCTGGAGAACTAGTTCCTCCCCCGCTTCGCGGGGGAGGTGGCCCAGAGGGCCGGAGGGGGCGAGCGCCTCCGATGCCGCGTTAGCCCCCTCAGTCGCTCCGCGACAGCTCCCCCGCATCGCGGGGGAGCATCTATCCGCCGCCCTACCGCCGCTTGCCGCGTCGGACACCCTTCGGCAACCCGCCGCGCGGCTTGACCGCCGCCTGTCGCCGAGCCCCCAGCCTCGGACGCGGCGCCTTCGGATCGGGCGGCAGCGGGTCGCTGAGCATCTCGAACAGCAGGCCGCCGGTGACGGGCGTCGCCTCGACCAGCTTGACCTCGACGCCCATGCCCAGCGGCCAGCGCTTGCCGGTCCGCTCGCCGACCAGGGCGTGCATCTTGTCGTCGTGGATGAAGAACTCCGCGCCCAGGCTGGAGACGGGCACGAGGCCGTCGGCGCCCGTGTCGGCCAGCTTGATGAACAGGCCAAAGCGGGTGACGCCGGTGATCCGACCCTCGAAGGTCGCGCCCACGCGATCGGCCAGGAAGGCGGCGATGTAGCGGTCGGTGGCGTCGCGCTCGGCGGCCATGGCCCGGCGCTCGGCGTGGGTGATGACCTCGGCCGTGTCCTTGATCTGGGCGATGTCCTGGTCGGTCAGGCCGTCGGTTCCCAGGCCCAGGGCGCGGATCAGGCCTCGGTGCACGATCAGGTCGGCGTAGCGGCGGATCGGGCTGGTGAAGTGGGCGTACTTGGCCAGGTTCAGACCGAAGTGGCCGATGTTGTCGGCGCTGTAGTGGGCCTGCATCTGGGTGCGCAGGACCACCTCGTTGATGATCGCCGCGTTGGGGCTCTCGCGGGTCTCTTCCAGCAGCTTGTTGAACCGCGAGGTCTGCGGCGCCTCGCCCTTGCTCCAGCGGATCTCCAGGGTCTGCAGGAAGTCGGCCAGGTTCTGCACCTTCTCCAGGCTCGGCGTATCGTGCACCCGGTAGATCAGGGGCGAGCGCTTGGCCTCCAGGCTCTCGGCGGCGCAGACATTGGCCTGCACCATCATCTCCTCGATCAGCTTATGGGCTTCGAGGGAGGCGCGCTTGGTGATCGAGGCGATCTCGCCCTCGCGGATGATGATCCGACGCTCGTCGCTCTCGATGGCCAGCGGCGAGCGGGCCTCGCGGCCGATCTTCATCGTGTGATAGGCGGCCCACAGGGGCTTCAGGATCGGGTCCAGCAGCGGGCCGGTCTTGTCGTCGGGCTGGCCGTCGATGGCGGCCTGGGCCTGCTCGTACGAGAGCTTGGCGGCCGAGCGCATCAGGCCGCGCACGAACTTGTGGCCCTTCTTGCGGCCCGACTTGTCGAACACCATCCGCACGGCCAGGGTGGCGCGGTTCTCGCCCTCGCGCAGCGAGCACAGGCCGTTGGATAGGGTCTCGGGCAGCATCGGCTCGACGCGGTCGGGGAAGTAGACGCTGTTGCCCTTCTCGCGGGCGTCGCGGTCCAGAGCCGAGCCGGGGCGCACATAGGCCGCGACGTCGGCGATGGCGACCCAGACGATCCAGCCGCCCACGTTGGTCGCGTCCGGGTCGGGGTGGGCGTAGACGGCGTCGTCGTGGTCGCGGGCGTCCACCGGGTCGATCGTCACGAACGGCAGGTCGCGCAGGTCATCGCGCCCCGACAGCGTCGGTTCGACGGCGGCCTTGGCCTCGCGTTCGGCCTCTTCGGAGAAGCCGGTCGGGATGCCGTGGCTGTGGATGGCGATTAGCGACGCGGCGCGGGGATCGTTCTCGGTGCCGACCACCTCCAGCACCTTGCCGGGCTTGGGACCATAACGGCCGCCGTGCGTGCCGACCTGGGCGACGACGAGGTCGCCGTCCTTGTACTCGTGGGCGACGCTGGGATCGAGGACCAGGCTTTCCTTGGACTTGCGGTCGACCGGCTCGACGCGGACCTCGCGGCGGTGCTTGCGGATCACGCCCAGGATCTTGTGGGCGCTCTGGCCCAGCTTCTTGATCAGCTTGGCCTCGAACTCGCCGCTCTCCAGCCGTTCGAAGCGGACCAGCAGGCGGTCGCCCAGGCCCGGCGCGCCGGCGGCGGCCTCGCCCTTGGTCGGCGCGAGACGGACATTGGGGACGTCATCGTCGGACTTGGTCAGCTTGACGTAGAGCTCGCCGTCGCCGTCGCGCTCGACCACGTCGGCCACCCCGACCGGGGGCAGGGAGCCGGCTTCCGCAAAGCCCTTGCGGCCGCGCTTGGCTAGCGCGCCTTGGGCCTCGAGCTCGCGGATCATCTCGCGCAGGGCCCGGCGGTCGGCGCCCTTGAGGCCGAAGTGCCGGGCGATGTCGGCTTTCCCCGTCTCGCCCGCGTCGCGCAGGAACGCCAGCAGCGTCTCGCGATCCGGCAGGCCGGCGGCGGGCTTGGGCTTGAAGGTCTTGGGCGGGCGAAGTTTGGCCATGTCCTGCCTTAACGCGTTCGGCGGACTTAGGGAAACGCGAGGTGGAGGCTGCCCCTAAACCTAGTACAGATCCTCGATCGACTTCGGCGGCGCCGGATCGGCCGGCTTGGAGGCGGCGTCGGGCGCGGGCGTCGTCGCGGCGGGCGGGGCCTCGATCACCGGGGCGGGGGCTTCCTGCTCCGGCGTCTCGACCTCGACGGCTTTCGGCTTGGGGGCCTCGACCGGCGGCGGCTCATAGGCGAGGGCGGGCGCGGCGTCCTTGACCGGCACGCCCGACACCTCGGCCAGCGGCTGCGTGGAGGTCGTCGCGCCGCCGCGGTCGAGCTTCATCGCGTTGGTGAGCCCGAAGGCGAAGCCGCCTAGGCAGCACAGGACCAGCGCCGTCAGCACGACGTTCAGCGGCAGGGGACGTTCCAGCGTCGTCATCCGCGCAATCTACTCTCGTCCAAACCGGCTGAACAGGCTCAGGCCTCGTCGTCCCACGGCGCGGCGCCATCGTCCGAGGCGGCGGGCGCCTTGGCCTTGGCTTTGGGAGCGGTCTTCTTGGCGGCCGGCTTCTTAGCCGCCGTCTTCTTGGCCGGCTTGTCGCCTTCCGCCTTGGTCGGGGCCTTGGCCTTGGAAGCGGCGGCCTTCTTCGCCGGCTTCTTGCCGCCGCCCTTGGCCGCGCGTTCGGCGATCAAGGCCAGCGCCTCCTCGAGCGTGATCGCGGCCGGATCCTTGCCCTTGGGCACGTTGGCGTTGGTGTCGCCGTGCTTGATGTAGGGACCAAAGCGGCCCGACAGCACGCGGATCGGCTTGCCGTCCTCGGGGTGATTGCCAAGCTCGGCAAGGGCCGCCGCGGCGCCACGCTGCGGACGACCGCCGCCGGCGCGCTTGTCGGCCAGGATGGCGACGGCGCGGTTCAGGCCGACGTCGAACACCTCGTCGGCGTTCTCCAGGTTGGCGTAGGTGCCGTCGTGCAGAACGAACGGCCCAAAGCGCCCGAGGCCCGCCGTGATGACCTTGCCGTCGTCCGGGTGCTTGCCCACCTCGCGCGGCAGCGAGAGCAGGCGCAGGGCCTTCTCCAGGTCGATGGCCGAGGCGATCCAGCCCTTGGGCAGGGACGAGCGCTTGGGCTTGTCGCCCTCGGCCGCCAGCTCCTCGACATAGGGACCAAAGCGGCCGTTCTTCAGCCACACGGCCCGGCCCGTCGCCGGATTGACGCCCAGCTCCTTGTCGGCGCTCTCGGCCTCGCCGTCGCCTTCGGAGACGCCCAGCTGACGGGTGTAGCGGCACTCCGGATAGTTCGAGCAGCCGATGAAGGCGCCGAACTTGCCGGTCTTCAGGGAGAGCTGTCCCGTGCCGCAGGTCGGGCACAGGCGCGGATTGGAGCCATCGCCCTTGTCGGGGAAGATGTGCGGGCCCAGGGCCTCGTTCAGGGCGTCGAGGACGTTGGTCGTGCGCAGCTCGGCGATCTCGCCGACGGCGGCGTGGAAGTCCTTCCAGAAGTCGCGCAGGAACTGCTTCCAGTCCAGCTTGCCGTCGGACACCAAGTCCAGCTGCTCTTCGAGCGCGGCCGTGAAGTCGTACTCGACATAGCGCTTGAAGAACTGCTCCAGGAACGCGGTGACCAGTCGGCCCTTGTCCTCGGGGATGAAGCGCTGCTTCTCCATGCGGACATATTCGCGGTCGCGCAGCACGCCCAGCACCGAGGCGTAGGTCGACGGACGGCCGATGCCCAGCTCTTCCATCTTCTTGACGAGGCTGGCTTCCGAATAGCGCGGCGGCGGTTCGGTGAAGTGCTGGTCGGCGCGGGCCTCGCGGACCTGAGCGGGCGAACCCTCGACGATGGCGGGCAGGCGGGCGCTGTCTTCATCACCCTCGTCATCGCGGCCTTCCTCGTAGACGGCGAGGTAGCCGGGGAACTGCACGACCTGGCCGGTGGCGCGCAGGCCGGTCTTGCCGTCGGCGCTCTCCAGGTCGACCGTGGTGCGCTCGATACGGGCGCTTTCCATCTGCGAGGCGATCGTGCGCTTCCAGATCAGCTCGTACAGACGGCCTAGCTCAGGATCCAGGCGCAACGAGCCGGGGTTCCGACCCATGCTGGTCGGACGGATGGCTTCGTGGGCCTCCTGGGCGTTCTTGGCCTTGGACTTGTAGAGGCGCGGGACGTCCGGGACGTATTCCTTGCCATAGACCTTGCCGATCACGTCGCGCGCTTCGGTGATCGCTTCGGGCGCCATCGAGACGCCGTCGGTCCGCATGTAGGTGATGAGACCCACGGTCTCGCCGCCGATGTCGACGCCCTCGTACAGCTTCTGGGCCGCCTGCATGGTGCGCTGGGCGCTGAAGCCCAGCTTCCGGGCGGCTTCCTGCTGCAGGGTCGAGGTGGTGAAGGGCGGCGCGGGCGAGCGCTTGCCGGGCTTCTTCTCGACGGCCTCGACCTTGAAGACGGCGGCCTGCACGGCGGCCTTGGCGGCCAGGGCCGAGGTCTCGTTGCCCAGGTCGAACTTGGTGAGCTTCTTGCCTTCGTGCTTGACGAGGCGCGCCAGGAACGGGTCCGAGCCGGCCGAGACGTCGGCCTCGACGGTCCAGTATTCCTGGGTCTTGAAGCGCTCGATCTCGATCTCGCGGTCGACGACCAGGCGCAGGGCCACCGATTGCACGCGGCCGGCCGAGCGGCTGCCGGGCAGCTTACGCCACAGCACCGGCGAGAGGGTGAACCCGACCAGATAGTCGAGGGCGCGGCGGGCCAGATAGGCCTCGACCAGCTCCATGTCGAGGTCGCGCGGGGCCTTCATGGCCTCGGTGACGGCGGTCTTGGTGATGGCGTTGAAGGTGACGCGCTGGACCGACTTGTCCTTCAGCGCCTTCTTCTTGTTCAGGACTTCCAGCACGTGCCAGCTGATCGCTTCGCCTTCGCGATCCGGGTCGGTGGCCAGAATCAGGCGGTCGGCCTTCTTCAGGGCGTCGACGATGTCGGAGACGCGCTTGGAGGCCTTGGCGTCGACTTCCCAGCTCATGGCGAAGTCGTTGTCGGGCTCCACCGAGCCGTCCTTCGACGGCAGATCGCGGATGTGACCGTAGGAAGCGAGAACCGTGTAGTCGGACCCGAGGTACTTGTTGATGGTCTTGGCCTTGGCCGGGCTCTCGACGACGACGACGTTCATTCTGACTCTGGGCTGGAAAGCGGATCGCCCGGGAGGCGAGCGCCGGGGAAAGTGGGGCCCGCTTGGGGGTCTGTCAACGCGGGCTCTGCCGAACGGCCGTGCTTTGAAGCCCTAGTAGCCGCTTGTTAAGACCCTTGTGCGAGTTTTATGGCCTGGTTTTGTGACTGCTCGCCGATGGATCTGACCGTCAATCGGATCGCCACCGAGGCCTATGTCTCGCCGATCCGCCCGATCAAGCCCGTGACTTCGAACGCCGAGCGCGCGGAAATCGCCGATCGGCTGAAGGAAGCCGTGCGCGCCGCGCCGGCCGCGGGGACGGGGCTGCTGGTGGATCTGAGCGTCTAGAGCTTCGTTCCGCGCAGAGCCTCGCAGTCTGGCGGACCGTAGTATTCGTTCTTGGCCGCGATAACCTTCACCTGGCGATGCAGCACCGGCAGCAAGGGCCATTGCCGATGGATGTGCAGCGCGTAGCCGCCGCTGGGGCCGCCGCCCTCGATCCGGGTGCAGACCAAGTTCGTCGCCAGGCGGGTTTCCTTCGACGCAGTGGCGTAGGCGCCGACCGTGAACATGATGGCCAAGAGCCCCACCGTGCTGAGGAAATAGCCAAAGGCGATAGGCAGTGCGGCGAGGATCAGGGCCACGTTTCTCGGCATGCCGCGCAAGGGCAGCCTGCCTATCCCGAAGGCGAGGAAGCAGTAGGCGAAATAGGCCGCGCCTAGCGTCCAGATATTGGCGGCCAGCGGCACGAAGCGAACACCGGCGAAGCTCGCCAGGGCCACAACGCCCAGCAGGACGCCCAGCGACACGGAAAGCGCTTGGACCGTTGTCCGCTGGAGACGCGCCGGGATCCAGTCGATCACCGCCTGCGCCATAAGAGCCGCGGCGGGAGCGACCAGCAGCAGTATCCACGCCAGCTTCGTCAGAAAATCCACAATCGTCTCTCCCGCCGCATTGCGATCTTCAACTGCGTCTTGGTCGCTCGCAAGCTCGACCATTCGCCCATTTCCTGACGTGGACGCGTGGTCCACAGGTCCTTGGGCCGGCGCTTTGGCCCGTGGCGTGGCGAGCAGATGGCGAACTGGAAACGAAGGGGCGGGAAGGGCGTGGCCGTGGTCGTGAGCCTCGCCGCGCACGCCGGGGCCGTGGCGGTGCTGCTGGCCGCCCACGTGACCCCAGCGCCGCCGGAAGCGCCGTCCGTCATGGTGACGCTGGTCGATCCGCCGCCCCCTCCGCCGCCACCGCCTCCTCCAAGACCGCCCGCGCCCCATGACGCCCCCAAGTCGCCGGTGAAGGCCCCCAAGAAGCCGCCGTCGCCAGAGAAGCCGAAAGACACCGCCAGGGCCGCGCCGCGGTCGCCGCTGCGCGTGACCAAGGCGCCGATCCCGAAGGACGTGACGCCGCTGCCGGCCAGCCCGAAGCCCGCGCCGGCGCGGGTGATGGGTCTGGGCGAGTCCGAGCTGATGGGCGCGGCGACGGCGGGATCAGGCGCTGGCGGCGGCGGCGGGGGGGCGGGCTGCGACATGGTTCGGCTGCTGCAGGAGGGGTTGCGCAAGAACCCCAGGGCCCGGGCTTCCCTGATGCGCGCCCACGCGGCCACCGTGAACGCCGGCCGCGCGCCTCTGGTCTGGAGCGGCGATTGGGTCCGCACAGACGGCGAGGAGGGCGACGGTCTGTCGGGCCTGCGCGAGATGATCATGATGGAGGTCGCTTTCGCCCCCGCCGCCTGCCGCGCCGAGCCGATGCGGGGTCTCGTCCTGATCTCGCTGAACGACGGCCCCGGCGCGGCCCGCTTCGCCCTAGGCGGCGGCCACTGGCGGTGGTCGGACATGCTGTTCGCCAAGGGCGCGCGGCGAGGGGGCTAGCCCTTTCGCCTCATCACGTAGAGGCCGCCCGGCGTGATGTCGGTCGCGTCCCGGCGCAGCGAGATCTCCACCTGGTCGACAAGGTCGAACCAAGGGGCGCTGGCCTGGCGCACATAGGCCTCGCCGTGCGCGTAGCGGGCCGAGGGGAGCAGCATCCAGCCATCCTCGCCGCGTTCCGTGCTGACGGCCAATACGCCGCCGGAGGGCAGGGCGCCGGCCGCCGCCGCGAACAGCGGGGTCAGGTCGCCGAAATAGATCAGCACGTCGGTCGAGAAGATCAGGTCGAAGCCATCCGAAGCGCCGCGTAGAAAATCAATCGCCTCGGCCTGGATGAGTTGGTCGTAGTCGCCGCGCTCGGCCGCTCGGGCCAGCATGCCGCTCGAAAGATCCACGCCGGTTATCCGCCCCTGGAAACGTCGCAGATGCGGTCCGGCCAGGCCCGTGCCGCAACCCAGGTCCAGGATGCGCGCGAAGCGGTCGTCAAGCGCGGCCACCTTGTCGGCCAGCAGGGCCGGCGCGTCATAGCCGAGGTTGTCGACCAACTGCTCGTCGAAGCGGTCCGCGAAGTTGTCGAACAAGGCTTCGACATAGTCCGACGGCGCGCGATCGATGTCCTGTTCGGTCAGGACGCGGCGCTCGTGCGCCTGGACCGGATCATCAGCCGTGTTCGCGGCCAGCCAATCTCCCAGCACGCGAGCGGCCGCGAGCCGCTTGAAGGCGACGAGGATGGAAAATCCCTCGCGGACCACGGTTGTCGGGTCTTCCGCGAGCGGACCGGCGATCCGCTCATACAGGGCCAAGGCGGTGTCCGCGGTCGAGGTCTCGACGGCGGCGTAGGCGGCCGCGCGGGCCCAGGTCAGGACGGCGCCGTCTCCCAGCGGCTCGCCGACGGCCTCGAAGCTCGCCGCCGCGCCGGCGAAGTCCCCGGTCATGTACTGCGCCTGGGCCAGACAGTTGCGCCACAACGGCTCCACGTCCTGGGTCGCCACGGCGCGGCTCAAAGCCGCCGCCGCCTCGGGGAAGCGTCGGGCGTTCATCAGGGTGACGCCCAGGCTGAACAGCACTGGCCCTTCATCGGGACGCAACGCCAGCACAGCTTGGAAGTCGGACACCGCGGCGTCGAAGCGCCCCTCGGCGGCGGAGGCCAGCGCGCGGTCGAAGGTTTCCTGCAGGGTGTTCAATTCAGCGGCTCCGTGTCGGCTCCTTATGGCCGCGCCACCAGCCCGCCGTCCAGGAACTCCGCGCGGCCCGCCAGGCTCAGCTCCACCAGCGCCGCCATGACCGCCGAGGTCGGGGCGGCGACGGCGCGGATCAGGTCGTTGCGCGGGACGGGCGTGGGGGAGAGCAGCGCTGCGACGCGCTCGCGCAGGGCGTCAGGGTCGAGGTCGGATGGCGGCTCGGCCTCGTAAGCGCGATCGCGCTCGCGCAGCCTGGCCTCGCCGGCCAGCGAGCGCAGGACGTCCTCGGCGCCCTCGCACAGGATCGCGCCTTGGCGGATCAGGTCGTTCGTGCCCTTCGAGCGCGGATCGAGCGGCGATCCGGGCACGGCGAAGACGTCGCGGCCCTGTTCGGCGGCCAGCCGCGCGGTGATCAGCGAGCCGGATTTCAGCTCGGCCTCGACCACGACGACGCCCAGCGACAGGCCGGAGATCACGCGATTGCGGCGCGGGAAGTCCTTGGCCTGGGCGCGGCGGTCGGGCGCGCTCTCGGAGACGACGCAGCCTTCCGCCGCGAGCCGCGCATGCAGCCTATCGTGCTCGGGCGGGTAGATGTCGCCGACCCCGCCGCCCAGCACGGCCACGGCGCCGGTGGTCAGGGAGCCCTCGTGCGCCGCGCCGTCGATGCCGCGCGCCATGCCCGAGACCACGACATAGCCGGCGGTTCCCAGGTCCGTCGCCAACTGGCGGGCCAAGCGCTGGCCGGCGGCCGAGGCGATGCGGGCGCCGACGATGGCGATCGACGGTTCGGACAGCAGCTCGGCCCGACCCAGCGCCCAGAGGACCGGCGGCGGCGGATCGAGGGCCGCCAGGCGCGGCGGGAAGTCAGGCTCGCAACCGCAGATGAGGCGCGCGCCCAGCTTTTCGCCGGCTTCGAGCTCGCGCTCGATCGCCTCGCGTGGCGGCAGGGTCAGCGGGACCGCGCGGCCGCCCTTGCGGGAGAGGTCGGGCAGGGCCGACAGGGCCCGCTCGGGCGTGCCGTAACGGGCCAGCAGGTGGTCGAAGGCGACGGGGCCGACCGTCTCGGTGCGCGCCAGGCGAAGCCAGGCCAGGCGCTGGATGTCCGAGAGCCGGCCGGGGATCACGGCGCCTCGGCGGGCGCCGGCTCGGCCGGCTTCTTCTTGCCGATCTTCGGCTCCTCGCCCTTGAGCAGGCGCGCGATGTTCTCGCGGTGACGGATGAAGATCAGGATGGCCATGAAGATCGCCAGGCCCAGGATCGGGCGCGGCTGGTCGGTGGCGATGGCGAAGGGGGCGGCCAGGACGGCGGCGGTCAGGGCGGCCAGCGAGCTGATCCGGAAGATGGCGGCCATGGCCAGCCAGGTGATGGCCGCGAGCGCGCCCACCGGCCAGGCCGCGCTGAGCAGCACGCCGTAGAAGGTGGCCACGCCCTTGCCGCCCTTGAACTTCAGCCACACCGGGAACAGGTGGCCCAGAAACGCCGCGCCGCCGGCCAGGGCGATCACCATGGGATTTCCGTGGGTCAGGTAACGGGCCAGCAGCACCGCCACCACGCCCTTGCCGGCGTCGCCCAGCAGGGTGATGAGGGCCAGATCCTTGCGCCCGGAGCGCAGCACGTTGGTCGCGCCGATATTGCCCGAACCGATCTGGCGGATGTCGCCCGCGCCGCCAAGACGCGTGGCGATGAGGCCGAACGGAATCGATCCCAGCAGATAGCCGCCGACGACGGCGATCGCGAGAGTCAGATAAACGGCAGAGGCGAGACTTTCCACGTTTTCTACCTTAGAGAGAGTTTTGTGCGAGCTCAAGCGCGCCGTGTCGAAGGATGGTGTAAATCGCTTCGATCCGCTGGCAAAGTCGCGCGGATTTTCTGGGGGGCGGAGTGATGGCGGGCAGTGCGGGCGCGGCTCATGGCGTTGAGGGACGGCGCGCGGGGAGCGGGGGCTGGGTCGGCTGGATCCTGCTGACGGCGCTGGCCGAACTGTTCGGGATCCTTCTGGGGGCGTCCTGGTGGGTCTGGGCCGATGGCCTGATGCCCGAGCCGAACGGGCTGTTCTGGCAGATCTCCATGCTGCTGTTTAAGGCGCTGTCAGGCGTGCCCGAGGGCATCGTCCTGGGCCTGGTCCAGGCCAATCTGATGAGCCGCCGGCTGCCGGACCTCTCGATCGTGCGCTGGACCATGGCGACCTGCGTGGTCGCCATGGTCGGCTGGGCGGCGGGCTCGTCGTTCTCGATCTTCGCCACGGGGCAGGGCGGCGTCGGGGCTTTCGAGCCGAGCGTGGGGGAGACGATCCTGATGGCGGCGGGCTTTGGCCTGACGGTGGGCGCGCTGTTCGGCGGAGTCCAGACCCTGGCGCTGGGCGGCCTGGGCGTGAAGCGCTGGCCGTGGATCGCTGGCAACGCGGTGGGTTGGAGCCTGGGGCTGCCGGCGATCTATCTGGCCGCCTCGGGCTGGGCGCTGGGACCGGTATGGGCCCTGGCCGCGATCGGTGGCGTCGTCGCCGGCGGCGTCGTCGGCGTATCGACCGCCGTCGCCTTCGCCTTCATGACGCGGGAGGGCTAGCCCTCCGCGCGGTGGACCACGCGGCCGTCCACGACCGTCATCAGCACCTGGCCCTGCAGGCGACGGCCGTCGAACGGAGAGTTCTTGGACTTCGACAGCAGGCGGGCGGCGTCGATGATGATCGGCGCGTCGATGTCGCACAGCACCAGATCCGCCGGCGCGCCCGGCGCGATGCGGCCGCCGCGCAGGCCCAGCAGCTCGGCCGGCGCCAAGGTGACGGCGCGGATCAGGTCGACCAGCGCGATGCGTTCCTCGTGATAAAGCGACAGCAAGGCCGGCAGCAGGGTCTCGAGGCCCACCGCGCCCGGCGCGGCCTCGTCGAACGGCAGGCGCTTGTCCTCCGCCGGAGCGGGGCTGTGCGAGGACACCACGACGTCGATCAGGCCCGAGGCGAGCGCCTCGATCAGCGCCTGGCGATCGTCCTCGCCGCGCAGGGGCGGATTGAGCTTGGCGAAGGTGCGGTAGTCGCCGATGTCCAGCTCGTTGAACGACAGGTGGTTGATCGACACCGAGGCGTGGATCCGCAGGCCCTTCTTCTTGGCGCGCTCCAGCGTCTCAAGGGCCTGGGCGCTGGAAATCTGGTCGACCAAGAGCTTGCCGCCCGTGGCTTCCAGCAGCGCGACGTCGCGCTCCAGCATGATCCGCTCGGCCATCGGCGAGATCGAGGGCAGGCCCATGCGGCCGGCGAACTCGCCGCCGATCGCCGCACCGCCCTTGCCCAGCCACGGGTCCATCGGACGGTGCGCCAACAGGGCGTCGAAGCCCTTGGCGTAGGTCAGGACGCGCTGCATGACCTTGCTGTCGACGATCGGTTTGCCGGCGTCGGTGACATAGACGCAGCCGGCTTCGCGCATCAGGCCGATCTCGGCCATCTGCTCGCCCTTCAGGCCGCGCGTCGCCGCCCCGGCCACCAGGATGCGGGCGCTGTCGATGTCGCGAGCGCGGCGCAGGATGAAATCGACGACGCTGGGATCGTCGATCGCCGGCGCGGTGTCGGGCTGGACCACGAACGAGGTGACGCCGCCGGCCGCCGCGGCCTTGGCGGCCGAGGCGAGGGTTTCCTTGGTCTCGGCGCCGGGCTCGCCGGTGCGGACGCGCAGGTCGATCAGGCCAGGGGCGAGCAGGGCGCCGCCGCAGTCGATGACGCGAACGGCCTTCGAGAGCTTGCCGAACTCGCGGCCCTTGGCGACGTCGGTGATGACGCCTTCGGAGACGATGACGCCGCCGCGGCCGTCATAGCCGCTTTCGGGATCGACCAGGCGGGCGTTGACGAAGGCGAGGGGCTGAGAGGCGTTCATTGGGCCGCCTCCAGACGGGCCGCGAGGCTGGTGAGAACGGCCATCCGGGCGGCGACGCCCATCTCGACCTGGTCCTGGATCAGGCTGATGGCCGGATCGTCGGCGACGTCGCTATCGATCTCCACGCCCCGGTTCATGGGCCCAGGGTGCATGACCTTGGCGCCGGGCGCCGCGCGCGAAAGCTTTTCGCGATCCAGGCCATAGAAGCGGAAGTACTCGCGGGTCGAGGGCACGAAGGCGCCTTGCATCCGTTCCAGCTGCAGGCGCAGCATCATGACGACGTCGGCGCCGGCCAGGCCCGATTTCATGTCGTGGTGCACCGTGACGCCCCAGCGCTCGGCCTGGGACGGCATCAGGGTGGGCGGCCCCACCAGGCGCACGCTGGCGCCCAGGGTGTGCAGCAAGGCGACGTTCGAGCGCGCGACGCGGCTGTGCAGCACGTCGCCGCAGATCGCCACGGTCAGGCCGGAAACGCGGCCGAAGGCGCGGCGGATCGACAGCGCGTCCAGCACGGCCTGGGTCGGGTGCTCGTGCTGCCCGTCGCCGGCGTTGACCACGTGGCCGCTGACCTTCTGCGACAGCAAGCTGGCCGCGCCCGACGAGGCGTGGCGGATGACCAGCAGGTCGGGCCGCATGGCGTTCAGCGTGACCGCGGTGTCGATCAGGGTCTCGCCCTTGGCCACCGACGAGGTCTTGGGGTTCATGTTGACGACGTCGGCGCCCAGCCGCTTGCCCGCCAGCTCGAACGAGCTCTGGGTGCGGGTGCTGTTCTCGAAGAACAGGTTCATCAGCGTCCGGCCCTTGAGGATATCGAGGGTCTTGGACGTCTGCCGGTTCAGAGCCACGAAGGCGTCGGCCAGGTCCAGCAGCTCGACCGCCTGAAGCGCGTTCAGATCGCCGGCCGAAAGAAAGTGGCGCTTGGGAAAGGCGAAGACGCGCGCGCGGATCGTTTCGATAGCCGCTTGGGAGGGGTCATGGGCTGAAGCCGTCATGAGCCCGCGTCATAGGCGGCTTTGGGCGTGAAGGGAAGCGAAGGAGGGGAAACGCTCTGTGGAGGATGTCATGCCGATGACAATCGGCCATCGCCGCAGGCCCCCACCTGACCTGCTTCGCAGGTCGTCCGCCCCCGGAGGGGGCAGAAGGAAACGCACCCCTTCTTCCCCCTCCGGGGGAGGAGCGCCGTAGGCGCGGAGGGGGCAAGTACGAGCGTTCGCGGCGCTCTGTTATCCGCGTACCCGGAATCGAACTGAATGATTTCAACAATTTCCCACTTTTACGCCCCGCTCCATCATCCGCGTTGAAACCGCCCTTATCCTTTACCCACCTCGTCGCGAGGAAAGGGCGCATGGCCAGCGACCATCGTGGCGGCGGGGGGCGATCGAGCGGGGACAGGTTCGAGGGGGATACTCGGACGGTCCGGGGCTGGGCTTGCTGGGCTCACCCGCCCGCCGTCGGCGTGGTTGGAGGCAAAAGGGCGTGTCTGGCTGAAAGCCCGTCCTCTCCGACCGCTGGGTCTCTCGGAAACGGGAGGCCCAGGTCCCGGTAAGGCCTGAACAGGGCCACCCGACGGGACGCTGGCGGATAACGGTCGCGCGGAGCGTCGGGCTTCGTCGAAACGGTATTCACTATCCATACTCCGGACGGATGTCCGGCGCTCCGCGTCCCTTTCCATCCCTTCAGCGGGAAACCGCGTGGAGTCGACCTTACTTGCCCCCACCTGACCGCTTCGCGGTCGTCCGCCCCCGGAGGGGGCAGAAGGGATCGCGCACCTTCTTCCCCCTCCGGGGGAGGAGCGCCGCAGGCGCGGAGGGGGCGAGTAACAGGACTAAAGCCCCCGCAGCCGTTCCAGCGCGCCCTGCAGGATCCAGCCGGCCGCCATCTTGTCCACGACCTCGGCCCGTCTCTTTCGGTTCACGTCATGCTCCTCGATCAGCACCCGCGTCACCGCCGCCGTCGACAGGCGCTCGTCCCAGAAGGTGATGGGCAGGTCGGGCTTCAGGCGCAGCAGGTTGCGACCCAGGGCCCGATTGCTCTGGCAGCGCACGCCTTCGGTGCCGTCCATGTTCATCGGCAGGCCGATGACGATCCCGACCGCGCCGCGGCTGTCCATCAGCTTGAACAGGGCCTCGGCGTCCTTGCTGAACTTGGTCTTCTCGATCAGGGCCAGGGGGCTGGCGACGGTGCGGGTGACGTCCGAGACGGCCACGCCGATGGTCTTCTCGCCGGGGTCCAGGCCCACCACGGGGGCGTACTGGGGCAGGGCGGCGGCGAAGTCTTCGATGTCGAGAACGGGCATGGCCCTCTTTATCAGGAGCCGCGCCGCCTGAAACCACTCCTTGAAACCTTGTCTCCGGCCTAGTAACCGACGCGTTCGAATTTCAGGAGATCCCCATGGCCATTGACGCCGCCACGGTGCGGAAGGTCGCCCGGCTCGCCCGCATCGCCGAACCCGAAGAGCGCATCGAGGCCCTGGCCAACGAGCTCAACGGCATCATGACCTGGATCGAGCAGCTGGCCGAGGTGGACACCGAGGGCTGCGAGCCGCTGACCAGCGTCGTGGCCGCCGGCCTGCCGCTGCGCGACGACGTCGTCACCATGGGCGGCGATCCTGCCAAGGTGACCAGCAACGCCCCCAAGTCGGTGGGCAACTTCTTCGTCGTGCCCAAGGTGGTCGAATAATGAGCGCGCTCACGAAGCTGACCCTGAAGGCCGCCGTCGACGGCCTGGCCAAAGGCGAATTCACCTCGGTCGAGCTGACCAAGGCGCACATCGACGCCGTCGAAGCCGCGCGCGGCCTGAACGCTTACATCCTGGAGACGCCGGAAAAGGCGCTGGACATGGCCGCCAAGTCCGACGCTCGTCGGGCGCAAGGCCAGGCCGGTCCGCTGGAAGGCGCGCCGCTGGGCGTGAAGGACCTCTTCTGTACCGAGGGCGTGCGCACCACGGCCTGCTCGAAGATCCTGGAAAACTTCGTGCCGACCTACGAGTCGACGGTCACCAGCCAGCTGTGGCGCGACGGCGCGGTGATGCTGGGCAAGCTGAACCTCGACCAGTTCGCCATGGGCTCGTCGAACGAGACGTCCTACTTCGGCCCGGTGACCAACCCCTGGCGCGTCCAGGGCTCGAACAAGGCCCTGACTCCCGGCGGCTCGTCCGGCGGTTCGGCCGCGGCGGTCGCCGCCGACCTGTGCCTGGGCGCCACGGCCACCGACACCGGCGGTTCGATCCGTCAGCCGGCCGCCTTCACCGGCACCGTCGGGATTAAGCCGACCTACGGCCGCTGCTCGCGCTGGGGCGTCGTGGCCTTCGCCAGCTCGCTGGATCAGGCGGGCCCCATCGCCAAGACGGTCGAGGACGCCGCGCTGCTGCTGACCTCGATGTCGGGTCATGACCCCAAGGACTCGACCAGCCTCGACGTCCCCGTGCCGGACTTCACCCAGTTCGTCGGCAAGTCGGTGAAGGGCCTGCGGATCGGTGTGCCGAAAGAATATCGCGTCGACGGCATGCCCGCCGAGATCGAGAAGCTCTGGCAGGACGGCATCGCCTGGCTGAAGGAGGCCGGCTGCGAGATCGTCGACATCAGCCTGCCGCACACCAAGTACGCGCTGCCGGCCTACTACATCGTGGCCCCGGCCGAGGCTTCGTCGAACCTGGCCCGCTACGACGGCATGCGCTACGGCCTGCGCGAAGACGGCGCCAACCTCACCGAAATCTACGAGAACACCCGGGCCGCTGGCTTCGGCGACGAGGTCAAGCGCCGCATCCTGATCGGCACCTATGTGCTGAGCGCCGGCTATTACGACGCCTACTACCTGAAGGCCCTGAAGGTGCGTCGTCGCATCGCCGAGGACTTCGACAACGCTTGGGAAAAGGTCGACGCGATCCTCACCCCGACCGCGCCTTCGGCGGCGTTTGGCCTGGGCGAGAACAGCAACGACCCGATCGCCATGTATCTGAACGACGTCTTCACGGTGACGACGAACCTGGCGGGCCTGCCAGGCCTGTCGCTGCCCGCGGGCCTCGACGCCAACGGCCTGCCGCTGGGTCTGCAGATCATCGGCAAGCCGCTCGACGAGGGCACGGTGTTCTCGGTCGCCGGGGCGCTTGAAAAGGCGGCCGGCTTCAAGGCCAAGGCCGAGAAGTGGTGGTGACGTAAAAAGGGCGGCTCCGGTGGAGCCGCCCTTCTTCGTTCGGGGTGTGGGACCCAAGGTTACATCGGGTTGTTAGGCTCGGTCGCCGGAACCGTGGCCGGTTGCGGAGCGGCCGGCGAGGGGACGACCAGCGGCGCCGGTTCGGCGATCGCCGGGGCCGGGGCCGCGCTGACGGTGGGCGGCGCGGCCGGGACCGTGGCGCTGACGTTGCTCGAGGCGCTCGAGGCGTCGGGCGCGGTGGTCTCCACCGGCGCGGCGCGGCGAGCGGCCGGACGAGCCGGCGCGGCGGCGCGGGGCGTCTCGGCGCGGGCGACCGGGGCCGGGGCGATCGTCTCGTTGGCGGCCAACTCGGTCGGCTGCGGGATCGGCGACGGCGTGGTCTCCGGGGGAAGCGGGGCCGTCAGCGGCGCGGGGCTCTCGGCGGCGGCGACCTGCAGCGATTGCGGATCAGTCGGCGCCTCGGCGCGGTTGGCCGTCATGCCCCAGATCAGGGCGCCGGCGGCGACCGCCACGACGGGCGCGCCGATCAGAAGCGGCAGGTTGTTCGACGCCTTCTTCTTCGGCGTGCGAGCATAGACCGGCTGCGAGGGAAAGAGAGCTGAAGCATTCGGGTCAGCCGTGACGACGGGCTCGGGAGCGTCGAAGTTGAGAGCGGATCGGGTAGTGTAAGCGGTGGGCATTTCTACCTCCGTAAGTGAGCTGTTCGAGAAAATGAACGGCGCGATAACTCTGCGGTTCCCTTGCCCTGCAATGGCGCCGGATTTGACGGATTCTCGCCTTATTCCGAAAAGGCTCGGAAGATCTGGTCGAGCCGCGCGCCAGGAACTTCAAGGCCTTGCCCATCCTTGGCCTGACGAACATGTCCCAGGCCGCGTCCCAGAGCTTTTCCGGCCTAGGGCGCTTGATGTAGAGAGACGGCCATGACGCAAGAATCCAAACAGATCCAAGGTCGCACTGGCCCCTGGGAAATGGTCCTCGGTCTCGAGGTGCACGCTCAGGTCGCCAGCAAGTCCAAGCTTTTCTCCGGCGCCGCCGTCGGTTTCGGTGCGGGCCCGAACGAGCAGGTCAGCCTCGTGGACGCGGCCATGCCCGGCATGCTGCCGGTGCTGAACCGGTTCTGCGTCGAGCAAGCCGTGAAGACCGGCCTTGGCCTGAAGGCCCAGATCAACCTGAAGAGCCGCTTCGACCGGAAGAACTACTTCTATCCGGATCTGCCGCAGGGCTATCAGATCAGCCAGTTCGACCAGCCGATCGTCGGCGAGGGCGTGGTGACGGTCGAGCGCGACGACGGCACGACCTTCGACGTGCGCATCGAGCGCCTGCACCTGGAGCAGGACGCCGGCAAGTCGCTGCACGATCAGGACCCGAACGCGACCTATGTCGACCTGAACCGCGCGGGCACGGCGCTGATGGAGATCGTCTCCAAGCCGGACATGCGCACCTCGGAAGAGGCCGCCGCCTACGTCAAGAAGCTGCGGACGATCCTCGTCTATCTCGGCACCTGCGACGGCGACATGGAGAAGGGCAACCTGCGCGCCGACGTGAACGTCTCGGTCTGCCGTCCGGGCGACTACGAGAAGTTCCGCGCCACGGGCGACTTCAAGCACCTGGGCACGCGCTGCGAGATCAAGAACGTCAACTCGTATCGCTACATCCAGCAGGCCATCGAGTACGAGGCTCGCCGCCAGATCGAGATACTTGAGGACGGCGGCAAGATCGACCAGGAGACCCGCCTGTTCGACCCGAACAAGGGCGAGACCCGCTCGATGCGCTCGAAGGAAGAGGCGCACGACTACCGCTATTTCCCCGATCCGGACCTGCTGCCGCTGGTGCTGGATCCGGCCTGGGTGAAGTCGATCGAACAGACCCTGCCGGAGCTGCCGGACGCCAAGAAGGCGCGGCTGCAGAGCCAGTACGGCCTGTCGGCCTATGACGCCGGCGTGCTGATCATCGACGCCGACCGCGCCGACTACTTCGAGGCGGCGGCCAAGGGGCGCGACGCCAAGCTGGTGGCCAACTGGGTCACGAACGAACTGCTGGCCAAGCTGTCGGCCGCCGGCACGGCGTTCACGGACTCGCCGCTGCCGTCGTCGGACATCACCCAGCTGGTCGAGCTGATCGAGAACGGCACCATCTCGTCGAAGATCGCCAAGGAGGTCTTCGAGCACATGTGGGCCGGCGAAGGCCGTCCCGCCGAGATCGTCGAGAAGCGCGGCCTCGTGCAGATCAACGACACCGGCGCGATCGAGAAGGCCATCGACGACCTGATCGCCGGCAATCCGGACAAGGCCGAGGCCGTGAAGGACAAGCCGCAGGCCCTGGGCTGGTTCGTCGGCCAGGTCATGAAGGCCACCGGCGGCAAGGCCAACCCCGCGACGGTCAACGAGCTGCTGCGCAAGAAGCTCGGCGTCGAATAGGCGCTGTCACCGGCTGAAACGACGAGGGCCCGCGGCGAAAACCGCGGGCCCTTCTTCGTTGATGCGAACTTTTTTCTTATTGCGGCGTGTTCGGCGAGGACGGATCGCTCGACGGGGGCGTCTTGGCGTCGCCGCCATGATCCTTGTGCTTCTTGCTCTTCTTGGCCGGCTTTTCGCCGGTCATGGCCGAGCTGTCGTCGCTGGTGGGCGCGGTCGCCGAGGTCGGAGAGGCGGCGCTGTCGGCCGGCGCGGCGGTCTCCGGCGAGGTTTGCGTCGGCGAGCCCGTCGAGGTGGTCGCGTCGTTGGTCGGCGCCGGCGTCGTCGTCATCGGAGACGGGTTGGCGGGCGAGGTCTGGGGCAGGGTGGCCTGGGCCATGGCGGAGCCGGCGAAGGCGGCGGCGGCCAGGGCGACTACGGCGGTGGTGGTGCGCAGGGTCTTCATCACATCAGGACCTGTTTCGTCAGCGTCGGACTGTGACGCGATCTTCACGCTGGCCCTGCAATGCGGTCGAATTGGCTTCGCAATCAGGCCATTGCGCCCCATGCGCGGCAAGGTTGCGGCGCGCATGGCCGTAAAGCGGCGTCCCAGGCATAGCCCAGGACGCCGTGACGAGCGTATTTGCGCGCCTGAGGTCTACCGGTTAGCGATCACCTCGAAGATTAGGCCGGTCGCGATCGCCGCGAGCACGTAGTCATTGCCTGTGCGATACCAATAGTAGCCGCGAGGCGGCGGGCGCAGATGGTAGCGATAGTAATCGTTCACGACATATCCGCCACCGCGATAGTAGGAGGGCAAGTAAGCACCCCGGCGCCAGGCCTCGTAGCCGGGTCGATAGCCGGGACGGCCGTAGTATGCGGCCGGCGGCGGCCCATAGTGCCAGCGGCTGTTGTAGTAATAACCGTTGTGGCGGCCATGATCCCAGCGGTCGCCGCGGTCCCAACGATCTCGACGGTCCCAGCCATTGTGGCGGCCATTGTCCCAGCGGCCTCGGTCATGATCCCGATCGCGGTCGCGATGCTCCCAGCGGCCGCGATCCTGCGCGCTGGCGTCCGTCGCCGACAGGACCATCGGGCTCGCCACCGAAGCGGCGGCGGCGATCGTGAGCAGCAGACGTTTCATGTCGTCTTCTCCTATGGACGGCGGCTAGGCCGCCGAGAGGTTCCCTCGACCTTTGAACGCACGATCGCTCTGGCTGACTGAACCCCGCCTGAACGGGACAGACATCTATATGAAGGGGCGGCAGGCTTCGGACCTTCAGGCCGGGCGCTTCTCGCGATGTACGCCGCCATTTTCGAAGGCCTCCCCAATTTGAGGAGAGGGCGCGCGCGGGCTGGCGCGGGCGAAGTCGTCCAATCGTGGGGGCGCCGAGCTAGGGTTCAGCGGCCAGCGGCCTAGGAAAAGCGGCAAAAGAGGCGCTTAAAAAGCTGTGTTATCAGAGGTGCGTTAAGAGGCTGTATACTAACATTTACGCGCAGTAATCGGTCTGAGCGTCCAGTATACATTTGGTCGCATCCATCGTCCCTGGGCGATTAACTATATGTTCAGTCGCGTTGGACTTTCCTCCACTCTAGCTCTGATCCGGCAGAACGCCGTGGTGAGCCTAAGAAGGGAGATGAGCCATGATGTTGATGAATGAACCGCCGGCCGTCGTCGCTACGCTGCCGCTGCCGACCGCCGAGTCCACCGGTGACGAGCTGTTCCGTATGGGGCTGCTGTATTCGACCGGCCAGGGCGGCGCGCCGTTGGACTATGTGTCGGCCCACATGCTGTTCAACCTGGCCGCCATGCGCGGTTCGGTCGAGGCTAAGCTTTACCGCAAGGAGCTGGCGCAGGAGATGGCCAGCGAAGATGTCGCCGAGGCTCAACGCCAAGCGCGCGAGTGGCTCGCCCACGGCTGAGCCCGGTTCTCCGGGCTCATACTTCCAGATCAGAAGACGGCTGAAGACGGCGTCCGGTCTTCAGCGGCCTCCAAGGCCGCCTCGTCGCGCCCTTCGCTGGGCCGGGCTACGGCAGCCCGGCCAGTGACGTAGGGCCCTCTCGCACATCCTAGCGCGCCGAAGCTCGCCCCATCCCCCTTCTAGCGAACCGCCGAGCGATCCCCCAGCAGGCAGGGCACGGTCAGCAGGATGATGTAGAGATCCAGCCAGAACGACTGACGCTCGATATACTCGACATCCAGCGCCACGCGCCGACGCACGCATTCGGGCGTGTCGACCGGCCCGCGCGAGCCGTTGATCGCCGCCCATCCGGTGATGCCGGGCTTCATCCGGTGGCGGTGGGCGTACTCGGCCACCAGCTTCGCCGACTCGACGCCCGCGGTCTTCATGCCGACGGCGTGCGGGCGTGGGCCCACGATCGACATCTCGCCGCGGAGCACGTTGAACAGCTGAGGCAGCTCGTCCAGGCTGGTCTTACGGATAAAGCGTCCCACACGGGTCACCCGATCGTCGCCGGCGCGGATCTGGCGCGAGGCTTGGGCGTCGGCCGCCTCGTGACGCATCGAGCGGAACTTCCAGACCAGGAACTCCTCGTTATTGAAGCCGTGACGGCGCTGGCGGAAGAAGATCGGGCCAGGGCTGTCGAACTTCACGGCGAGCGCGATCGCCAGCATGAACGGGCTGGCGAGGGCGAGGCCGGTCGCGGCCAGCGCCAGGTCCAGGGCGCGCTTAACCAGGACACGGCGTCGGCGAAGGTCGCGCCAGCCCGAAAGCGGATGTTCCGCGCCGTCCGCAATGCGCGCCAGGGTCGCGTCGTCTTCGTCCGGGCTTCCGCCATCGACGAACAGGTTCAAGGGGTGGGGCAGGACGCCCAGCTTGTCGACCAACTCCTTGACCCGAGCCTCGGCGGTCGCGGTGATGGCGATGACCACGCGGTCGGTATAGGGCGCTAGCCGGTGATGGAGCAGGGCGTCGGTGTCGCCCAGCAGCGGAACGCCCAGAATGTTCACCGGCGCGCGGCGCAGGCGATCGTCGAATAGCCCCAGCACGTTGACCTCGCCCGTGCGCATCGCCGCCTCGATGAAGCGCTGAGCGTTGGCCGTAGCGCCGACGATCACGACATTGGGGGTGAGCAAGCCTTGGCGTCGGGCGTGGTCGATGATCTTCCACCAGCCGGTGTGCAGCGCGACCAGGAAGCCGCTGGCGCCGAGCAACGGGAAAGCCGAGCGGGCGTCCAGCGGATTGAACACCAGCGAAGCCATCGTCGCGAAAATGGCGGCGATCACGAGCGCTTGGCCCACATGGCTGAGATGGCCGGTCAGGCTCTGCTTGCGCGGGAACGCATAGGCGCCGACGGCGCGGAAGGCGATCGGAACGGCGAGCGTCCATGTAAAGCCTGTCAGAAGGTCACGCCCCAGGGTGACAGGGGCGGCCATCATCAGGGCGCACGCAACGTCGACCAAGGCGAAGACTCGCGCCAGCCAGCGCGCATCCATCCGCGAGCGCGACGGGACCAGCTTGGGTGGCCGCATCGGCGCGCGCCGCCGCCCGCGCTCGCGCTGGGGCGCTTCTTGGCTGATCCGGGCCTTGAGTTCACCCGGGGCGGTGAACTCGAGGCCTGAAGCGCGCATGGAATTAGGCTCTGGAATAGGCTGCATGGCGACCGATGTTCGGAAAACATCGTTCAATCTAATCAAGCCTTCTAAGTGCGACGTTAACACGCACATTTTTGGCATTGACGCCGTTGTCATGTCGCACCGAACAGGCTATCGAACCGCTCCCTCTCAGGAGGAGACGTGGCCGAGAGGCTGAAGGCACCGCTTTGCTAAAGCGGCATACCTCAAAAGGGTATCGAGGGTTCGAATCCCTCCGTCTCCGCCATCCCTCCCACATCGTTTCATGATCAGGCCCTTGGCGGCCCGGGGTGTTCTCACGCCGAGCCGTGTCGCGCCGTACGGGTTGATCTCGCTCCGTTTTGGCGTGACGCCGCAGAGGGGGAAGCGTACAGGCTGGTCTAGAAAAGCGAGGGAGGCCGCTGAACCGTGCGGGTGAAGAGCGAGACGAAGCGGAAGGCGATTCTGGACGCAGCCAAGGACGTTTTCCTTGAGCGCGGCTATGTCGCCGCCAGCATGGCTCAGGTCTCCGCCCGGGTCGGCGGCTCCAAACAGACGCTCTACAGCTACTTCGCCTCCAAGGAGGATCTGTTCGTCGCGGTCATGCTCGAGAAGGGCGCGACCCAGGTTGAGCCTCTGTTCGACGTGTTTCAGGCCAGCGATGATCTGGCCGAAGCTGTCCGCGCCTTCGCGCTCGCCTTCGTCCGCTTCGTCACGAGCGACGAGATCGTGGCCTTTCGCCGGATCATCTACGCCGAAGGCTGCAAGTCGGATCTTGGCCGTTTGTTCTACGAGAACGGGCCCCAGCGGACGTGGACGCGGATGGCGCAGGTGTTCGAACAGGCGATGGCGGAGGGGCGCATGCGGCGCGTCGATCCCTTGATCGCGGTCGACCAGCTTCACGCCCTTTGCGAGGCCGGACCCGTCCGGCGCCTGATCGAGGGCTCGTTGGCCAGAATCGCCGAGGAGGACATGACGGCTACGGCCATGCAGGCCGCTGACACTTTTATTCGCGCCTTCGAGCTCGGAGGTCGCATCGGCCCATCTTGATCCGCTTTACTCGTTGCGACTGACACCTTCGTGCCTTCGATCGGAGAAGGGGCGGGGCCAGTCCCTAGGGACGAGGCAGGCGGCCTTCCTGGCGACCGCTTCCGGCGCCAAGTACCTGTTCCTGCGGCGATCAGTAGGTCTCGACGCGATCCTCGACCGCGTTGCCACGCGCCGGGATCAGCATGCTGCGCTTGAAGGTGCAGACGACTTCGCCGCGCTGGTTCTTGCCGATCGTGCGGATGGTCACGATGCCCTGGCCGGGACGCGAAGAGCTCTCGCGCTTGGCCAGCACTTCGCTTTCGCCGTACAGCGTGTCGCCGTGGAAGACCGGGGCGGTGAACTTCACGTCGTCCATGCCCAGGTTGGCGATCGCCTTTTGGGAGACGTCCGTGACGCTCATGCCGATCAGCAGGGCCAGGGTGTAAGGGCTGACGACCAGGTTCTGCTTGAACTCCGAGGCCTTGGCGAACTCAGCGTCGAAGTGCAGCGGGTGGGTGTTGAGCGTTAGCAGCGTGAACAGGTGGTTGTCGTACTCAGTGACGGTCTTGCCTGGGCGATGCTCATAGACGTCGCCGACGTGGAAGTCCTCGTAGTAGCGGCCGAAAGTCTCACGGTAGCGATGCGGGCCGACCTCTTTCCAGTTCTGAACCAAGACTGCTTTCCTCTAAGGGACTGATGCGCGCGCAAGGACGCGGTCGGCCGATCGATCGCCCGCGGTCGGGAAGACAATTGGGCATCGGCTATATCATGAAGCCGCTCTTGGCCGTCTCAAGGCAAGACCTGGACGCGGCGGACGCCCCTTGGGAGCACCGGCAAGTCGCGATGGCGGCGTTCGACGCTACGGCGTGAACCGGAGCTTGGCCTTAGGCAGCGACGACGATGAAAGGGCGAAGCGACTCGTAACGTTCACCCCGCCAGCGACCTACCGTCGCTCCGGCGTCGTCCAGCAGAAGGATTTCGCTCTCGGCCCCTTGGACGGCGGCGCGCATCGAAAGCCATCGCGCGCGACGCTCCGCCGACTGAAGAGTGTCGAAGCGCAGCGAGCGGTCGTCATTTTCTAAGCGCACCCGCCAGCCGTCCGAGGCTGGAAAGACCAGATATCTGAACATACCAGTCGCTCCCGCCGATCTTCGGCGCGGGCGTCAAACGGTGGAGAGCCGATATAGGTTCCGCTCAGTCTGCGGCGGCCCGGGCAGGCGGGATCGTCTTTGCACCTTCCAATTTCCAACCGATCAGTCGGCTGACGGCGAACCTGACGCGTTCAGGTCAATATTTGTTGCAAGTGACTTTCAATAACGCTTATACGCCCCGCACATTGATTGTTCGGGCGGGTTCACAGTGCGATTTCAAACCAAGGGCGCGGGTCATCGCGCTGTTCTCGTTTCCAGCCTGAGCCTTCTGGCCCTGTCGGCCGGCGGCGCGGCCCAAGCGCGTTCGGAAGAGCCTTCGACCGCTGTCGATCAGGTGGTGATCACGGCCGCGCGGACCATCCTCCCCGCCAGCGCCCTGCCGATGACCGTGGATGTCGTCGACAATGAGAGCCTGACCCAACAGGTCGCGATCAGCGGCTCGGTGATCGACGCCATCGCGACCCTGTCGCCGTCCTTCTCGCCGACGCGCCAGAAGCTCTCCGGCGCCGGGGAAACCTTGCGAGGGCGCTCGCCCCTTTATGCGATCAACGGCATTCCGCAATCGACCCCGATCCGTGACGGCTCGCGCGACGGCTACACGATCGATCCCTTCTTCGTGGATCGGGTCGAGCTGATCTACGGTTCGAACGCGCTTCAGGGCATCGGCGCCACGGGCGGCGTGGTCAACCAGGTCACCGTCGGCCCGCCGAAGCAGGATGGGGTCTCGGGACGCGTTATGGCCCAGACCACCGTCGGCAACGACCTGGGCGACGCGGTCGGCGGCAAGCTGGCGGGCCTCGTCGGCTGGCGCGAGGGCGCGTTCGACGCGACGGCCGGCGTGGCCTACGAGTCGCGCGGCGCCTTCTACGACGCCCGTGGCCGCCGCATCGGCATGGACAACACCCAGGGCGACGTCCAGGATTCCAAGACCCTGTCGCTGTTTGGCCGCTTCGGCTGGCAGATCGACCCCAGCACGCGTCTGGACATCGTCGCCAACCGTTTCGAGCTGAAGGGCGACGGCGACTATGTGACCGTCACCGGGACTGCCGCAGCGCCGACCGATGGCTCGCGCGCGACCCGCCTGCCGACCACGGCCTATCGCGGCGTCGTGCCCGGCAAGCCGGCCCAAGGGCGTGTCGAGACCGTGTCGGCCTCGCTGACCGATGACGACCTCTACGGCGGCGCCCTGACCGCCCAACTGTTCTTCAACCGCTCGCGCGACACGTTCGGCGGCGACCGGAACGCGACGTTCCAAGACACCAGCATCGCGCCGTCGGGCACGCTGTTCGACCAGTCCTCGAACCGCTCGCGCAAGCTGGGCGCGCGGGCCAGCTATGAGCGCGCCGTGCCCGGCGTCGAAGGGCTGACAGCGACCGTGGGTCTCGATGCCTTGAACGACCGGACCGAGCAACTGCTGATCGCCACCGGTCGCGCCTGGGTGCCGCCGACCAAGTTCCAGAGCCTCGCGCCCTTCATCCAGGGCAACTACGCCCTGCTGGGCGGCAAGCTGCGCCTGGCGGGCGGCGTCCGCTTCGAGAACGTCGAGCTGAAGGTCGACGACTTCACGACCCTGGCCTTCTACGGCTCGCGCAAGGTCGCTGGCGGCAATCCGGACTTCAAGGCGACCCTGGCCAACGGGGGCGTCGTGTTCGAGCCCGCCAAAGGCCTTCGCGTCTACGGCAGCTACGCCGAGGGTTACACCGTGCCCGATGTCGGCCGCATCCTGCGCGCCATCAACGTCGCCAACGTGGACGTCGACACCTACCTGGCGATCGAGCCGATCGTGTCGAACAACCGCGAACTCGGCGCCGAGCTGAAGCGCGGTCCGTTCGACGCCAGCGTCGCCTATTTCTGGTCCTCGTCCAAGCTGGGCCAGCTGCTGGTCAAGAACGCCGGCGGCATTTTCGACGTGCAGCGCCAGCGTGTGGCGATTGAAGGTCTGGAAGTCAATGTGAAGGCGCGTACGCCCGTGCCGGGTCTCGATCTCTCGGCGGGCTACGCCCGTCTGCGGGGCAGGACCGACACCAACGCGGACGGCAAGGTCGACACCGACCTGGACGGCGCCAACATCTCGCCCGACCGCCTGAACCTCGCCGCCGACTACCAGACGGGCAAGTGGGCGCTACGCGTGCAGATGCAGTCGTACCTGTCGCGTGGCATGCAGAGCGCGCTCGTGAAGGACGACTTCGAAGGCTACACCGTCGCGGACGCCTTTGTCCGGTACCAGCTGCCTGTCGGCGCGGTGTCGCTGGGCGTCCAGAACCTCTTCGACAAGCAGTACCTGACCTACTATTCGGACACGACCTTGCCGGCCAAGGACAAGATCTACGCCGGGCGTGGCCGGACCGCGACCCTGGGCTGGGAAACCCGCTTCTGATGAAGACCTTGCGCCTGCTGCACCGCTGGACCGGCGGGTTCGTCGGACTGCTGCTGGCGCTATTCGGCCTGAGCGGCGCTCTACTGGTCCACAAGGACGCTTTCCTGCGGGCCACCATGCCTCACGCGGCCGATGCGCAGCGGCAGGACACGGCCACCCTGGCGGCGGCGGCGACGAGGATCTTCGCCTCCGACGAGCGTCCCCGCTCCATCGTGCTGGCGACCGAGCGTCTGGGTCTTCACAAACTCTCCTACAAGGGCGAGCGCGCGGCCTATGCCGATCAGGACGGGAACATCGTCCAGAGCTGGACCTCGAACTGGTCGCGCCCTGAGGTCTGGCTGTTCGACTTCCATCATCACCTCTTCAACGGCGACGCGGGAGAGGTCGTCGGTGGCGTGATCGGGCTCGTCGGCTTGGGCTTCGTGGTGACGGGCCTGATCCTCTGGTGGCCGACGCGGCGGATGTTCCGGTTCCGGCTGTGGCCGCAGGCGGCGCGCCGCGCGGCCATCGTGCACCATCACCGGGATCTTGGCGCCTGGATCGCACCGCTCCTGATCCTGTCGCTGACGACAGGCGCGGCGATGAACCTGAAGTGGTTCTCCCAAGCGCTCCGCGCGCCCTTCACGTCGCCGGCCGTCATGGAAGCTGCGTCGGCGCCGCCGAAAATCGTCGGCGGAAAACTGGCCAAGAACCTCGATTGGGCGAAAGTCATCGGCGCGGCGCAGGCCCGCTTTCCGGACGCTGAGGTGCGGACGATCGCCTTGCCCGCCAAGGCTGGCGGACTGATCCAAATCCGTCTCAGGCGCGAGCCCGAGTGGTTGCCGAACGGTCGGTCGGTGGTCTGGTTCGATCCAGCCGACGGGCGGCCCGTGGCCAGCCGTGACGCCTTGGCGCTGCCGCTCGGCGCGCGGATCGCAAATGCGGACTATCCTTTGCACGCGGCCAAGGTCGGAGGACTGCCTTACCGCCTCGTGATGACGGTGTCTGGCTTGGGGCTCGCGCTGTTGGGAAGCCTGGCGGTTGTGACCTTCTGGGGCAATCCCAGCGGTCTGCCGCGGCGTCGGCGTCCCGCCCGTCAGCGGTAGTCTTCAGGCTTCAGCGCCGTTCGAGGGCCTGCAGAGTCTTCACCGCGCGCTGGATCTTGGCGTAGGTGCGACGGACGGCCTCCAGGCGCTCCGGGGAGCGGTCGATCGCTTCCGGGACGATAAAGCCGTTGCGGCCGCGCCGGGTTATTTTTCCGGCGGCCTCCAGAACGACAAAGCGGCGGCGCACCGTTTCATAGGGTTGGCCGAGGGAATTGGCGACCTGCCGGATGGTCAGAGGGCGTCGCTCACGATCTGGCGGCGCCTTGTCCAGGTCGGCGAACTGGTCGGCCGGCAGATGGGCGCAATTGCCTGAACTCAGCGCCGCCAGCACCAGGAGGCCAAGCAGATCGCCGTCATGGGCTTCGATTCCCGCCACCAGTTGGTCGAGCAGGAAGTTGGTGGCCACGCGGATGGCGGCTCCGCCAGGAAGGTGGACTTCGGACGTTACGGCTAAGCTTGTCATGCCTCTGCAGAAAGCCGATCGCGCGACAAAGGCCATAAGGCAGGTTGTCGCAGCGAAAGCATGAGAGGCTCAACTGCGCCCCGTTGCGGCGGCCGGCGAGACACCCGCCGACCGCCGCCCCGGAGTCTACATCGGACCGACGCCGCCCGGTGTGGTCTGGAAGTCGAACGCCGGCTCGCGCGGCCGACGGGGATTGGCCGCACCCTGGCCGCCGAAGCCGTAGGTGACGCCGACGAAGATGGCGCGCAGGTCGAGGTCCATCGCCCGGCGCTCCTTCAAAGCGGCGGTATTGATGACCAGCTTGTCGCCGAAGGTCTTCAGCGAGTCCTGCACGGTGATGACGCCGGACAGACGATCGTTGAACTTGTGGCGGTAGCCCAGGTTCAGCATGCCGGTTGGTTCGCGATAGCCTTGGGGCGTCAGGCGTTTTCCGATCGCGAAGCCGCTGATCTGCAGGAAGTCCTTCGGCGTCGCCTGGATATTCAGGGCGGCGTAGCCCGACACGGCCCAGGTCGAGCGGCTGTCGGGGAAGCCGAGGTCGGTGGCGCCGATCTCGTTCCAGGCGGCGTTGCCGCTGATCGTGTAGGAAATCTTCGGCGTCAGGCGAGCGTTGGCGACCAGCTCCAGACCGCCGCTGCGGCTCTTGGCGAGATTGGCCTTGGTGGTCAGCAGCGCGCCGCCCGGCAGCTCGCGCACCACGTCGGTGACGCCGTCCCGCGCCTGACGCCAGTAAAGCGTGCCCAGATAGTAGTTGAAGCCCTTGCGCAGTTGGTAGGCGACCTCGAACGAGTCCGTCACCTGCGGCTTCAGGCGCGGGTCGCCTTGGCGGTAGTTATAGGGGTCCTGGTAGATCCTATAAGGGTTCAGATCTTGAGCTGTGGGCCGCTGGATGCGGCGGCTGTAGCTGGCGTTGATCTGGCGGGTGTCGTCGACCTTGTATTGGACATGCAGCGACGGATAGGCGCGAAGGTAGTCGTAGGAGTCCTTGAGGCTCGACGTGACCTGATTGGTGTCGACCTGGACCTCTTCCAAGCGCAGGCCCGGCATCACCGTCCAGTCGCCGATCGCGCGGCTGTAGGTGGCGTAGAAGGCGTTCACGGCCTGATCGTACTTGAACTGGTTGGTTAGCGCCGGATCGGTGGTCAAGGATCCGCCGATCGGACCCCGGGCGCCGAAGTTGTCGTAGTCGTTGTCGTCGATCTGCAGCTCATAGCCAGCGACCAGCTTGGCGCCGTCGGGCAGGGGGCGCTTGTACTCGGCCTTCAGCCGAGTCTGGACCAGCTCATCGCCGATCCGGACGCGCTCGGCGTAGTTCGAGGCGACCGGCAACTGATTGAAGCCGTCCGAAGCGGTGGTCTGGCGGTCGCGGGTGCGCTCGAGGCTGGCGCGAACGGTGAACTCATGATCGTCGCCGGAGAGTTTGCGGCGCAGGTCGCTCGACAGGCCCGCCACGGAGCGCTTCATCTCGCCGTCGCCGCGCCGCTGGTAGCGGACGCTGGGCGCGCCGCTCGGTGTGCGGCCGTCATAGTCCGAGCCGGACTTGGACTTGTAGGTCATGTCGTTGTAGCGGGCTTCGGCGCTGAGCCGGGTCTTCTTGTCCAGGTCGTAGTCGACGCCGGCGCGGGCGTTGTGCGATTGGCCCCGGCTGACGAAATCGACCTTCTGATGGCTGGGCGAATATTGACCCGTGGCGGTGTCGAGGCGCTCGCGCTCGTCGACGATCCGCCCCTTGGCCTTGTCGCGGCGCCATCCGGCGTCGGCCGATAGGGTCAGGGCCTTGGTGTTGCGGGCGAGGCTGATGCTGGCGTTCTTGCGGCCTTCCGTGCCGAAGTTACCCCGCACCGAACCTGTGGTCCCGACGGCGCGCTGCTGCTTGGTGATCAGGTTGATGACGCCCGCCGTGCCCTCGGGGCTGAAGGCGGCCGAGGGATTGGTCATCACCTCGACGCGCTCGAACTGGCTGGCGGGGATCTGCTGCAGGACCTGGCCGCGGTTCTCGCCCTTGAACATGCCGGACGGCTTGCCGTCGATCATGATCGTAACGTTGGAGTCGCCGCGCAGGCTGACATTGCCCTGCACGTCCACTTGAACCGAGGGCACGTTGCGCAGCACGTCGGCGACCGAGCCGGTGGTCGCCTGGATGTCCTTGCCCAGGCTATAGCTGCGGCGGTCGATCGAGGTCTTGATATCCTGGCCGTTGGGCGCGGTGATCGTCACGCCCTGCACCTGGTTCGACGGCTCCTTCTTGGCGGGGGCCGGGGATGAGGTCGTCGTTTGGGCGAAGGCGTTGGCGCTGAACGCGACCAGGCCCGTGGCGGCCAGAAGGGCGGCGCGGCGGGTCATGAAGGTCATCGAAGGTCTCCTCTGTTGCGGAGACCCTGCCAGGGCGACTCAAAGCGTTGCAGTGCCTGGGGTCACGCGTCCGAGGTGACGTTTGTCATGTCCCGCTCAGGGCGCGACCGCATCCAGAGTCTGAGGCGCGGCGGCGTCCGCCCCATTGAAGATCAGGCTGCGCGTGACACCGAGTCGGCGGATGTTCACCTGGTTGACCTGATCGCCGTAGACATCGGCGAACATGGCGGCTCGCACGGCGATCTCTTCCGAGACAGCGGCGGGAGCAATCTTGCCGACGTACTCTAGGCGCACTTCGTCGGCGCCGAGAGTCATGTCCTTGAGCGTGAGCGCGATGGGCGCTCCGGCCGCGGCCACCGTGAAATGCGTGGCCATGTAGCCCTTCAGCGCTTCGATCGCGTCCGGATCGTCGAGGCTGGCCTGGGCCTCGGGCGCGATCATGGCCAGCGCCGGCTCGGCGTCATGGGCCGGGATACGATGACTCACGGTGACGGCGCCGGTCTTGCCATCAATCTCCACGACGCTCAGCGCGCCGTGGCCGCGATGCGCGGCCGCCGGAAGCGGGGCGAGCACGAGGCTCGCCACCGCCAGGAGAGCGACCGCGCGCCGGTTCACTTGGAGCCTTCGTCCTTCTTGGGCTCGGCGTTCGGCAGAGTGGCCAAGCTGTCCGGTTCGACCTTCATGTTGGCGTCCTTCATCCGGTTGGAGCCTTCCGGCGGCTTCGCGATCTTCAAGGTGGTCGGGACGATCGCGCCTTCGTAGACGTTGTTGCCGCGATCGGCGTCGGCCGTTTCCCACAGCGGATCGAGCTGGGCGCCCTTCAGCTGCTTGGTCGAGACGTACTGCCAGGTGACCTGCTTGGAGTTCTTGCGCCAAATCTCGGCGGGAATGCGAACCATCTCCGAGGAGCCGTCGGCGAAGTCCATCTTCAGGATCACCGGCATCACCAGCCCGCCGATGTTGCGGAAGGTGAAGCGATAGAGGTTGTCCTTGAAGTCCTGGGCGGCCTGTTCTTCCGGCGTCAGATCCTCGCGCGCCGACTTGGCCTTCTTACGGGCGCTGTCGAACACCGAGAACTCGTCGTTCGCATTGTAGAAGTCGCGCGTCTTGGGATCGAGTTCGACGACCGTCGGGGCCTTGTTGTTCGCGGCGGTGCGCGATTCCGGCTCCTTGGCGCGCTCGGCCTTGCGGCTGGCGGCCTCGACATCGGGGGATCGCCGCTGTCGAGACGAGCCTGGACGATCTTGTCCAGCGCGATGTCGACGTGATCGGTCGAGTAGAACCAGCCGCGCCAGAACCAGTCGAGATCGACGCCCGACGACTCCTCCATCGTGCGGAAGAAGTCATACGGGGTCGGGTGCTTGAACCGCCAGCGGTTCGAGTACTCCTTGAAGGCGCGATCGAAGAGTTCGCGGCCCATGACCGTCTCGCGCAGGATGACCAGCGCGGTGGCCGGCTTGGAGTAGCCGTTCGGGCCGAACTGGATCACCGAGTCCGACTGGGTCATCAGCGGCACCTGGTCCTGGCTGACCATGTACTCGACGATGTCCTTGGGCTCGCCGCGACGCGCCGGGAACTTCTTGTCCCACTGCACCTCGGCCTGGAACTCGAGGAAGCTGTTGAGGCCCTCGTCCATCCAGGTCCACTGACGCTCGTCGGAATTGACGATCATCGGGAAGTAGTTGTGGCCCACCTCGTGGATCACGACGCCGATCAGGCCGTACTTGGCGCGCTCGGTGTAGGTGAGGGCGCCCGTCTTCTTGTCCTTCACCGGCCGCGGGCCGTTGAAGGAGATCATCGGATACTCCATGCCGCCGACCGGGCCGTTGACCGACTGAGCCACCGGATAGGGATAGGCGAAGGTGAAGTCCGAATAGACCTTCAGGGTGTGGGCGATCGACTTCGTCGAGTAGGCGTCCCACAGGGGGCGGGCTTCCTTCGGGAAGAAGGACATGGCCATCACCACCGGGTGCTCGGCCTTGGCGTCTTCCTGCTTCACGCCCAGGGCGTCCCACACGAACTTGCGCGAGCTGGCCCAGCCGAAGTCGCGGACGTTGCTGGCCTGGAAGACCCAGGTCTTCTCGGTCTTGGCCTTGCCCTTTTCGGCGGCCAGCGCCTCTTCCGGAGTGACAACATAAACCGGCTCGCTGGCGGTGCGGGCCTTGGCCAGGCGGTCACGTTGGGCCGGCGAGAGCACCGCGGCGGGGTTCTGCAGCACGCCGGTGGCCGAGACCACGTGGTCGGACGGCACGGTCAGGGCCACCCGGTAGTCGCCGAACTCGAGCGTGAATTCGCCCGAGCCCAGGAAGGCCTTGTTGTGCCAGCCTTCGTAGTCGGAATAGACGGCCAGGCGGGGGAACCACTGCGCGCCTTCGTAGATGCAGTTGCCGTCTTCGCCCTTGCCGGTGAAGCATTCGTAGCCGCTGCGGCCACCGACCACCTTGTTCTCGACCATGGGCAGCGACCACTCGATCGTGAACTTGGTCTCTCCGCCATTGCCGCGCACGGCGGCCGGCAGGTCGACGCGCAGCAGCGTGTCGACCACGGTGAACTTCAGCGGACGGCCCGAGGCGTCCTTCACCGACGTGATGGTGAAGCCGCCTTCCCACTCCTTGAGGCGCTGAAGCCGCCGAACCTGACCCAGGCTCACCGAGTCGCCAGAGACCGTCTCGGTCATCTTGCTGATCGAGTCGCGCTTATAGTCCTGGTCCAGCAACAGCCACAGATAGGGCAGGCTGTCGGGCGAGTTGTTGCGGTAGGTGATCGTCTCGCGGCCGGTCAGCGTCTTGGTGTCTTCGTTCAGGCGCACGGCGACGTCGTAGTCGACCTTCTGCTGCCAGTAGCGATAGCCCGGCGCGCCCGCGCGGCGTTGCGGTAGTCGGTCGGGGTCGGCCAATCCTCCCCTTCCAGCTGGCGGAACTTGTCGTCGAACGGCGCCTTGGTCTGCTTGATGGCGTCGGCGTGAGCAACAGAAACGGCGAGCGCGGCCGCGATGACGCCGGCCACGGCGTAACGAATAGAACCCTTGGACAAGTTCAGCCCCTCAATTCAGAACCCTGATAAACCCCAGCGACACCTTGGCCAGGACAGCGGGGGAAATCATCCCTTTTTTCCGTCCGGTTGCGTCAGAAATTGATCTTGATCCCGGCGCGCACAGCCCGGGGCTCGACGGGGTGGAAATGGGTGTCTTCGACTCCCTCGGTCGGCTCGCCCGGAAGTCTCGAGGCATAAAGGTAGGCGATGTCGTCGCGCTTGCTGTCGGTCAGGTTCAGCACCTCGACCATCAGGCTGGCGCGGCCCAGGTCCTGGACGAAGAGGGCGTTGACCAGGCTGGTCGGACGCGACCGGACCGAATTGTCCTCGACCAGGGGCGCGCCGCCCAGGCGGCGATAGGTCAGCGAGAGCGTCGAGCCCTTGATCGGCGTCCAGTTGGCGCCGGCGCTCAGCACAGAGCCGACGGCGTTGGGGATGCGGTCGCCTTCAGGCGGATCGCCAGTGAACCGGGCGTGGGTGGTCGCGTAGGAGCCCGTCAGGCTCAGGCGAGGGGTCGGTCGCCAGTCCGCCAGCAGCTCGACGCCTCGCCGACGGGTCGCGCCGCTGGCCTCGGTGAAACCGGCGTCGCCGACATAGACGAGCTCCGAATCCACCCGGAGCGCCCATGCGGCGGCGGTGACGGTGAGGTCGCCGCGCTTCCAGCGCAGGCCCAGCTCCGCCCCGTCGGTGGGTGACAACAGCGGCGCACGCTCGGCGGGATCGCCGGTGACCGGATCGACCGTGATCACCGCGCCGCGCGCGTCGTTCGAGTGGAAGCCTCGCCCAGCATCGGCATAGAGCTCGAAGGTCTTCGAGACGCGCCACGCCAGGGCCAGTTTCGGGCTGAGCTGCAGGTCGCTGACCGTTCCGGCGTTGCGAGGATCGCCTGCGTCGACGTCCGCGCCCATGGCGTCGGCGCGCAGACCGAAAGTCGCGTCCACCTTGCCAAGGCGCCTGGACGCCTCACCCCACAGAGCCGTCGACCACTCCGTCAGAGCGTCCTGGCGAACCGTCGCGCGCCGGGCGCGGGCGGTGGTGCGGTAGAGGCCGACCTTGCCGATGTCGTCCACGCGCGCCGAGGCGCCCGTACGGGCGCTCCAACCGTCGCCCAGGCTCCACCGCTTGACCAGCGAACCGCCGTAGATCCAACGGCGATCCACCTGCTCGAACTGATCGCCGTTGACGGGATCGTCCAGGAAGTAGGTGAAGTTCGAATAGAGATCGAGCGTGTAGCGCTGCACATACGCGACCGCGTCCAGACCCCGTAGCAGGTCCCGACGGCGCGCCGACAGCATGTAGCGCGCCGTGTTTCCCCCGTCCGTCGCATCGACGGTGTCCAGGCGATCCAAGGCGCCGGACTCGACCGCGCGGCGCGGGATCTGGTCCGTGGCGTTCCACTTGGCGTCGTAGGCGAGGGCGGTGATCGACCAGCCGCCCGCCAGCGCGCGGCCCAGCAGATTGATCTTCCGAAGGTCCTCGGGACGGGTCCACGCGCCGCGCGCGCTGGAAAGATCGGCCGCGACCAGCAGGTTGTCGGTCAGCGCCTTCGAGCCCACCGCGCGATAGTAGTCGTTCTCGCCCGCCCAGGCCTGGAGTCCGTCTCCGTGCAGGTGATCGGCGGTCTCGAAGGCGACGGCGCCGGCCGTGGCGAAGTCGCCGTTCTCGGCGGAATACGGGCCCTTCTTGAAGCCGATGTCGTGCACGAACTCCGGCGTCAGCAGGTTCAGGTCCAGATAGCCCTGGCCATGGCCGTGCGAGGGCAGGTTCAGGGGCACGCCGTCCAGAGAGGCGGCCAGGTCCGTGCCGTGGTCCAGGTTGAAGCCGCGCAGGAAGTACTGGTTGGCCTTGCCCGCGCCTGAATGCTGGGTCGCGGCCAAGCCTGGCACAGCCTCGATCAGTTCGCCCGGGCGGAGCAGAGGACGGACCGCGAAGTCGGCATAGGCGATGCGCCCCTCGCTGGCCGAGGTTGCGCGTCCCAGATCGTTGGCTCGTCGGCCCCAGACCGAGATCGCCTCGACTTCCTGGCCTTGAGCGAAGGCTGGGACGGATGTGGCCAGCAAGAGGGCCAGCAGGGAAACGTTACGCGCCATGACCGGCTGTTACTGGCGCGCCTCGATTGGAGCAAGGCTTGGCCGAGATCACGCCGCCTTAAGCAGGCCGTCGAAGTATTCGATCGTCTTCATCAGGCCGACCTTCAGTGGCGCTGTGGGCGTCCAATCCAGATGCTGCTTGGCCAGCGTGATGTCGGGTTGGCGCTGGCGCGGGTCGTCGGAGGGCAGGGGGCGATGGACCAGCGCCGACTTGCTGCCTGTGAGTTCGAGGACCAGTTCGGCCAGCTGCTTCATCGTGAACTCGACCGGATTGCCGAGATTGATCGGGCCCGTGACGTCGTCACCCGTGTTCATCAGCCGGATCAGGCCATCCACCAGATCGTCGACATAGCAGAACGACCGCGTCTGGGTTCCGTCGCCGTAAAGGGTGATGTCCTCGCCCTTCAGAGCCTGGACGATGAAGTTGGACACCACGCGCCCGTCGTTCGGATGCATGCGCGGGCCATAGGTGTTGAAGATCCTGGCGACCTTGATGCGCAGCTTGTGCTGGCGCCAGTAGTCGAAAAACAGGGTCTCGGCGCAGCGCTTGCCCTCGTCGTAGCACGAGCGGATGCCGATCGGATTTACGTTGCCCCAATAGCTCTCGACCTGGGGATGGATGGTCGGGTCGCCATACACCTCGGAGGTGGACGCCTGGAGGATCTTGGCCTTCACCCGCTTGGCCAGACCCAGCATGTTGATGGCGCCGTGGACGCTGGTCTTGGTCGTCTGCACGGGGTCGAACTGGTAGTGCACCGGGCTCGCCGGGCAGGCCAGATTGTAGATCTGATCGACCTCGACATAGAGCGGCATGGTCACGTCGTGACGGAGCAACTCGAAGCGCGGATTCGACAGGTTCTGCGCCACGTTCAGGCGCGAGCCGGTGTAGTAGTTGTCGACGCAAAGCACCTCGGCGCCGCTTTCGAGTAGCCGGTCGCACAGGTGCGATCCGACGAAGCCCGCGCCCCCCGTCACGAGAATTCTCTGCGTATGCATCGCGCGATCGGCCTCCCCGGGGACTCACGTCGATTCCGGTTGTAACGCGCCGCAAGTCGCGTCTCCAAGGCCGGGTTTCGTGAAGAGTTCCACGAGGTGACGTTTGTCATGTCGGCTCGGTGACGGGCGGCACTGATGTGCGGCGCATCGTCAGCGCATGGTGGTCTCGACAACGAGGGGAGCCCGTCATGTCAGCGAACCTATCCCAAACACCCGTTGGCCTCTTGAGCCAAGTCACCAAGCGTCGGGGCTCGACCCAGGCGCTGGACGGCCTGGACCTGATCATCCGCCCGGGCCAGTGCGTGGCCCTGCTGGGACCGAACGGCGCGGGCAAGAGCACCAGCGTCGCTCTGCTCACCGGCCGTCTGAGCCCCGACGCCGGCCAGGTCCGCCTGTTTGGCGGTGATCCCCGCGATCTGGCGACGCGCGGCCGGATGGGTGTGATGCTTCAGGAGACGGGTCTGCCGCGCACCCTGACGGTCCGCGAGCAGGTGGATCTCTTCCGCAGCTATTATCGTCAGCCCCGGTCGCTGGACGAGACCCTCCAGTTGGCGGGCCTCGAAGGCCTGGAGCGGCGTCGCTGCGGCGCGCTGTCCGGTGGTCAGCAGCGTCGGGTCCAATTCGCGATCGCAATCGCCGGTCGTCCCGATTTCCTGGTTCTGGACGAGCCGACGACGGGCATGGATATCGACGCGCGTCGGGGTTTGTGGTCGGCGGTCCGCGCCGAGATCGCCCGCGGGGCGGCGGTGCTTCTGACGACCCATCACCTGGACGAAGCAGAGGCCTTGGCCGACCGCATCGTCGTCATCGACCATGGCCGCGTCATCGCCGACGGGACGCCGGAGGCGATCAAGAGCCAGGTCTCGGCCGTCGCCATTCGCTGCCGCACGCGCCTCGGCGACGCGGACCTTTCCAGCTTGGCTCGCGTCACGAGCGTCAGCCGCGACGGCGGTCGCGTCACCCTGCTCACCACCTCCGCCTCCGCCACCCTGCGCGAGCTGTTAGCCCGCGACGAAACCATCGATGATCTGACCGTCGCCGGCGCCTCCCTGGAGGACGCCGTCACCCGTCTCGTCCGAGCTGGTTCGCCGGCCCAACGCCAAACCGAGGTCGCCTAAGATGTCCGCTCTGCACACCCTGGCCATCTATGGCCGTGAAGCGCGCGCCCAGATCCTGTCGACGGTGCGCACGCCCCAGTTCGTCATCCCGAGCGTGGCGCTACCGCTGCTGTTCTATGGCGTGATGGGGCTTGGCCTCAGCAAGGGGCGCGAGGAAGTCGCGCACTTCATGCTGGCCAACTATGTGATCTTCGCCGCCATCGCGCCCGCCATGTTCGGCTTTGGCGCGGCCGTCGCCGCCGAGCGCGAGGCCAAGATGATCGAGCTCAAGCAGATCGCGCCGTTGCCCGCGGGCGGCTATCTGGTCGGACGGCTGGCGGCGGCCCTCGCGCTGATCGCGGCTTCGGTCTTGCTGCTCGGCGGCCTGGCCTGGTTCGGAGGCGTGCGAATGGACGCTTGGCGGTGGGCGGCGACCCTGGGCCTTGGGCTGGTCTCGACGATCCCATTCGCCATGATCGGCCTGAACATCGGTCTGCGCATGGGCTCGCAAGGCGCGACGGCCTTGGCCAACCTTGTCTTCCTGGCGTTCTCCCTGTTCGGCGGTCTTTGGATCCCGCTCAGCGCCATGCCTGAATGGTTCGGAGATATCGCCCAGGCGACGCCGTCCTATCACCTGGGGCGACTGTCGCAGATGCTGTCAGGCATGCAGCCTCTGGCGAATGTGGAGCAGCACGTGACGATCCTGGTCGCCATGACCCTGGCCGCGGTCTTCGGCGCCTGGATCGCCTGGCGTCGCCGGGCGGCTTGACCATGGGCTCCCGGGCGCGCGACACCGATCGGATGAACAAGGATCCGTCGACCTCGCCTGAAGGCGCGAGCGAGCGCCACGCCGGGGCGCTGACCTCCCCGGGGCGCGCCTTTCAGGCTCGCTGGCACCTGATCTGGCTGATCTACGTTCCCTTCTACTTCATCAGCTGGCTCTACCGAAAGCCGGGCCCGGTTGAGTTGGTCGCCTCCCTGGCCGGCGCCGCCTTCTTCCTTCTCCTGTTCTGGACCATCTGGCGCCAACGCGGTCGCCCGATGCTCTGGCAGGTGATCGTGATCTTCTGCCTCGGTCTGGCGCTGTCGCCGTTCAACGTCGGCTGGAGCGTTTACACGATCTACGCCATGTCCTTCGCCGCCCGGATGACCCCGCGGCGGATGGCGATCCGGACGATGATCGTCCTTGAGGTCGCGTTGCTTGCGCTCGGGCCCCTGCTGCAAGCCCACGGCATGTCGGCCTGGGTTTCGGGTCTGCTCTTTGGCGCCGTCGTGGGCTTCGCCGGCCTCATGCAGAGCGACATGGAGCGCAAGAACCAGGAGCTCGCCATCGCTCACGAGGAGGTCCGGGCCTTGGCCACGACCGCCGAACGCGAGCGGATATCGCGCGACCTGCATGACCTTCTGGGTCACACCCTGACCCTTGTCGCCGTCAAGGCCGAGCTGGCCGCGCGGTTGGTCAGCCGCGACGCCGAAGCCGCCGAGCGCGAGATGCAGGCGGTGGCCGCCGCCGCGCGCGAGGCTCTGGGCGAGGTGCGGACGGCGGTCGTCGGCATGCGCGGCGCGTCTTTGGCCTTCGAGCTGGACAAGGCCCGCCAGGCCTTGGCCGCCGCCAACGTCCAGGCCGAGATCTCAGCCCTGACCACCGACGGTCATCCCGCCCAGGAGGCGGTGCTGGCCATGGCGCTGCGCGAAGCCGTCACCAATGTGATCCGCCATGCCGGCGCCCGTCGATGCGAGATCCGGCTGGAGCCTACCGCGTCCTCGCTCGTGCTCACCGTCGCCGACGATGGGGTGGGCGGCAAGATTGCGGAGGGCTCTGGCCTAAAGGGCATGCGCGCGCGGCTGGCGGCCATCGGGGGCGGCCTCAAGATTCAATCCGACAAGCACGGCGCCCGCCTCGTCGCCACCGCTCCCCTGAAGGCTGCTCCATGATCCGTGTCGTCATCGCCGAAGACCAGAAGATGGTGCTTGGCGCGCTGAGCGCCCTGCTCGAGATGGAGGGGGACATCCAGGTCGTGGGCCGCGCCGCGGATGGCGAACAGGCGATGACCCTGGTCCAGGCCGAAAAGCCAGACGTTCTGATCTCGGACATCGAGATGCCGGGCATGACAGGGATCGACGTCGCGACGCGGCTGAAGGCCGAGGGCGCCGGCACGCGGGTGCTGATTGTCACGACCTTCGGCAGGCCCGGCTATCTGCGGCGGGCGCTGGACGCGGGCGTGAAAGGCTATCTGCTGAAGGACGGTCCGAGCAGCGTGCTGGCGGCCGCGGTCCGCACCGTCGCCGCGGGCGGCCGGGCCATCGCGCCAGAACTGTCGGAAGCGATCTGGGACGCCGAGCCCGATCCGTTGACCGACCGCGAGCGCGAGATCCTGCGCTTGGCGGAGGAGGGGCGGTCGAACAAGGACATCGCCGAGGTGCTCGAGCTCTCGCCGGGCACCGTCCGAAACTATCTCTCAGAGGCGGCCCAGAAGCTGGGCGCGGCCAACCGGGTGGAGGCGGGCCGGATCGCCCGCTCCAATGGTTGGCTTTAGCGCGCTAGCCTCGGCCCCAGAGCCGTTCCCACTTCCAACCGGTCAGGTCCTCGACGATCTGCCTGGACTCGGGCGTCTCGGCTTCGGTGGCGCCGGCGCGCAGGCGCTCGACTTCGTGGACCAGAACCTCGTGCGTGCGGGCGTTCAGGCGGAAGCGCCAGGAGATGAGCATGCCGGCGATCATCACCAGCAGCGGACCGCCGACCATGACCAGGACGAGGGCCTGGATGGCTTCCGGCGTCTGCTGGGCGAGCGGCTGGCCCTTGGGAGCCGAGACGAAGCCCCCCATGCCGATCAGGCTGGTGGTCAGCAGGATCGCGCCGGACTGGGCGACCTTGCGGGTCAGGGTCATGACGCCGGCGAAGATGCCCTCGCGGCGCTGGCCGGTGACCGCCTCGTCGACGTCGGGCAGGTAGTTGTAAACGCCCCACGGGACGAAGTTCAGCGTGCCGCGGCCTAGCCCCGCCAGGATGATCGGGACAAACAGCCAGAACAGCACCGCCGGGCTCGAGGCCAGGTTGAAGATGTTGCCGTTGAGGGCCGCGACGCCCTCGGCGAAGCCCGGCGGACGGATCAGGTAGAAGGCCAGGAACAGCAGCAGGGCCGCGCCGACGCTGGTGATGGCCATGCGATAGGCGACCACCGGACCGGTGCGGATGATGACCCGGATGGCGATCATCACCGAGATCAGCTGGGCGACGTACATGGTCGTCATTAGCTGCGAGATGATCAGGGTCGAACCGACCATCACCGTCGCCACGAATAGCGGGAAGGCGGTGTTGAAGATGTCCTGGCTGATGTAGCCGCCCAGATACAGCGACAGGTGCTGGCGGAAGGCCTTGATCTTCAGGGTCGAAAACAGGTCGCGGAACATGTTGACCGGGATCAGCGCCGCCTTGCCCCAGTCCATCGGCTCGGGCTGGATCAGCTTCTCGTCCTTGGTGTAGGGGCGCTCCCACGACAGCAGGATCACCAGGGTCACGACCAGGCTGAACAGCACCCCGAAGATGGCGGCCATGATCAGGAAGGTGTTCGGCGAGTCCTTGCCGCCGAAGTGGTTGATGATCAGGGTCGGCAGGTACGAGGCCAGGATCGCCGAGCTCTGGGCCACCAGCATGCGCGCGCCGGCGAACTTGGCCTTCTCCTTGTAGTCCTTGGTCATCTCCGCCGCGAGGGTCTCCCACGGGATCAGGAACATCGTGTAGACGAACTCGAAGAAGATGAAGGTCGTCAGGTAGTAGGCGAAGGTCTGGCCCGTCACGAAGATCAGGGCGAAGGCCGGCAGCAGCGGGATGGTCAGGATCAGGAAGATCTTCCGCCGCCCGATCTTCCGCCCCACCCAGGTGTGACGGAGGTTGTCGGAGATGTAGCCGATCAGCGGACACGTGATCGCTTCCAGCAGGCGCGGCAGGCCCAGGATCAGACCTGTCTCGACCGGCGAGAGCCCGCAGAATGTGATGAAGAAATAGGCCAGCCAGCCGGTGATCACCGCCTGGGCGCCAGCGCCGAGCATGTCGCCTGAACCCCAGCCCCAGTAGTTGATCCAAGTGGGCTTGCGCGCGTCCGAACTGGCCATGTGCTTCCGTTCCCGGTTCCGGGGTCTTACCGCCCCATCCGGTCCGACCGCGAAGGGGGCCGGACCGGTAATCGATACAAAGGCTCGAGAGCCCTAGATGAAGGCGCGCTGGAACTCGCCCAGCGCCAGCATGGCCAGCGACTGGCCATAGGGCATCGAGGTCAGCGGGATGTCCTTGTAGCCCTGGAGGGTGTCGAACACCGGCGTGCCGAACGAGACCTGCTGAAGCTCGCCCTTGTCGTCGATATTGGCCAGCACGCCCTTGATCGCGCGGATGGCGACGGCCTCGTATTCCTTGCCGATGTAGCGCTTACGCACGGCCTTCAGGATGCCGTAGGCGAAGCCGGCCGTGGCCGAGGCTTCGAGGTACGAGGTCTTGTCGTTGATGATCGTGTGCCACAGGCCCGTCTCCTGGTCCTGGAACTCGGTCAGCGCCTTGATCTGAGCTTCCAGCGCGTCGATCAAGAAGGCGCGCAGGCCGTCGCCGGGCTTCAGGTCCAGCAGCTCGATGAACTCGGGGATCGCGATGGTCACCCAGCAGTTCCCGCGCGCCCACAGGGCGTCGGCGAAGTTGTGGCGACCCAGGAACGTCCAGCCGTGGAACCACAGGCCGGTCTTGCGATCGGCCAGGTACTTGATGTGGACCATGAACTGGCGCTTGGCCTCCTCGACGAAGTCGGGGCGGTCGAGCAGCAGGCCGATCTTGGCTAGCGGCAGCACGCTCATCATCAGCGTGTCGTCCCACAGCTGCTGCGGGTTCTCGCTGTTGAAGACGATATGCTGGAAGCCGCCTTCCTCAGTGCGCGGGCCCTCGTACATGACGTAGTCGGCCCAGGTCTCGAGATAGGGGATGTAGGTGTGGTCGCCGGTGGCCTCGTAGAGATAGGCCAGGGTCAGGAACGGCGAGACCGTGTTGATGTTCTTGGTCGGCGTGCCGGCCTCGAAGCGGTCGGCGAACCACTGGGTCATGATGTCGAAGGCGCGCTCGTCGCCATGCATCTCGTACTGCTTCCACAGACCATAGAGGCCGACGCCGTGGGTCCATTCCCAGTCGTTCCAGCCCTTGGTGTCGATCACCCGGCCGTCGTCGAGGCGCAGCAGGAACTCGCCGGTCTCGTCGGTGATGTCGACAAGGTTGCTGATCAGGGCGGCGATCTTGGCCTTGATGTCCTTGGCCTCGAGGCCGTGGGCGAGATTGGGCACGGGTGTCTCCAGTGTCAGTCGGCGGGGGAGCGCCGGTCTTAGGGTTTGAAATCGGGCGCCGGGACGCGGGCGACGGGGACGCCGCCGCGCACCGCGCGCAGGTTGACGAGCTTGACGGATTCCAGCGCGTCGCCGGGCGCGCCGTCGCTGGTCACCGCCAGGGCGATGGTGTTCTTGCCGCGCGGATCGATGATGCCGGTCGGCAAGACGAAGGTCCGCTGCGGGCCGACATGGGCGATGAACTGCCCCATGTTCCAGCCGTTGACGAAGATCAGCACGCGATAGCGCTTGTTTGGCGAGCGGGGCTTGTCCGGATCGCCGATCGTCAGGCCCAGGCTCACGTCGTGATCCTTGGGCAGGGCGAGGTCGAAGCTCGTCCGATACCAGGTCGTGCCGGCGTAGGGCTGGGTGGCGGCCATGTCGGCCTTGGCCCAGGCCGTATCCGGGAAGCCGGGCAGGTGCCAGCCTTCGCGCTCGCCGAACTGGCCGCCATTGTTGAGCGAGCCGCGCACGGGATCGACGATGTCCTCGCCGCCCTTGTTCCCCTGGATCTTCCAGGCGATCGGCACGGCGAAGCTGTAGGTCCCGGGACCCGACAGCGAGGCCGAGACCAAGCCGCGCGCCTCCTTGTGGAAGTCGTCGGCGTCGAGATCCCAGTTGTGGCCGTTGTTGCGGACCATGACCGAGAGGACGTGCTCGCCCGTCCCGCGCAGCTCCGCGGGAATCTGGAAGGTCGCAACGCCGGTGGTGATCGGGCGCGGCAGGCCGCCGTCCAGCTCGTGCTGGCCCAGGAACTTGCCGTCCAGCCAGACCTGAAGCATCCCCGCGCCGCCGGCGCCATAGTGCAGGGTCAGGGTGTCGATGTCGGCGCGCCCCTGGTAGCGGCCGCGATACCAGACGTCGCCGTTGTGGAAGCCGTAGGTGCTCATGTCGAGCGCCGGCTGGCCGGTCGGGCCGCGCACGGTTGACGCGCTGCGGCGGCCCTCTGTCTTCATCCAGGCGCTGTCGTCGAACTTGGGATCGGCCTCGGGCGAGCCGGTGGCGGTCTTCCAATCGAGTTTGGCCAGATCGGGCAGGGTGACCGCAGCCGGGCCGGCCAGCGGCTTGTCGGCTAGCAGGCTGCCCGACGCGGTGGCTTTGGCCACGACCTTGGCGCCGTTCCAGTGAAGGGCGGTCGCGGCCTTGGGCGCGAAGACTTCCAGCGGACTGTCGGTCTCGGTGTCGCCGGTCAGGCTCAGGACGCCGCCCTTGATCGAAGCGCTCCGGACCAGGCCTGGGCCACGGACCAGCAGTCCATCGCGCCGCCAGAAGGTCTGGCCGGTCTCGGCGTCGGCCAACAGCAGGGTGAGGGGAGGACGGCCGCCGCCGGTGATCCGGACGCGGGCCAAGCCCTTGTGCGCGTAGGTCAGCCTCAGGTCGCCCTTGGCCGCGTCGAAGCTCGACGCCACGTCGCCTTCGATGATCTCGACCTTCGGCGCGCCGGCGTAGCGCAGCACCGTCTCGCCCGCCTCGCCGGCGCGGCCATAGAGGAGGGCCAGATCGCCCTCGTTCCACTTCAGGTGCGTCTGGATCTCGGAGGTCGAATAGACCAGCCGCTGGCCGCCAAGGTCATAGCTGGCCATCAGCAGCTTGCTGTCCTGGCCCTTGATCCGACTGGGGACCACGTATTCGCCGTCGCGAGTCTTCACCTTGAAGGTGAAGGCCTCGTCGCCCGTGGCGCTGCTGGGGTTGTGGACCACCACATAGAGGTGACTGCCCGTCTCGGCGTTGACGTTGTGATAGACGCGGACCTTGTCGTTCGAGGGGACGACCGCCTCGCCCTTGTCCATGCGGGTGAGGTCCGGGACGGCGGCGATGAACTCGCCCATCTGCTTCATCACCCGCGCCTTATCGCGCAGGCCGCGGGCCTCATCGATGGCCGAGCCGTAGTCGTAGGACGTGAACACCACCGGCGCTGGCAGCCAGCCCCAGCTGGTCCCGCCGTAGGTCATGTAGAAGCTCTGCAGGGTCAGGCCGTTGGCGATGTTCGTGCCGTAGAACACGCGCTGATAGCCGACGCCCCGGTGGAGGGCGGTGCAGTCGTAGTCGCCGTTGCTGCCCCAGTAGTCGAACCAGCCGCCGCCAAACTCCGCGAGGAATGCCGGCGTGTTCGGGCTGGCCGAAGCCCCGCCCTTAGCGCCGCCCGTGCCGTAGATCCCCCAGTCGGGCGCGACGCCGGGGCTGGAGGGCGTAGAGTCGACCTTGCAGTTTCCGCCCGGATAGCCGTCGAAGGCGTAGAGGTCGTTCGGCCCTTCGACCGTCCCCGGAACGTTGGAGCCCTTGGGGACCCAGTAGCCGTTGCGACCCTTGTCGTTGTGGAAGATCGGAACGGTGATCCCGTCCGCCTTGGCCTTGTCGGCCAGCCACTTCATGTAGCGCTGCTGCGGCGCGCCGACGACGTCCAGCTCGTTCTCGATCTGGTGGGCGATCACCGTGCCCTGGCCGGTGGTCAGTTGGTGGCGGGCGATGACGGCGTTGATCCGGGTCAGCCACTCGTCGGCGGCCGTGATGTATTCCGGCGCGTCGGTGCGGGCGCGGGCCTGCTGGTTGACCAGCCAGCCGGGGAAGCCGCCGCGCGTCAGCTCGGCGTTCACGTAGGGCCCCGCGCGGGTGATGACGTAGAGGCCCTCTTCCTTGGCCATGGTCAGCACGCGGTCCATGTCACGCACGCCCTGGAAGTCGTAGACCCCCTGCTTGGGCGAGTGATAGCCCCAGTCGAAATAGATCGCGACCGTGTTGTAGCCGCTGGCCTTCATCTTCTGGAGAATGTCGCGCCACAGGTCTGGGCTCGGCACGCGGAAGGGGTGGAACTCGCCGCCCCAAGAGAAGACTCGCTGGCCGTCGACCATCAGCGAGTACTTGTCCCAGGTGATCTTGTGGGCCTGCGCCGGCTTGGCCGCGACCGCCTTGTCGCCGCCCTCCTTCAGCACGGTGAAGTGACGGACCGTGCCCGAAAGCTCGGGCAACTCGGTCTTCGGCGTCCAGGTGCGGAAGCCGTCCTTGCTGTCCGAGAACCAATAGCGCTTGGACATGTACTCGTCGAAGTAGATCCGCCAGCCGCCGTCGGGCGTGCGGGCCATGGCGGGCCCTTCCAGGAAGCGGCCCCAGCCGGCCCAGTCGCTAGTCCCCTTCGGCTGCCAGGGGCCGTCCAGCGAGGGCGCGGTCCAAAGCTCGATGAACTTGCTGGTCTCGTTCTTGGCGAAGGCCTGGTAGAGGCTCCCCTCGCGCACCACGAAGGTGTCGATGAAGTTCGGACCCAGGCCCGCCAGGGGCTTCGGCGCGGTCCAATTGGCCAACGACGTGTCGGTCGCGGTGAGGCGATAGGGCTGGAACTGGCCGGCGACGCCCGTGGTCGAGACCGACAGGATCAGGCTCACCGATCCGTCCTCGTCGACGAACCATTCCGGCGCCCAGCTGTTGGTCGCGCCGGGAACCTCGACCTTCACGTCGCGCAGGAAGGTCCAGTCCGTCAGGTCCTTGCTACGGGCCAGGCCGATCGTGTCGCCCGACCAGCCGGTGGTGTAGGCGACATAGTACCAGCCGTCGGTGTGCTTCATCACGCTGGGATCGCGGATCAGCCCCTTGGGCGGCGTGTAGGCCAGCGGCTTCTTGAGGGAGAAGCGCGTCCCGTCCGCAGAGTCATACACGCTCATGTTCGACTGGCTGGCGTTGGTGAACGCCGTCATCGTGTAACGGACGGGCTCGGCCAGCGCGGAGCCCGCTAGCAGGATGGTCGTCAGGCCCAGGGCGGGGAGGGCGCGCATGCTCAACCCTCGAAGTAGAAGACGGGCTTTAGCGGCCATTCGACCGGCTTGTTGTCGGGATGGACCGCCATCAGATCGGCCATGTAGTCCCACCAGCGCTTCATCACCGGCTTCAGGGGCAGGGCGTCCTTGGTGTTGTCGGGGCGCAGGCGCAACACGGCGAAGAGGCTCATGGTCTCCTCGTCCAGGAAGATCGAATAGTCGTAGACGCCCGCTTCGCGCAGGGCTTCGGCGAGATCGGTCCAGAGTTCGTCATGGCGGCGCTCGTACTCGGCCGCGACGCCGGGCTTCAGCTGCATGCGGAAGGCGAGGGGGCGGCTTTCCGTGGTCGTGCTCATGTGGTCCTCCCGGATCGTTCTTGTCGTTGTCGAATGCCGTTCAGGCGGCGAGGCGATAGATGCGCCGCGCGGCGCCGGCGAACAGGGTCTCGCGCTCGTCGTCGCTGAAGCGGGCCGTGATGGCGTCATAGGCGGCGTAGAAGGCGCCAAACGCGCCATGCACCTTCTCGACGGGGAAGTTGCTCGCGAACATGCAGCGCTCGACGCCGAAGGTCTCGATCACCCGCAGCACGAAGGGCTCCAGGCTTTCGACGGTCCAGGCTCGATCGATCATCGCCAGGCCGGAAATCTTGCAGCTGACGTTCGGGCGCTCGGCCAGCGCCGCCAAGCCGTCGCGCCAGGCGGCGAGGCCGGCGTCGTCGCGATCCGTCGGCATGCCCGCGTGATTGATGATCAGCGGAATGTCCGGATGGGCGTCGGCCAGCTCGGCGGCCACGGTCATTTGCGAGGGATAGAGCTGCAGGTCGAACGACAGACCGTACTTGGCCAGCAGCGCGAAACCCTCGCGCCAGCGGGCGTCGAGCAGCTTGTCGGCGGGGCCGTAGGTCTTGGCCGGGTCCTTGTGCCAGTTGACGATCTGGCGGACCCCTCGGACGTTCCGGCGCGCCGCGTGCGCGGCCAGCATCGCTTCGACGCCAGGATCGTCGAGGTTCGCCCCGGCCACGATGCCGCCGATCACGCCACGCTGGTCGGCGATGGATTGCAGCCAGTCGGTTTCCGACAGCTGGTCCTTGGGCGGCAGGCCGCATTCGACGTGCACGACCTCGACGACGTTCCAGCCCTTGGCGTCGGCCAGATAGTCGTCGAGGCGATAGGACTTGTAGGCGATCGGCGTCATGTCGCCGGCCGGGTTATTCGGCAGCGGCGTGTCCTGAAGCCAGGCGTAGTAGTGCCGATCGAGGTCCCACAGATGCATGTGGGGATCGACGATGGGGCCCGTGTACGCCATGGCTCCAACCTTCCTAGAACGTGGTCCGGCCGCCGGAGGTGTCGAAGGTCGCGGCGGTGGTGAAGCTGCACTCTTCCGACGCCATGAAGCAGACCATGGCGGCGCTCTCGTGGACTTCGCCCAGGCGACCCATCGGGATCTTGCCCTTCATGTACTCGACCTGGCTTGGCGGCAGCTGTTCCAGGATCGGGCTTTCGAAGGTCGCCGGGGTGATGCCGTTGGCGATCACGCCCTTGGTGGCCAGTTCCTTGCCCAGCGACTTGGTCAGGCCGATCACCGCCGCCTTTGACGCCGAATAGGCGCCGGCGTTGGGGTTGCCTTCCTTGCCCGCCACCGAGGCGACGTTGACGATCCGGCCATAGCCGTTCGCCAGCATGAACGGCACGACGGCCTTGCAGCTGTAGAAGACGCCGTTGACGTTGATGTCGAACACGCGCTTCCAGCTGTCGGTCGGATACTCGTACACGGTCGCCGTGGCACCGGTGATCCCGGCCGAAGCGATCAGAATATCGATCCGGCCCAGCGCAGCGTTGGCGGCCTGGGCGGCGGCCAGGACCGCGGCCTCGTCGGAGACGTCGAGCGCGACGGTGTGGCTCGCGCCGATCTCCTCGGCGGTGGCCGCGAGGGCTTCCGCATGGAGATCCCAGAGCGAGACCTTGCCGCCTTCGGCGACGATCCGGGCCGCGACGGCCTTGCCGAGACCGGAAGCCCCGCCGGTGATCACGGCCGTGCGGCCAGAAAAGCGATTGGTGAAGACGGTGCTCACGCGGCGCCTTCCTTGGTCCAGGAGACGACGATCTGGCGCTGCTCGCCCAGCTTCTCGATGCCCAGGCGCATCTCGTCGCCGGCCTTCAGGTAGACGGGCTCGGGCTTCTGGCCCATGCCGACGCCCGGAGGGGTGCCGGTGGTGATCAGGTCGCCCGGCTCCAGCGTCATGAATTCGCTGATGTACGAGACCAGCTTGCTGATCGGGAAGATCATGGTCTTGGACGAGCCGTCCTGCTTGCGCTGGCCGTTGACCTCCAGCCACATGCCGAGGTTCTGAGGATCGCCGACCTCGTCCGAGGTCACCAGCCAGGGACCGATGGGGCCGAAGGTGTCACAGCCCTTGCCCTTGTCCCAGGTGCCGCCGCGCTCGATCTGGAAGGCGCGTTCCGAGACGTCGTTGATCAGCACGTAGCCTGCGACATAGCCCAGGGCCTCGGCTTCCGAAACGTAGCGGGCGCGCGAACCGATCACCACGCCCAGCTCGACTTCCCAGTCGGTCTTCAGCGAGCCCTTGGGCAGCATCACCGGGTCGTTGGGGCCCTGGATGCAGCTTACCGCCTTGGTGAAGATCACCGGCTCTTCCGGGATGGGCAGATTCGACTCGGCGGCGTGATCGGCGAAGTTCAGGCCAACGGCGATGAACTTGCTGACGCTGGCGATCGGGCAGCCGTAGCGCGGCGCGCCCTCGACGAGGGGCAGGGTGGTCGGATCGATCGACGCCAGGGCGTTGAGGCTGGCGGGCGACAGCTGGGCGCCGGTGATGTCGGGCACGTGGCCGGACAGGTCGCGGATCTGGCCATCGGAGTCGAGCAGGCCGGGCTTCTCAGAGCCCTTGGGGCCGTAACGGAGCAGTTTCATAGGTCTCGCCTTGAGGGAGGTCTAGCGGGCGTAAGGCCGGTGGAGACCGACCTCGCGATTGAGTTCGACGCCGAAGCCCGGCGCGTCGGAGAGCTTGAGCTTGCCGTTCACCGGCACCGGCTCGCCGATCAGCTGCGGGTGGAACATCGGCACCACCTCATCAGCCTTCGGAGCCATCATCAGGAACTCGGCGAACGGGCTGTTATGGCGCGTGATGACGAAGTGGTAGCTGTAGACGCTGGAGCCGTGCGGGATCATCATCACGCCCTTGCTGTCGGCCAGGTTGGCGATCTTGATCAGCTCGGTGACGCCGCCGCACCAGCCCACGTCCGGCTGGATGATGTCGCAGCATTCCATCTCCAGCAGCATGCGGAAGCCCCAGCGGGTGGCCTCGTGCTCGCCAGTGGTGACCAGCATGCCGGTCGGGGCATTCTTCTTCAGGTCGCGATAGCCCCAGTAGTCGTCGGGGCTCAGCGCTTCCTCGATCCACTTCAGGCCATACTCATGGGCCTTGTGGGCCAGCTTGGTGGCGTAGTTGAGGTCCAGCGACATCCAGCAGTCGAACATCAGCCAGAAGTCTTCGCCCACGCGCTCGCGCATGGTCGCCAGCTCCTCGATGTTCTTGCGAAGGCCTTCCTCGCCCTCGGCCGGGCCGTGGTGCAGAGGCATCTTGCCGCCGATGAAGCCCATCTGCTTGGCCAGATCCGGCCGGGCGCCCGTCGCGTAGAAGGTCAGCTCGTCGCGGACCTTGCCGCCGAGCAGGGCGTAGACCGGCTCCTGCCGAAGTTTGCCGAGAAGGTCGTAGAGGGCCAGGTCGACGCCGGAGATGGCGTTCACCACCAGGCCTTTGCGGCCGTAGTACTGGGTCGAGAAATACATCTGGTCCCAGATCTTCTCGACCTCGGTCGGGTCGCGGCCTTCCAGGAAGCGGGAAAGGTGCTTTTCGACGATGTAGGCGGCCGGTTCGCCGCCAGTGGTCACCGCGAAGCCGATCGTGCCGTCGGCGGCCTCGATCTCGACGACCAGCGTGCCCAGCACGTTGATGCCAAAGCTCTGCCGGCTCTGGCGATACTCCGGATAGCGCGACATCGGGGTGGCGATGTGGTCGTCGATCCAGTGGCCAGCGCCCTGATCATGATAATCGGCGCCGCCGCCACGGACGACAAAGGCGCGGACGTGTTTGATGACGGGGAACGCCATATACGACGAGGCTCCAACCTATTGGGGCGATCGCCCTCGACGACGCCCGAGACAAGGAAGGCTCGTCCGCCGAATATTTCGGCAAGACCGAGCGCGGTTTTGGCCGCGCCTACCTCCCCAATACAACCTATGACACGCTATCGGTCTGCATGGTCCGCGACTTGGAAGAGTCGCCGACCGTCCGCTTGCCTTGCGTTCCACAATATGAGAGGTAGTGCTATAAAATGAAACGAGCGTCAAGGGGAGCGGAGACGATGGAGGGGGACGACAAAACGGCGCCCAAGTCTCCGAGCGGCAGCCAGACTCTGTTCCGCGGGCTGGACCTTCTGGATGTGGTCGCGGAGTCCGGAACCATCGCCTTGCCGGCGCTGGCCAAGCAACTAGGCCTGACCCGCAGCACCACTCATCGTCTGGCCACCGCCCTTGTCGAGCGTCGGTTTCTGTCTCAAGCGCCGCGCGAAGGCTACAGCCTCGGTTCGAAGCTTCTGGAGCTGGGCTATCTGGCCAGCCAGCAGATGGATCTGCCGCGCATCGCCAGGCCCCATCTCGAGAAGCTGTGGGAAGAGACCGAGGACACCGTGCACCTTGGCGTGCTCGATGATGGCCGCGCGCTCTATCTCGACAAGCTGACCGGTCGGCGTCGTATCAACATCAGCTCGCGCGTCGGCGATCGCCAGCCCATCCGATCGACGGGGCTGGGCAAGGCGCTGGTGCTGGACGAGGTCGAGGATCGCTTGCGCGACCTCTACCGGTCGGAAGGGCCGCCGGCGCCCGGCGCGCCCGACGAGGCCCAATGGATCGACTGGATGCGCGACTACGCCAAGCGTGGCGTCGCCTTCGACCTTGAAGAGAACGAGGACCGCATCCGCTGCGTCGCCGCGCCGATCCGTGGGCCCTCGGGGCTGATCGTCGGGGCGATCAGCGTTTCGGGCGCGGCCCAATACATGGACGACGACCGCATGAAGGCGCTGGTCGACGACGTCCGTGACACCGCCAACGCTATCGGCCGAGACCTCGGCTGGAATGGCAAAAAGACCGCCCGCAAGGGCTAGACGAGTTGTAACGGAGTGGAGGAACGATGCTTCTGAAGGACAAGGTGGTGCTGGTGACCGGCGCCTCGCAGGGGATCGGCAAGGCCGCCGCGATCGGTTGCGCCCAGCACGGCGCCGACGTGGCGATCAACTACCACTCCGACGAAGCAGGCGCGGCCGACGCCGTCGCCCAGATCGAAGCGCTGGGCCGCCGCGCCATCGCGGTGAAGGGCGATGTCGCCCAGGTCGAGACCGCAGGGGCCTTCGTGGAAGCCGCCGTGGACGCGTTCGGCAAGGTCGACGTCTTCGTCAACAACGCCGGCATCTGCCCCTTCCACGCCTTCCTCGACATGCCGCCCGAGGTCATGGAGCGGACGATGAAGGTGAACCTCTTCGGCGCCTACTACATGGTTCAGGCCGCGGCCAACCAGATGGTGAAGCAGGGTCACGGTGGCGCGATCATCGCCGTCAGCTCGATCAGCGCCCTGGTCGGCGGCGGCATGCAGACCCACTACACCCCGACCAAGGCCGGCGTGCACAGCCTGATGCAATCGACGGCGATCGCGCTGGGCAAGCACGGCATCCGCTGCAACTCGGTGCTGCCGGGCACCATCGAGACGGCCATCAACAAGGAAGACCTCGCCGACGTCGCCAAGCGCGAATACATGGCCGGCCGCATCCCGCTGGGCCGCCTGGGCGAGCCCGACGACCTGGCCGGGCCGATCGTGTTCCTGGCTTCGGATCTCGCCAAGTACGTCACCGGCGCGGCTTTGCTGGTCGACGGCGGCGCCTTCGTGAACCTGCAGTAGCCATGATCGTCTCGTCCACGACGGACTTTCGCGAGGCGGCGCGGCGCAAGCTGCCGCGCTTCCTGTTCGACTATATCGACGGCGGCGCCTACGCCGAGCGGACCCTGGGCCGCAACGTCTCGGACCTCGCCGACATCGCCTTACGCCAGCGCGTGCTGAAGGATGTCTCCGCCGGAGATCCCTCGACCACGCTGTTCGGCGTCAAGCAGGCCTTGCCGGTCGCCTTGGCGCCGGTCGGCCTGACGGGCATGTACGCGCGACGCGGCGAGTGCCAGGCCGCGCGGGCCGCCGCCAAGAAGGGCGTGCCGTTCTGTCTGTCGACGGTCTCGGTCTGCGACGTCGACGAGGTCAGCAAGGCGTCGTCGGCGCCGATCTGGTTCCAGCTCTACGTGTTGCGGGACCGCGCCTTCATGCGCGACCTGCTGATCCGAGCCCGGGAAGCGGGCGCCACGGCCCTGGTCTTCACGGTCGACATGCCCGTGCCCGGCGCCCGCTATCGTGACGCCCACTCCGGCATGAGCGGACCGAACGCGGCCGCGCGGCGCATAGCCCAGGCGATGTTCAAGCCGGCCTGGGCCTGGGACGTCGGCGTGATGGGGCGCCCCCACACCCTGGGCAATGTCGCGCCGGTGCTGGGCGAGAACTCCGGCCTCGAGGACTTCATGGGCTGGCTGGGGGCGAACTTCGACCCCTCCATCCAGTGGAAGGACCTCGAGTGGATCCGCGACCTGTGGAAAGGTCCCCTGATCATCAAGGGCGTGCTCGATCCCGAAGACGCCAAGGCCGCGGCCGACATCGGCGCGGATGGCGTGGTGGTCTCCAACCATGGGGGCCGCCAGCTCGACGGCGTGCTGTCCAGCGCCCGGGCGCTGCCGGCGATCGCCGACGCGGTGGGAGACCGGCTGACCGTGCTGGCCGATAGCGGCGTGCGCTCCGGCCTGGACGTCGTGCGGATGTTGGCGCTGGGCGCCAAGGGCGTCCTGCTGGGCCGAGCCGCCGTCTACGCCCTGGCCGCGCGCGGCGAAGCGGGCGTCACCCAGCTGCTGGACCTGATCGAGAAGGAAATGCGCGTGGCCATGGCCCTCACCGGCGTGCGCGACGTCGCCAGCATCGACCGGTCCATCCTCGCGGAGCTCAAATCATGATCGCCGCCTTGGCTCTGGCCGCCGCCCTGACGACAGCTCCGGCGACCTCGGAACCGCGCATCATCATCGCCAGCGACTCCACCGCCGCCAACTACGGCGCCGACCGCTATCCGCAGATGGGCTGGGGCATGGTCCTAAAGTGCTCGCTCGATCCCGCCGTCCAGGTCGTCAACCTGGCGCGCGGCGGCCGGTCGACCAAGACCTTCATCGAGGAAGGCCTCTGGGACCAGTTGGTCGCCCAACTCAAGCCGGGCGACACGGTCCTGATTCAGTTCGGCCACAACGACGCCGACACCAAGAAGATGGAGCGCCACACCGATCCGAACGGCGCCTATGACGTCAATCTGCGACGGTTCGTGGCCGACGTGCGAGCGAAGAAGGCCACGCCGGTGCTGGTCACGCCGATCGCCCGCTGGATGTGGGAGAACGGCGAGCCGAAGGATGCTCACGGTCCTTACGTGGCCACCATCCAGCGAGTGGCGAAGGACCTGAAGGTCCCGCTGGTCGACCTGGACGGCGACATGATGGCGGCCTTGAAGGCGAGGGGAGAGCTGGCCTCGCAGCGGCTCTATCTCCAATACAAGCCCTACGACCAGATCGCGCGCTATCCGGATGGGATCAGCGACGACACCCACATCAACGAGCAGGGCGCTCGCCTGGGCGCGGCGCTGGTCGCCACGCGACTGGCCAGCCTGAAGCTGCCGATCTCGCGTCACGTCCGTCCGGCGTCTGTCGCCGGGCAGCCGCGGCTAGGCGGACCAAGCTGTCCCTGACGACATAACTGGGGAGGAAACCATGAAGCTCTTGCGCGCCGGTCTGCCGTTGGCGGCCATCGCCGCTGTCCTGATCGCAGGCCCCGGCTTCGCCGCGCCGAAGCCCAAGCCCGCGATCGTCGCCGCGCCGCTCTCGACGTGGTCGGCCGCCTGGGGAATTGCGCCGTTGCAGTCCGTCGCAGTAGCGCGGCCCAACGAAGTCCGGTTGTTCTCGGATGTCACCGCTCGCCAGGTCGTCCGCCTCAATCTCGGCGGGGACGCCATTCGCCTGCGCCTGACCAACGAGCTGAGCGAACGCACCCTGAAGGTCGGCGCGATGTCGGTGGCGCTGGCGAGCGCGGACGGAAAGATCCAGGGCGCGCCCATCGCTGTCACATTCGGCGGCAAGCCCGAAGCGTCGATCGCGCCCGGCGCGCCGCTGCTCAGCGATCCCATCGCCTTGCCGGCCAAGGCCATGGACCACCTGTCGGTCGCGACCTTTTTCGTAGAGCCGACCGCGCCGGCGGGCCATCGTGTCCGTCTGTTCCTCTCGCCGCAGGGTAACCACACCGCCAAGACCGAAATTCCCGGCGAGCAGGCGACGCGCGGGCCGGGCCTGATCTCCGGGGTGGAGGTGCGCGGCGTCAGCCAGCGCCCCGTGATCGCGGCCATCGGCGATTCCATCACCGAAGGCGCGCGCTCCACGCCGGACGCCGACATGGGGTGGCCCGAGCAATTGGCGGCCCGGATCGCCGCGCGGGGCGACGCGTTCGGCGTCGTCAATGTGGGGATCAGCGGCGGCCGGCTGCTGCGCGAGGGATCTGGTCCCAGCGCCCTGACCCGCTTCGACCGCGACGTGCTGTCGATCCCGGGCCTATCGGGCGTGGTGGTGCTGGAAGGCATCAACGATATCGGCCGCGCCGCCCAGCCAGGCTACGCCAGCGAGGCGGTGACCGCCGATGAGCTGATCGCCGGCTATCGCCAGCTGATCGCCCGGGCGCATGCGCGGGGCGTCAAGGTCTATGGCGGCACGCTGCTGCCGTTCGAGGGCGCGATGTACTTCCACGCCGCTGGAGAGACGACGCGTCAGGCGGTCAACGGCTGGATCCGCAACAGCGGCGAGTTCGACGGAGTCATCGACTTCGAAGCGGCGATGAAGGATCCGGCCAAGCCCTCGCGCATGCTGGAAGGCCTGCACAGCGGCGACTTTCTGCACCCCGGCGACGCGGGTTACGCCCGCATGGCCGAGGTCGCGGACAAGGCGCTGTTCGGCGCCCGCTGAGGAGCGCCGAGGTTGCGGCGCTTACGGCTGCGCCTTGGCGATCTCGACCGCGTAGACCTGATTGGCGCCGTGCATGTTCGAGCGGAACACCAGCCACTTGGCGTCTGGCGTGAAGTTGACGTTCGGCTCCAGGCGATAGTCGTGGCCGCGCATGTCGACCAAGCGCTCGGCGTCAAGCACGCCGGGGCTGATCAGGTGTTCGGCGCCCGGCGCGTGGATGCCGGCGACATCGGGGATGGCGCGGGGCTTCAGCAGCACGATCCATTTGCCGTCGGGCGCATGGGCGACCATCTCGCTGTCGCCGCCGTCACCGGCGAACAGCTTGCCGTCGGGCGATGAGTTGAAGTGCACCGACCAGGCGTTGCGCTCCAGATGCAGCCAGTTGCGCTTGCCGGTGGCGATCTCGTAGCCGGCGACCCAGAAGTCCTCGCCGCGCGGGGTCTGGAGGTCGTACCAGACCGTCTTGCCGTCGGCGCTGAACCATTCGTGGCCCGCGATCTCCATGTTCATGGTGCGGGTGTGGATCTTGACCGGCGCATCATTCGGCTTGTCGGTTCGAACCAGCCACAGGCGGTCGACCTTGTGCCAGGGCCCCTCGTGACAGAACATCAGGAGCCCCGGATCAGTCGGCGAGAACTGCAGGTGGTTCAACCAGTCCGTGGCCTGGTGCACGACCTTGCGTTCGCCGGTGACCGTGTTGATCGTGAAGATCTCCATCGGGATACGGCTGTCCAGGCGCGCATTGAGCTGCACCTCGCGGCCCTCCGCGTAGGATAACTCCTTGCCGTCGGCGCTTTTGACGTCGTCCGGGTTCTTGGGGAGGGCGTCGGCGAGGTTCGGTGGGATCGCGACGTCCGTGCGCACGGCGACGCCGGCCAGCAGCGTCTCGTCGGCGTTGAGCGTCTGCAGGCCGCCGCGGTCCATCTTGGCGACCTCGCGCGTGGCCTTGGTATATGGATCGGTCGCCATGACCGCCTTGGGGCCCATCGGATCGACGGTCAGAGCCTTCTCGTAGTAGACCGCGCCCGTCTTGCGTCCGACGAACAGCAGCCGGACCTTGCCCTCGACGATCTTGGTCAGCGCTCGGGTCTTGAGGTCCATGGCCGTGATGCCGGTCGGCGTCGAGAACACCAGCCGATCGCCCTTGGGCGTATAGGCGTTGTAGTTGAAGTACAGGCTGGAGCTGCCGGCTTCGCGTGACAGGCGCACGATCCGGTGGCCGGTGGCCTTGTCGACCCATTCCACCGGCGGTTCGGGCGCGCCGGGCTTGGCGGCGGTCTGGAGGTCTTGGGCGCTCGCGGCGCCGACGAGAAGCAGGGCGGCCGCGCCGCTGATCAGGAACGACTTCATTGCGACGCCTTCCGCGTGATGATCGCGACCGGCTTGGGCGTCTTCATGCCCGCGCCGAGATGGAAGCTGGTGTGGGGCGGTTGGTTGTAGGCGGTGTTCTGCCAGGCGATCGACACGCGATATTGCGGGTCATGCATCAGCGTGACCAGGCGGCGGTCGGTCGGATAGGGCGTGGCGTAGATCCGCAAGGATCTGTTGTCCTCCGCACGCAAGATCAGCTCCTCGCGCCAGTCGCCCAGGATGTCGGCCGACAGGGTCGGCGTGGCCTTGGTGCCATTGTTCGATGTCATGCCCTCGGCCGTCAGCAGCGGCGTAGTCTGGCCGGTCTTCCAGTCCCACTTGCTGATCTGGTTCCTGTCGAGCAGCTCGCGAAGCTCGTCGCCGTCCCACCAGATCGCGAAGTTGGTCTGGCGCGGGTGCTTCACGCCGTCGATCGGCTTGCCTTGCGCCGTGTAGAGCGCCTCCTGGTTCGAGCCCCAGGCTTCGTCGCCGGGGAAACGAGGGTCGATGTCGGCGGCGAGGCCGCGGCCGGTGTCCTTGTCCGTCGGCGTGCTCCAGAGGACCTTGCCGGTCTTGGCGTCCAGCATGGCCGCGCCGACACCACCATTGGCCTTGGGGCTCTCGTGAACCCCGAACTTCTCAAGGCCCGGGCGGGTAGGGTCCAGGTCGCCGACATGCATGGCGTCGCCGTGGAACAGGCGCGCGCTCCACAGACCCTGACCGTTGTCGTCGATCGCCATGGAGCCGTAGAGAATCTCGTCACGGCCGTCTCCATCGAGGTCGGCGACGCTGAGTTGGTGGTTGCCTTGACCGCCGTAGGCTTCATTTCCCGGCGCGGCGCTGTCGAACAGCCAGCGCTGCGTCAGCTTGCCGTCGCGATAATCCCAAGCAGCGACGGTGGAGCGGGCGTAGTAGCCGCGGCCCATGATGATGCTGGGCCGCTGGCCGTCCAGATAGGCCGTGCCCGCCAGGAAGCGATCGGAGCGGTTGGCGTAGCCGTCGCCCCAGACCTCTGTCATCTGCTCGACGGAGGGCGCATCCGTACGCGGATCGCGCGGGGGCGAGTAGGGCGCGCTGGCGAGCGCCTTGCCGGTCGCGCCTTCGAAAACGGTCAGGAACTCGGGGCCCTTGAGGATTCGGCCCTGGACCTTGGCGACCTTGGTCCCGTCCGGTTGGACGAAGGCCCCGGTGCGGTCGGCCTGGGGCCGCTCGCCGCCGGTCTCGCGCCAGTCGGCGTTCGGATCGCGCAGCGCCTTGCCGGTTCCGTCTATCGTTCCGTCGCTGGTGCGGACGGCGATCTCGGCCTTGCCGTCGCCGTCATAGTCAAAGACCTGGAACTGCGTGTAGTGCGCGCCGGCCCGAATATTGCGGCCCAGGTCGATACGCCAAAGCCGCTTGCCCTCCAGCGTATAGGCGTCGAGGTAGACGTCGCCGGTGTATCCGCCGAAGGCGTTGTCCTTCGAGTTGGTCGGGTCCCACTTCAGGACGATCTCGTAACGCCCGTCACCGTCCAGGTCGCCGACGCTGGCGTCATTGGCCGTGTAGGAATAGGTCTCGCCCGTGGGCGTAACGCCCGTCGGCGGCGGCTCGATCGGGATCGAAAGGTAGCCTTCGGTCCAGACCGTGGCCGGAGCGCTGTCAGGCCCCTCCTTGCCCTTGGTGACAAGACGAACAGCGTAGGTCCCGGCGCCTGGCGTCGTGTCGACGAAATTGGCGCCGCGCGATAGCGGCGCGCCGTTCAACTTCCTGCCGTCGCGATAGAGATTGAAGGCCGCGCTCGACGGATCATCGCCCAGCAGGCGCCAGCTGACGAGAACGCCGCCGCCGGAGGCCGGCACGGCGACCACGCCGCGATCCAGTGACTCCATCCAGCGGGGGGCGGCTTGCGCGCCGGCGCCGGCGCTGATCAAGGCCAGGGCGCAAACGCCTGCCTGAATTCGTTTTTTCCTGTGGAAAAGCATCGGCATGGCGACCTCCCTCAAGGCTTACACGGGCCCCGGGGCCGCCCTAGGAGACGGCTTCTGGAGGCTTGTTTCACGCCTGCTCGGGCCATTCGCGTTACACCATGAAACCCCCATTTTGTCTTCCCACAAATTGCATTGACATCTCATTATATGGAAATTAGGACTCAATCCCAAGAATGAGCCGTTGTGCGTCGATCGCGTCCGGGGTTGGAGCGTCACGTGCATCAGGCGTCCAGCCGTCCTCAGCCGGGTCGGCAAGGTCTATGTAAGGGAGGGACAACATGCATTTCTCGACGACCCGTCGCCGTAAGGTCGCCGCCACCGCGTCTATCCTGGCGCTGAGCGCCGGCATCGCCATCGCCGATCAAGCTATGGCTCAGACCGCCCCCGCCGACGCCTCGGAGGCGACTGTCGTCGAGGAAATCGTCGTCGGGACGCGCGCCAGCCTGCAATCGGCGATGAATCGCAAGAAGCGCGCGGGCACCATCTCCGACTCGATCGTCGCCGAGGACATCAGCCAGTTCCCCGACAAGAACGTCGGCGAGGCCCTGGGGCGCATCACTGGCGTTCAGCTGGCTCGCGACTTCGGTGAAGGCAACGCGGTCTCGATCCGTGGCGTCGAGCCCGACCTGAACCGGGTCGAAATCAACGGCATGAGCACGCTGTCCACGGCCGGCAACCTGCAGGTCTATGGCGGCGGCGGTCGTTCGAACGACTTCCGTGAACTGGCCTCGGAGCTGGTTCAGTCGATCGACGTGTTCAAGGGCTTCACCGCCGACATGACCGAGGGCGGCGTCGGGGGCACGGTCTCGGTCAAGACCCGCAAGCCGCTGGACTTCAAGAAGCCCACGCTGTCGCTGACCGCTTCGGCTCAAAATCTCGACACCGCCAGCAGCTGGAAGCCGCGTGGCAACCTGTTCGCCGCGACCCGCCTGCTGGACGGTCGCCTGGGCCTGATGGCCAACGTCACCTACGACAAGGTCGATACGCGCGGCGACTATGTCCGCAACACGTCCTGGGGCCGCTTCGCGGACTTCGACAACTCGGCCGACAAGACGGTCGACTACTACAGCACCGCCTACAACGCGCAGATCAATGCGCTGGCCAAGGGCGTGACGAGCCAGGCGAGCTGCAACACGCTGACCACGCCTGACGCGACCCAGATCTCGACGACCAACTTGCGCAACGCCTGCTTGTCGCAATGGTATGACTATGCGCCCCGGACCGCCCGCTACGGCGTCTGGACGCGCAGCGACGAGCGCGTCTCGGCCGAGTTCACCGCTCAGTATCGCTTCACCGACAAGATCGACGCCTGGGTCAGCTACAATCGCAACGAGCGTAAGAACCGCCTGAACGACATCAACTACGGCACCGACTTCACCTCGGCCACGCGTCTGCGTAACGCGGCCTCCGCCACGGCATGCTCGAGCACCGACACGACGGCGTCTTCGGTCAAGGTCGACGCCAACCACAACGTCACCTCGTACACCCTGGGCAACTGCCTGACGACGTCGGGCGCTGGCGGCTATGGCGGCTTCGGCATTAGCGCCCGTGACTTCTCGAACGATACGACCAGCAACTACTACAGCTTCGGAGCCAACTATCGCGGCGACCGTCTGCAGGTCGAATTCCAGGGCTCAAAGGCCGACACCAGCAACGTCGCCCAGACCAACAACGTCAGCGTGACGTTCGACACGCCCGGAATGACGGTTTCTCTGGACCCGGCGACTGGCAATCCTTCGTTCGCCTTCGCCAGCGGCTACAGCCCGTCCGACGCCTCGGCGATCCGCCAGTGGCAGATCCAGTATCGTCCCTCCAACGCGGCCTCCAAGGAAGAGCAGTACAAGCTCGACTTCGACTACGACACGCGTCTGCGGTTCATCCCGAAGATCGAGTTCGGTGGTCGCATGACCGACTTCTCGACCAAGGGTTATGGCTACGGCGGCTTCATCCTGAACCCCGGCTCCAACCCGTATTCGACGACCGACGATACGGTGATCTATTCGAACGCGGTGAACTCGACGGCCACGATCCTCGGCTCGCAGGCCGCCGACCAGACCAATCCGGTCAACGCCTCGGCCGCTTCGACCACGGGCTACTGGTCCACGACCGAGACCTGGTCGCGCGCCTTCTCGAACTCGGTCTTCGCCCAGGCGATGACCGGCCTGCCCAGCGACTTCTATTTCGGCGGCGGCTCTATCCCGTCGACCTGGAACTACCCGAACTTCGCGTCGGTGGCGCAGTATCTCGACACCTCGCACTTCAACCTGAACAACCTCGAGAAGACGACGGGAAGCGACGGCAAGGCCTACAGCCAGTTCCCGTACAACATCGCTGAAAAGACCGACGCCCAGTACCTGAAGTTCAACTACGAGTTCCCGCTGGCCGGCTTCGACGTCGAAGGAAATTTCGGCGTTCGCCGGGTCCACACCGAGACCAGCGGCAGCGGCGTCTCCACGCGTCAGCAGACCTACGCGGCCACCAACGGCGGGTCCTCGACGACCTATACGATCGGCAACTCGCTCGCGAGCATGAAGAAGAGCTACACGGTGTGGCTCCCCAGCTTCAACGCTGGCCTTTGGGTCATCCCGAACCAGCTGGCCGCCCGCGCGGGCTTCGCCCAGCTGATGGCCCGTCCGCGGATGGACTTCCTGATGCCGACGGTGACCTGCACGACCGACAACTCGCCCGACGCGAACGGCGAGTTCGACGAGCCGAGCTGCACCGCCGGCAATCCCGAGCTGAAGCCGTACCGCGCCAACCAGTACGACCTGTCGTTCGAATACTATCCGAACAAGGACACCCAGGTGTCGGTCGGTCTGTTCAAGAAGGACATCAGGTCGTTCTACGTCTCGAGCCGAACCCTGATCGGCAAACGTGACGTCTATGGCGACGGTACGCTCTACAACTACAACACCTATATCAATGGCGACGGCGCCAAGATCTCGGGCGTGGAAATCACGGCCAAGACCGCCTTCACCTTCCTGCCCGGCATCCTGTCGGGCCTGGGGGTCGACGCCAACTACACCTATCAGAAGGCCAAGAACGTCGAGCTCTATTCCCAGCTAGACGGTTCGCCGCTGCCGTTCCCGGGCCTGTCCTCCGACAGCGCCAACCTGACGGTCTGGTACGACAAGGGGCCGATCAACGCCCGCCTGGCCTACAACTACCGCTCCAAGTATCTGGTCTCGGCCGCCGACAACTCGGGTCAACCGGTCTACCGCGACGCGACCGGCTACCTCGACGGCAAGGTCACGTGGAAGCCGAAGCAACTGTTCAACCTGCAGGGCCTGTCCTTCTTCGTCGAAGGCAAGAACCTGACCAAGGAAGAAGAGCGCTCGACCGCCGGCGACATCCGCCTGACCGAGCTGGGCTACTTCGGTCGCCGCTTCTTTGTCGGCATGGGCCTGAAGTTCTAAGGCGCGACTGGGGCGAGGCGCTGCGGGCGCCTCGCCCCTTTATTTCTGCGATCGGAAGAAGCCGGCCGAGGACTCCTCGCGCCGGCTTTTCGTTCTCTTGCTTAAGGTCAGAGCGCCAGTCGGAAGACGGCGAAGTCGCGGATGCGCAGGTGGCTCTGGGTGGTCCGAAGGCCGAACCATCCGCGCGGGTAGGGCGCCGGGTCATCGAGATCGAAGAGCCGTCGCCCGTCGCTCCAGTATTCGATGCGGCGCCCATCCGCCACAAGGCGTACCGACACCCACCGATTGGGCGTCAGCATTTCTTCAGGCGCGGCGTGGTCGTGCTGGGGCAGGAGCGGCCGCTCGCCCGGACGCCCGACATAACGGCGGAAGCGGGTGGTCGTGTTGCTGTTGCCGCCATGGCCCACATAGTAGGTTTTCAGCGTGTCGTAGTCGGCGAAAGCGCCGCTGCGCGGATGGTCCAGCGGCGATCCGCCGTCGACCTCGCGCGCCATCCAGAATGCGTTCAGGTCGCTGACCCGGTCGTAGGGACCGCCGGCCGACACGGCTTGAGCCTGATAGGTGATGGCTGCCGGGCCGATGAGCTCGGGCTTGAACCAGGCCGTCAGCCCGCCCGGCGCGATGATCTCCAGCACGCCGTCTCGCGCCTGCGCCGTCGCGGGCTTTTCCGCCTCGATGACCCATTGATCGAGGCCCCGGCGGAAGTCGTCGGCGAACAGGCGTTGCTCGCGGCGATAGGGCGCTTGGTCCGCGAACGGCGTCGCGGCGAGGCTGGCGAGCAGGCTACGCCGGTCGAGGATCATGAGGCCTCCGTCTGTCGGACATTCTCAAACAGGCGCTCCGGCCGCCGGTCCGGAGTCTCGGTCTCGATGGACAGCTTCTCGATCTTGAGGCCGTCCACGTGCCGCGCCCAGAGCCCGTGGGCCGGGGAGGGGCCGAACATGCTGGGTTCCGGATAGGCTTCGGGGAGATCCCCGGGGCGCTCGGCCCAGCCCGCCAGGCCGCCGCCGCGATACGACAGGCGGATGTTCGACAGCGTCACGTTCGCGATCGGCGCGTCCGGCAGGCCCGCGATCGTGGCGGCGTAGTCGGGCAGGATATCGGTCGCCGTGATCTCGCGCAGCACGATGTTTCGCATGGCGCCCACGGGCGTGCCCTCCGGGCCGCGCCGACGATCACCGACGCGCAGGAAGATTGGGGCCGTGGTGACCTCCTGCATGACGAGCCGCTCGACCATGACGTTCTCCATGGTCCCGCCGTCGACCACCTCCAGGGCGAGGCCCCTCGAGCGGGTGAAGCGGCAGTCGCGGACGACGATGTCGCGGAAGCCGCCGTTGGACTCCGTGCCCAGCTTGATGCGACCGGTGACGCGATCCTGGTCGGGCGCGCGCTGCTGGGTCCGACCAAAGGTCCCGTCGAGCATGGTCCCAAGGTCGAAGCCGCTGACCTCGCAGCGCTCGATGGTCACGCGTTCGGTCGCGATGGGCTCTCCGAGCGCCAGAGAGCTCTTCAGGACGATCGCATCATCGTTGGGCGTGTTGACCCGGCAGCCGGAGACCAGCACGTCGCGGCAGGCGTCGATGTCGAGGCCGTCGCGGTTGGTGTCGATGATGAGGTCGCGCAGGACGAGGTCTTCGCAGCCTGAGGCCAGGACGGCGAAATGGCCGCCTCGGAAGATCGTCAGGCCCTCGATGCGGGCTCGCTTCACACGCTTGAGCGCGATGGCCTTGTTGCCGAGGCCGACCATCGCCTCGATCGCCGGTGACAGCTCAGCCATCGCTTCCGCCGACAGGCCCGCCATGCTGAGCGGAAACTCGCCCGACTGGCGCGACCAGCGCGAGCCGGGGCCTTCGCGCGTCAGGCCCGCCCCGTCGATGCGGCCCGGGCCCAGGATCGCCACGTCCTCAAGGTCCTCGCCCCAGATCAGGCTGTTTCGCCAGTGGCTGTGGCCGAAGTCCTGCCATAGGTCGTGCGGATTGGGTTCGGCCGGATCATAGGCCCCGCCGTGAAGCGCCGGATCGGCCGCTTCCAGCACGCATCCCTCCTCCAGGCGAAGGGTGACGCCGCTGAGCAGGCGGATCGAGAAGGACAGATGGCGGCCCGCAGGCAGAACGACCTCGCCGCCGCCGCGGGCGTGGGCGTGGGCGATCGCGGCGTTGATCGCCTCGGTCGCCAGGGCCGGGCCGCCTTCGATCACGCGTAGAGACCGTGGCGCCGGAAGAAGGCGTCCAGCGCCAACATCGACGGAGCGACCTGACCATCGGGCCCCTTGAGGCCAAAGCCGTGGCCGCCGACCTCCTGCAAATGCATCTCGACCGGGATCTTCTTGGCGCGCAGGGCCTGCCACATCAGCACGCTGTTCTCGACGGGCACCACCCTGTCGTCGGCCGCGGCCGCGATGAAGGTCGGCGGCGCGTCCGCGGGCACATGCTGCTCGGCCGAAACGGCGATGCGCTGGGCGTCTGTCGGGGTCGCGCCCAGCAACTGCCTGACCGACTGTCCATGGGCGTGGGGCAGGGTGGCTGTGACCACAGGATAGAACAGGCCAGTCGCGAAGGGGCGGGTCGGTTGGCTGTCCGCCTCATCGACGGCGGCGTAGGTGTCGCGGCCGTACTGGGTCGCCAGGCGCGCCGCGACATGGCCGCCGGCCGAAAATCCGATCACCGCGACCTTGGCGGGATCGACGCCCAGGGACGGAGCGCGGGCGCGGATCAGGCGGATGGCGCGCTGGGCGTCCTGCAAGGCCACGTCCGGACCTGCGGCCCATCCGTCGGCGGGCAGGCGGTAGTCCATGACGAAGGCCGTGACCCCCAGGCTGGCCAGCCAGGCGTCGATTGGTCCGCCGTTCTTGCCGACGGCCACGCGAACATAGCCGCCGCCCGGGATCATTAGCACCGCCGCGCCGTTCGGCTTGGCCGGCCGGCGCATGGTCAGCCAGGGCTTGGTCACGTTCAGAAAAGCCGTGTCGTTCGGATCACCGCCAGGGGTGCGCAGGATCACCCGTTCGGTGACGGTGACCTTCTCGCCGCCGGGCGCCGCCTTGGGCCAAAGGTCGACGGTTTCGATCGCCGGGGGCGTGTCCTGGGCGCGGGCCAGGGCGGGCATGGCCGCCAGGCCGGCGGCGAGGCCGAGCAGGGCGCGGCGGTCGGTTTCAATTGCCACGGAGTTGCTCCTGACTGGCGACCGCGCTGGGCGGCAGAGTGAAGGCGTCGGGCGAAGGCGGGCGGGCCGGATCGAACGGCGGCAAGTCGCCCGCCAGATGGGCGGCGAGATCAGGAACATGGGTCCGGACGCCCTCGACGACGCAGCGCGCGAGTTGATAGGCGCCGTAGTTGTTGTGGTGTGTCAGGTCCTTGCCGCCGTCGTTGAAGGCCTTCCAGGCTTCCTTGGGCCCCAGAGCCTCGTAGAAGGCGGCGCTCATGGCGTGGAGGTCGATCAGCGGGGCGCCCAAGTCGCCCGCCGTTTCGCGCATGGCCTTGGGATAGTCGCCCAAGGTGTCGACCACCTTTCCGGCCGCGTCGAAGCGGTGGCGGTGCATGGACGTGACGAACACGGGCGTCGCGCCGCGTCGCCGGGCTTCGCCGGCATAGACGCGCAGGTAGTCCCGATAGGTGGTGGCGGCCTCGGCGTAGGTCTGCGGCCACTGGGTCTTCTGATCGTTGTGGCCGAACTGGATCAGCAGCCAGTCCCCGGGCTTGATCCGGCTGAGGATCTTGTCGAGACGGCGCTCGATCAGGAACGACTTCAGGGTCTCGCCGGACTCGGCGTGGTTGGCGACCGAGATTTCGGGCTTGAAGAAGCGCGGCAGCATCTGGCCCCAGCCGGCGGCCGGTTCGAAGCGCTGGTCGGTGACGGTCGAGTCGCCCGCCAGAAATACGGTTGGGACCGTGACCGGCTCGATCCGGAGGCGTCGCACGGCGGCGGTCGGGCCGCAGAACTCCAGAGTCAGCTTGTCGTCCCAGGCGTAGCTGCCGTCCTCGCGCGGATTGAGCAGGACGCGTGTTCCACCAGGCGCGTTGGGAGGCGGTGGCGCGAGGTCCGGACGGCGGACATTGACGATGATCGTCCGCGTTTCGGTCTCGCCGGCGCCGACGCGGACGCTTTCCAGCATCAGCCGTCTGGCTTCGGCCTTGATCGTGGTCTCGCTGGCCTGGTCGCCGCCCATGTCCAGAGCGACGCGGTAGTCGCCCTCTGGAACCTTCACCGAGAACAGGCGCCCGGGGCCCGGCTCCCATCCGTGGCCCGCGGCCGGGTCATAAGGCTTGGGGGACGACGTTTGGAAATCAAAGGTCCACACGGACGCGGCCTCCCTGGCGAGCGCGATGCTAGGCGCGAGCGCGAGGCCCGTCAGCAGTGTCCGCCGATCCAGGATCATGCCGCCTCCCTTGCGCGCAGAGTCCGCCATCTTGGTAGCGGCGCGACGCCAGGCTTTCAATGCCAAAATACAGGATGATATCCTGATATGTGGGAACTACGAGGCGGTAGCCGCAGAGGTCTCGCCGGTGGGCATGGACGTCGCCGGACGTGTTGTTCGCCAGAGCACGAGGCCTAGAGCGCCTAGGGTGAGTTCACGCAGGCGTCGCAACAGCGAGAGGGCCAGAGCCTGGTCCGGCGACAGGCCCAGCGCGCCGCCCAGCAATAGATAGCCGCCCTCCTGGACGCCGAGCGCGCCGGGAATGGCGAAGCCGACGACCTTGGCTGTCTGGGCCAAGCCCTCGACGATCAGGGCCTGGACCAGCGTGGGGTGCAAGCCCAGGGCCCACATGGAGACGTAGGTTTCGAACGCGCCCGCGAGCCAGGCGGCCATGTGCCAGGCCCAGGACGCGCCGATCTCCTTCCGCCGAGCGCCGATGTCGCGAAAGGCGTCGCCGAGCGCGCCGACGCGGCCGGCGATCGCTGTCCATCTTTGGGAGAACTGGCCGATACGCTGGCCGACGCCGGCCTTGTGCGCGATGAACAGGATCGTGGCGATCAGGAACACGACGCCGACAACGGCCAGGCCCGCCTGGGCCAGACTCGGATCGCGCAGGGTGGCCATGGCGACCGCCAGGCTGGCGAGCACGAACAGCACCAACCCGACGGTGCCGGCGAGAACATCGACGACGCAGCTGGCCGTGCTTTCGGCCAGGGTCAGACCCTGACGCGCGGCTAGCTTGGCCCGCACGACCTCGCCGCCGACCTGCGCCACCGGCAGCAGGGCGTTGACCGCCTCCTTGATCAGCCTCAGCCGGAACAGGAACGGCAGCGATGGCCGGCGGTCGGGCGGCAACAGCACCTGCCAGCCGACAGTGGCCATGAAGGTCACCGGCAGGTGCGCAGCCACGACCAGGATGGCTTGCCACCCCACTTCGGCGACCAGGGCGCGCACGGCGCCGGCGCCGTGAGTGGCCAACAGGATCGCCAAGAGGGCCACGCCGACCGTCAGCAGCCAGCCTCGCGCCGCGCCCCCGCGCTTACCGCTCTTGTCCGTCATGCAGCCGAGCGCGCGCGGGAGGCGGGAGCCGCCCCGAGTTCGCGATAGACGTCGAGCACGTCGGCGCAGATGGCGCGCCAATCATACGCGGCGCTGGACACGCGGGCCGCCCTCGAGAGTCTCAGGCGGCGAAGGGGTTCCGCGATCAGGCTGCGGATGGCGTTCGCGTAGGTCTCCGCATCGGGGCTGGGCGCAAGGACGCCATCGTGCCCGTCGGTGATCAGCGCGCTGGTGCTGGGCGCGCGGGGGCAGAGCACCGCAAGCCCCGCCGCCATGCCTTCAAGGCTGGCGTTGCCGAAGGCTTCGGTCAGGCTGGGATTGAACAGGATGTCGGCGCTGGAGACGGCGCGGCCCAAATCGTCGCCATCGAGATGACCGGCGAAGATCGCCTCGGGCGCGCGCGCTTCGAGGAAGGCGCGGGCGGGGCCGTCGCCGATGATCAGCGGTCGGATCGGCTGGTCGCCCAGGCGAGCGAGGGTGTCGGCCATGACATCGAGACCTTTCTCCATGACCAGGCGACCGAGGAAGGCGACGACGATCTCGTTATCGGCGATCCCCAGCGAACGGCGCCAGGCCATGTCCTTGCGCTCCGGCGAGAAACGGTCGCGGTCAACGCCGCGTCCCCACACGCGCACCCGTTCACCGAGGCCTTGGGCCCGTAACAGGTCGGCGATCGGCGCATTGGGCGCCAGCACTCGATCGCAGCCGCGGTAGAAGCGGTCGAGATAGCGTTCGACCGTGGGCCTCAGCCAGTCGAAGCCGTAGTACGAGAGGTAGGTCTCGAAGCGGGTGTGCAGACTGGCGACGACCGGAAGGCCCGCCTGGCGTCCCCAGCGACCCGCCTGGGCGCCCAGGAGGTCCGGCGCCGAGAGATGGACCATGGTGGGCTGGAACGCGGCCAGATCCGCTTTCAGGCCGGCCGTCAGGCCCAGGGCCAGCCGGTATTCGCTGCGTCCCGGAATGGCCACCGACGGCGCGGAAACGAGTTCGCCGGCGGGTTCGAAGGCCGGCGTGTCGGTGGTGGGCGAATAGACGCGAACGGTCGCGCCCGCCTCGATCAGATAGGACGAGAGGCGGTTGAGCGCCTGGTTCGAGCCGTCTCGGGTATAGTTGTAGTTGCCGGAAAAAAGGGCGAGGCGCAGGCCCTCGGCGGGCTTTTCCTCAGCGGGCTGACGAATGGTTCTTTCCGCGCGCTGCACGACGCCTCCTGGTCTTAAGTCGAGGCCCCCACCCGAATATGACAATGGCCATATGGTGGAATGGTTCAGGTTCCGGAAGGGGAAGGCCGTCAATCCTCCACACAATCTTCAGGTCAAGCTGAACCCAAGCTGAACCATGGGGTGTGGCGCGCTCGGGAGCGACTAAGCGAAATCGACCGTTGCCGATTGATCGTTTTGGCCAAAAAAGAGTCCAAGCAGGCTTGCGCGACGGAAGGCGTGCGGCTTTGAGGGGGCGCGCGGACTTGCCCAGCGGGCGGTTCGTGCTCAGTTATGCGCTCGCGGCCGCACGGTTCGCGGTCCAACGATTCCTCTAGGGGCGAGAACAAGCCCCGATCCAGCGAGATTTTTAGAACGACATGCAGCCGGTCAAGACCCTCATCCTCGCCGCCGGTCAGGGCAAAAGGCTGTCGCCGCTGACCGATGATCGGCCCAAGTGCCTGGTGGAGCTGGCTGGCAAGACGGTTCTTGAATGGCAGCTGCGCCACCTGCATCAGGCGGGCGTGCCCGAGGCCGTGGTGGTCACGGGCTTCCGCAGCGACTTGGTCGAGGCCGAGATCGCGCGCCTGTCGCTGCCGGGCATGACGGTCCGCACGCTCTACAACCCGTTCTACAGCGTGACCGACAACCTCGCGACCTGCTGGTTGGCGCGTGAGGAGATGCGCGGCGGGCCGTTCATGATCCTCAACGGCGACACCCTGTTCGAGCCGGCGATCGCCGAGCGTCTGATCAGCGCGCCGGACGCCCCCATCACGGTGACGGTCGACCGCAAGGCGGAAGGCTACGACGCCGACGACATGAAGGTGCTGACCGAAGGGGACGCCCTTCGCGCCATCGGCAAGACGATCACCGAGTACGACGCCGAGTCGATCGGTTTCCTGCGCTTCGACGCCGAGGGCTCGGCGCTGTTCGTGAAGACCCTGGAAGCGATCATGCGCACGCCGGAAGGCCTGAAGCGTTGGTACCTCAGCGTGATCAATGAGATCGCCCAGAACCACGACGTCGTGCGCGTTCGCTCGATCGAGGGGCTTGATTGGGCCGAGATGGACTTCCCGGAGGACCTCGTCCGCAACCGCGCGCTGACCGCGCAGTGGGCGGCGAAGGAGGCCGAGGCCGTCTAGGCCTCGCCGACCAGCTCCCGGACCAGGTCCAGGTCCGAGGGCTTGTCCACGTCGACGGCGGCCAGACCATCGTGCGCGCGCACGGCGGCCGCCTCGACATTGGCCAGCTTTCCCAGCCGCGCCACCGCCTCGTCCAGCGTCAGCAGACCCAGCGCGTAGCGGATGAGGAAGCTCGGCCCCAGCATGGCGGCGATCTTCCACGGCTGCTTTCGCAGGGCCTCGACCTTGCGCCAGACGGCGATGACGTTAAGCGCGTTCTCGTTGCGCAGCAGGAAGAGATTGCAGCCCGAATAGCGGCCGTCGCGGAACTTCAGATAGGTCCGCTTGGTCTGAGGCGCGGCGGCTTGGACCTTGGCCTCCGACGCCAGCAACACGGCGACGTCGGCGGAGTTGGGCGTATCGGCGAGGAACCGGGTGATCCACTCGGGCTTGAGCAGCGCATGGTCCACCGTCGTGACGATCAGCGGAAAGCCCAGCGCGCCCGCGCCGTCGGCGACGCTCTGGCTGGGGCCGGCGGCGGGCGGCAGGATCTCCACATTCGCGCCGGCCAACGCCGCGCGGATCGTCTCGTCGTTGGCGGAGACGCCGACCTTCTCGGCCCCCGCGGCCTGGACGGCGCCCAGCACTCGCTTCAGCAAGGTCTGACCCTGCAGCACGATCAGGCCCTTGTGAGCGACGCCGGCGTAGGCCGCTGCCGGATCGATTTCGCCCGGCCGCGATCCGGCCAGGATCAGCGCCTTGAAGTCGCTCACAGAGCCTTCTCGTAAACGCGATAGGTCTTGTAGTGCGTGCCGCCGACGTTCTCGGCGATGTGGGTCATGGCCGTGTTGGCCTCGAGCACCCACGAGATTTCGAACCGGTTGTAACCAAGCCCGATCGCGGTGTCGCGACTGGCCTTCATCATCCAGAAGGGCAGCATGCGGCCGCGCTGGGTGGTCGAGAACTTGCGCTTGACGCCCATCAGCGGGATGCGCGCCGACTTCACGCCCTTGACCTTCAGGCGCCACAGCAGCTTGGCCCATCCGAACGGCAGGAGCTTGCCGTTCAGGTCGGCGATGGCTTCGTTGACGTTCGGCAGGAAGACGACGACGCCGGCCGGTTCTCCGTCGATCTCGGCGAACCAGACCAGGCGCTTGTCGATCACCTGCTTGAGGGCTTTGGCCAGCTGACGCGTCTCGGCCTCGGTGGTCGGGGTGAAGCCCCAATTGTCTTTCCAGGCGTCGTTGAGGATGTCGGTCAGGGTGGCGACCTCCTCGTCATAGCGCTTCCAGTCCAGCTGCCGCAGGACGACGCCGGCGGGCAGGCCGCGCTTGACGCGGCGCTGGGCGATCTCGGGAATGTCGCCGGTCTCGTCGGCCCTGTAGGCGAACAGGTCCTGGGCCTTGACGTAGCCCTGCTCCTCGATCCGCTTGCCGGCGTAGACCGGGTCGTGGCCCATCAGCACCATCGGCGGCGTGTCGAAGCCGTGGACCAGCAGGCCGACCTCTTCGTTGATCGACAGGTTGAAGGGCCCGACGGCGTGGGTGCGGCCTTTCGCGCTCAGCCAGTCCTCGGCCGTGCGGAAAAGAATCTGGAAAACCGCCGCGTCGTCCTCGGCCGCGATCATGCCGAAGTGACCGTCCAAGCGCCCGGGCGTCGGCTGAGGGGTGAGGTGGTCGATCTGGGCGCTGATCCGTCCGACGTCGCGGCCGCCGCGCGTCGCCAGGAACAGCTGCACCTCGGCGTGGGCGAAGAACGGGTTGGTCTTCGGCGTCAGGGCCTCGGTCCGCTCCATGAAAAGCGGCGTGATCCAGTTGGGATCCTTGGCGTTGAGCCGGGCGGGCAGGACGATGAAGCGCTTAAGCTCGTCCGGCGTCTTGACCGGGATGACCTGAAGGTCGGCGTTCGTGGAGTCGAAAGGCATCACCCCTCCAGGGCCAAGAAGGTGCGCGCCGCCAGCGCGCCGAAGATGGCGGGAGCGGCCCAGACGGCCAGCAAGGGCGACAAGGCGCCGGACTCGCCCAGGGCGGTCAGCATCCCGTTCGCCACCAGGAAGAGGAGGCCAGCGCCAAGGCCGGCCGTCAGCAGGACCGCGCCCTGGCCGCTGCGGAAGTTGGCGAGGGCGACGGGCGCGCTCAGCAGCAGCATGACCAGAGAGACGAACGGGCTGGCGAACGCGGACTGGAAGTGGGTGGCGTAGAAGCTCTCCGGCCTATCCGAACCACCGTTCTCCAGCGCGCGGCGAGCCGTGGCGGCGGTGGGCGCGCTGTCGTCGCCGAACAGGCCCTGCACGTCTTGCGGTCGCAGAGCCGTCGGCCAGTTGATCGACGCCGCCGTCGAGGTCTGGGCGAGGTCGCCGGCGAAGCGGGTCGTCTTGGGGCTTTGGAGCGTCCAGCGGCGACCATCGTAGAGCGCCTTCGACGCCTCGACCTTTTCGACGAGGATGCCCTTGGCGTTGCGGCGGAAGATGGTGAGGCTGGTGATCTCGCGCCCATCCGCCGAGGCGTCCGCCCCGATGACGAGATCGGAACCCGCCCGGAAGGTGCGGGGCGAGGGCGCCTTGCGCTCGGCGACCGGCGTGGTGTTCCGCCACCAGTCCGCCAGGGTCGGATCGGAGCGTGGCGCCAGGACCTGGCCGCAGAGCGCGTCCAGCAGCATGACGGCGATCACGGCCGGCATGGCCATCCCGACGATGCGGTATCCGGAGATGCCGCTGGCCCGCATGGCGACCACGGCGCTTTCGCGCGCCAGCTGCGAGAAGGCGAAGAGGCCGCCGGCCAGGACCGCGATCGGAGCGACCTGCTCGAACAGGCGGGGCAGGCGCAGGGCGGCGTAGTAGGCGACGCCCGCCATGCCCAGGCCCCGGTCCAGGATGTCGGTAGTCACGTCCAGCAGGTCAAGGATCTGCAGGATGGACATCAGGATCAGCGCCGCGCCCAGGATTCGGGTGGCGACGGTCCGCAGGACGTAGAGCTGCAGCTTCATGCGGGTTGTCGCTTGGGCAGAGGCAGGGCGCGCACCAGGCGCGTGACCAGGTTGTTGATACGGCGGACCAGCCGCGAGACAGGCGTATCGCCCGGACGCGTGCGGCTGCCCAGGAAAAGCCAGACGGCGAAGCTCGAGAACAGGGCGAACGGAATCCAGATCGCCGGCGCCGCCGCCACCTTGTCGGCCTTGGCGAGACTCTGTCCCAGAAGCAGGGCGTGCTGGAAGGCCAGCAGCAGGACGCCGGCCATGATCAGGCCCGCCGCTCGGTTGCCGCGCTTGGAGGCCAGGCCCAGCGGGAAGGCCAGCAGCGGCAGGAACGGCAAGAAGGCCGCGCGGGCCAGGCGTCCGTAGAGCTCACTCAGCAGGGTGCTCTTCGAGACCACCGGATGGGGCGACTTGGCCTGCGTGGCCAGCTCGCCCAGGGTCAGCTCACGCTCGTCGCCGCCGCGGTCGCGCAGCAGCACCGCGGCCGCCGCCAGCGGCGTCTGCGTGGTCAGGCTGTTGAAGGCGAGGTTGCGATATTGGCCATTGTCGTCGCGCACGATGCGGCGACCATCGCGCAGATCCATGGTCACGGTCTTGCCGCCGGGATCCATCTTCAGATTGGCCGAGCCGGCGGTGATGATCTCTTCGCGCCCCTTGGCGTCGAGGCGGCGGATGAAGACCCGGGTCAGGCTCTGGCCGGCGATGTCGGCGCTGTCGGCCGTCAGCAGCGAGCCCTTGTCGTCGATGAAGGCGCCGCCCGCCAAGCGTCCGTTCCAGCCGGCGTTGATCGCCGCGTGCATCACGGCGCGGTAGGCGTAGCGGCTGTACGGCTGCATGTAGCCGAAGACGATCAGGCTGAAGACGCTGAGGAACAGGCCGACCGCCAGGAAGGGCGCGGCGATCCGCTCCAGCGATTGCCCGCTGGCCAGCAGGGCGTCAACCTCGGAGCCGTCCGACAGCTTCGCGATGACGATGAACAGCGCCACGAAGAAGGCCACCGGCAGGGCGAGGCCGAGATAGTGCGGCACCAGGTTGGCGGCCAGTTGCGCGACGTAGCCGAACCGCGCGCTGCTCTGCGACAGGGCGTCGAGGAGCCGCAAGATGCGCTCCAGCAGCAAGGCGACGACCGTCACGCCCAGGCAGCCGACCAGCGGCCAGAACAGCAGGCGCAGCAGGTAACGGTCGATCAGCCGCATGGGGCCGGCGGACATCTTCTTGGCGCTCACGCTTGGCCCCAGGCCTGGGCGAAGCGCGCGGCGAGGCGTTCGACGGCGTCGGGCGACAGCTCAACGGCCGAACCCAGGGCGGGCGCCGCGGGCCAGCCTGCGTCCGGGAAGGCCAGGCCCTCGTGCTCGCGAACGCCGGCATAGCGCGGCAGCACGTGGAAATGGACGTCTTTGTCGACCATCATCAGCATCAGGTAATTGATCTTCTCGTAGTCGACCTGGGCCCTCAGCAAACGCTCGATACCCGTCACCGCCACCTGCAGGTCCGCGAAGGCGGCGGGACTCACTTCGGAGAACGCCTGAACGGTTTCCTTGCACACCAGCACCAAAGACCCAAATGTCGGCTGCTTGGGGCGGAGCAGAATCAGCCAGTGATCGGTCTCCGCGATCTTCGAACCGGGATAGCCGAACGCCAGGGCGGTGGGATTGGTCATGAGAAAGCCGGGAACTTCAGGCCGGTGTCGCCTGGGCGTAACAATAGGGATGCCGCGTTTTAGATGAAAGCACGATCCGTTCTCATCGGCGCGATCTTAGCGACTTTGGCGGCGGGCTCGGCGCGCGCCGAAGGGCTGGCCGCGCCCCTGACCGACAAGGACTGTGTCGGGCGCAAGGGCGACGTTCGGCTGATCGTCCAGGTCGGAGCGCTGCGCTCAAACGCCGGCGAGGTGACGATCACGATCTACCCGTCCGACCCCGATCGGTTCCTTGCGCCGCGCGGCAAGCTTCTGCGCCAGAGGGTCAAGGCCTCGGCGCCCATGACCCAGGCCTGCTTCAACCTGCCCGTCGCTGACGCCTACGCCGTGGCCGTCTATCACGACGCCAACGCCGATCGGGAGTTCGGCCGCAATCAGATCGGCATGCCGACCGAGGGTTACGGATTCTCGAACGACGCGCCGACGCGGTACGCCGCGCCCTCATACGACGCCGCCCGTTTCATGGTGAAGCCGGGCGACAACACCATCCGCATCAAGGTCCGCTATCCGCGCTAGACAGGCTGAAGCGGCCCAGTTCGGTTAGGCCTTCGCGGCCCGCCTCGATCCCGCGCGAGACGATGCGGACGTCGAAGCCGCCGGCGGCGCGAGGCTCGATCTCGATCGCATTCCATCGCGCCGGGCCATGCCGGTTCGGACGGGCCGAAGCGGAGGGAACGCCCAGCACGGGGACCGTCGCGCCATCCGGACCCCTCAACGCGCCGAGCAGGGCCTCGTGGGCGTGGCCGTGCAGCACAAGATCGGCGCCGCGCCGCTCCAGCACCTCGCGCAGGGCGTGGCCGTCATCAAGCGATTTGCGCTTGGAGACCGCGCCCTCGTGTGGCGGGTGGTGCAGAACGACGAGCTTGAAGAAGCCGTCGTAAGCCGGATCGGCCAGGGCCGCGTCCAGTTTCCGAAGCTGTTCTTCGCCCAGGCGGCCGGTGGCCAGATGCGGCGCGGTCGGCACAGCCGAGCAAAGGTTGAAGATCGCGACGGGGCCGCGCAACCGGACCTGGGGGAAACGGCTCTCGCCGTCGTCGCCCAGCCAGGGCGCCCAGATGGCGAAACGCTCGGGGCCGCCCGCGCCGGCCAAGGCGTCGTGGTTGCCGGGACTGACGGTGAAGTCGGTTGGCTCCCCGAGAGATTCCAGCCACTTGCGAGCGGCGGCAATCTCCGTATGCGAAGCGAAGTTGGTGAGATCGCCGCTAATCACCACATGATCGGGCGCGGAGGCCTTCAGGTCGGCCACCAGCGCCGACAGGACTTCGGGACGATGAACCTTGCGTTTCTTGCGCCAGGCGATGCGGCTCAGGAGGCGCTTGGTGAACACGTCCTTCCACCCAAACGCGCCGGGCGGCGGCGGCAGGTGGGGGTCGGACAGGTGGGCGATGCGGTAAATGGACAAGATCTTTCGGGTCGTTCTGGTCGAAACAGCCGAAGCTGCTTATCAATCGGCGCGGGATTCAAGGGGTATATCGGTTCTTGAGCGCTGAAATTCAAAACATGGCCGGCGCGGGCGGCCCGAGGGCGGTCACCGTCGGCGAGGCTGGCGGCCGCATCTGGGGCATGACCTCGCGCGAGCGCCTGTCTCGCATCTATCGGCGTCTGGGCCTGGTCGAGACGCCGGCCGTGGACCTTTCGCACGCGGTCGTCGTGGTCGACGCCGGCTGGGTGTTCGACGAGGCGCTGGTCAAGGCCCTGGCGGGCCGCGAAGGCGCTGTGCTGGTCGATGACGCGGGGCGCGCGGTGGCCGCTCACGCGCCTGCCGACCTGGCCTACGCCGCCGCGGAGGCTTTGGCCGCCGGGCGGGACCCGTCCGGCCTGGACGCGCGCCTGACCCGCCTGACCGCGCTGGAGCTGGGTTCGGCCTATAACAGCGCCTTGCGCAAGCGTGAGCCGCCGGTTCTGGAGCGACTGACGCCCGAGACCGTTCGCGCGGTCGAGAAGCGGCTGTTCCAGGGCTCCTACAAGGGGGTCACCGATCTGGTGACCAAGTACGTCTGGCCCGCGCCCGCGCGCGTGGTGACCCGCTGGTGCGCGCTGGCCAAGATGACGCCCAACCAGGTGACGTTCATCGGATTCCTGCTGACCCTGGCGGCCACCTGGCTGTTCTGGCATGGCCAGTTCGGCTGGGGTCTGGTCTTCGCCTGGATCATGACCTTCCTCGACACCGTCGACGGCAAGCTGGCCCGCGTGACCCTGACCTCGTCGAAATGGGGCAACGTCTTCGATCACGGCATCGACCTGCTCCATCCGCCCTTCTGGTGGTGGGCCTGGTTCGTCGGCGTCTACGCCGTCGGCCAATCCATCCCGTATGCGGAGCTCAGCCTGGCGATCGTGATCGGCGGCTATGTCGCCCAGCGCGTGGAGGAGGGGATCTTCCTGGCCCTCTTCAAGTTGGAGATGCACGCCTGGCGGCCCTTCGACAGCTTCTTCCGTCTGATCACCGCCCGTAGAAACCCGAACTTGATCCTGATGACGGCCTGCGCGTTGGTAGGTCGCCCGGATGTCGGCTTCACCCTGGTGGCGATCTGGACCGCCGCGTGCTTCATCGTGCACGCCGTTCAAATTCTGCAGGGCTTGGCCGCGCCCAAGGGCTCGATCCAATCTTGGCTGTCAAAATGAGTCGCATCGCGGTCATTCGCAATCCGAAGAGCCACGGCAATCGGATCAACCCGCCCGGGCCGACGCCCGAGGGGGTGCGGTTGGCCGAGCCGTTCGGTCGCGACGCCCTGAGGACGGTTCTCGAAGACTTCGCTCGCGACGGTCTCGACCTTCTGGTCATCGACGGCGGCGACGGCACGGTGCGCGACGTGATCAGCCTGCTGCCGCACACCTTCGGCGAAGACTTGCCGCTGCTGGCGGTGCTGCCGTCGGGCAAGACCAATGTGCTGGCGATCGATCTGGGCACGCAGCGCGATTGGCGACTGGAGGAAGCGCTGAACGCCGCGCGACAGACCGAGCCGCGGATCAAATCGCGACCGCCGCTGCGGATCAGCTGGGTCGATGGTCATCGGCCTTGCCTGCAAGGCTTCTTCTTCGGTGTCGGGGCTCTGGTGAAGGCGACCAACCTGTCCCAGAAGGTCCACAAGGTCGGCTTCTTCCACAATCTGGCGGTCGGCGTGACGATCGCCACCGCCACCTTCGGGGCGCTGTTCGGCGGCGCGCGTGACGAGTGGCGCGAGGGCGTGCCGGCTAAGCTGACCTTCGACGGCCAGGCCCAGCCGGGCGACGAGCGGTTCGCCATTGTCGCCACGGCCCTGAAGCGCTTGCCGTTCGGCTTGAAGCCGTTCGGCGAGCCGCGCGAGGGCCTCAAGATCCTGGACGTCGATGCGCCGCCCCGGAAGCTGCTGAAGGCTCTGCCGCTGGTGCTCAGCGGCCGGGCGGAGCCCAAGCTGGAGAGCATGGGCTATCGTCGCCGCGATCCCGACATGGTCGGTCTGGCGGGCTGCGCGCCCTTCGTTCTGGACGGTGAAGTGTTCGAAGGCGGCGAACTGGTCATCGCCCTGGGTCCGGCCTTGAGGTTCCTGGTCGGATGAACCGCCTGCGCGACCTCGTCGCGGCCGAACTCGCCACGCCGCTCCCAGCGCCGATCACCGCCTTCGCCGAGCATCTGACCGGCGTTTTTCCGGAGGTGCGGGCGGTGCTATTCTACGGTTCGATCCTGCGGACGGGCGATCTCTCCGGCGTGCTCGACTACTACGTCCTGACCGAGCGGCCGCCGGCCGGTTGGCGGGGGTTCTTCACGCGCATCCTGTGGCCGGACGTCAGCTATCACGAGCTGGTTCATGACGGCGAAACGCTGCGAGCCAAGGTCGCCTCCATGACGCTCGCCCAGTTCCAGCGGGCGGTGAGCGGGGCGGGGGCGGACACGACCATCTGGGCGCGGTTCGTCCAGCCCAGCGCCCTGGTCTGGGCTTCTGCGGGCGTCCGCGATCAGGTGGTCGACGCTGTCGCGGAGGCCTGCCGGACCGCAGCGCGCTTCGCCCAGGCCCTGGGCCCGGCGGGCGGCGCCCCGCGCGCGCTGTGGACGGCGCTTTTCCAGGAGACCTACAAGGCCGAGCTGCGCGTGGAGAAGGCTGGGCGCGAGGCGTCGATTCTGGCCTACGATCCCGAGCGCTACGACCACGTGATGACAGCCGTTCTGGACGATCAGGGCGGAGCGCTGGATCCTGCGGAGCGGACGCGCCTGCGCAAGGCTTGGGGGCCTCGCAGGCTGATGGGCAAGCCCCTGAACGTCGCCCGGCTGGTGAAGGCCGCCTTCACCTTCCAGGGCGCCGCGCGCTACGCCGCCTGGAAGATCGAGCGGCACACGGGGGTCGAGATCGAGGTCACGCCCTGGCGGGAGCGGCACCCGATACTGTCCGCGCCCAGGGTGCTGCTGAAGGTCTGGAAGGGGAGGCGCAGGGCCTCGTGACCCTCTCGCCCAAACAAAAACGCCCGGGTCTGCACCCGGGCGTTCTCGTTTTCAGCAATGGGAGCGGTCTCAGGCGCGGGCGCGCTTGAGCGGCTCGATGACGCCGAGGGCCGCGCCGATTTCGGCGAAGGTCTTGAGGACCGCGTCGATCTGCTCGTCGGTGTGAGCGGCGCTGACGCTGGCGCGCAGCAGCGGACGGCTGTCCGGCGTGGCGGGCGGCAGGGCCAGGTTCAGGTAGACGCCGGCGTGCAGCAGGGCGTTCCACATGGCGATGGCGCGCTCCTGGTCCGGCATGGTCGTGGCGACCACGGGGCTGGCCGTCGGGCCGGTGTGGAAGCCCAGCGACGTCAGGCCGTCATACAGGCGCTTGGCGTTGTGGTTCAGGCGGTCGCGCAGCTGCGGCTGCTCGATCATGCGGCGCAGGGCCGTGATGGTCGAGGCGACCACGGCGGGCGGCAGCGAGGCGGTGAACATGTAGGGGCGGCAGACGACGCGCATGACGTCGAAGTCGTCCATGTTCGAGACGCAGAAGCCGCCGATGGCGCCCAGGCTCTTGGAGAAGGTGCCGACGATGAAGTCGACGTCCTCTTCCACGCCCGCCGCTTCGGCCAGCCCGCGGCCCGTGGCGCCGAGCACGCCCATCGAGTGGGCTTCGTCCACCAAGAGGTAGCCGCCCAGCTCGCGCTTTACGGCCGCGATTTCCTTCAGCGGCGCGACGTCGCCGATCATCGAATAGACGCCTTCGACCACAATCAGGCGCTCGCCCGGCGCATCGCCCAGGCGACGCAGGCGCTTGGCCAGGTCTTCGGGGTCGTTGTGGCGGAAGCGGATGACCTCGGCCTGGCCCAGACGCGAGGCGTCGTAGATCGAGGCGTGGCTGTCGGCGTCGAGGATCAGATGGTCGCCGCGGCCGACAAGGGTCGACAGCACGCCCAGATTGGCCTGGTAGCCGGTCGTGAAGACCATGGCGTGCTTGCGGCCGTAGAACTTGGCCAGTTCCTGCTCGAGCTCGACGTGGGCTTCGAAGCTGCCGTTGGCGATGCGGGAACCCGTGGTGCCCGTACCGCGTTCCTGTACCGCTTTCACCGACGCGGCGATGGCTTGCTCGTCGAAGGTCAGGCCAAGGTAGTTGTTGGTGCCGAGCAGAATGGTCGGACGACCGTCCACGACGCCTTCGGTCGGCGAATGCACCGCGTCGAAGCGGACCTTGAACGGGTCGGCGCCGGCGTCTTGGATGGCCTTGTACGCATCGCGATAGGCCAGGTGCTTATCGAATAGCCCCATTAGTTAAGCCCTAGTCCGGAGATCGTTGATCAGTTTGGAAAGGTCGCCGGCGGTTTCGACCGAAGCCAGGCGATCCAAGGGAATGGAGATGTCGAAGGTGTCTTCGAGCTCCATGATGATGTTCATGAGGGCCAGGGAGTCCACGGCGAGGTCACGGCCAATGTGCGACTCGGCGCGAACCTCGACCGGCCGCCCCAGAACCTTGCTCGCCGCTACCCCGATCTCGCGTAAGCTGAGATCCGTCACCGTTTCCATTCTAGATCAAACCTCCGGGAGCCCCACCCGTGACACTACTGTAACGGCGAGTCTGTCAGATAGCCGCCTCATTTGCGCAAGGCGATGAAATTTTAGGGCAGCCAGCCCTGTTTCCGATACCACTCGACGGTGTGAGCGAACCCGTCAAGCAGACCGAATACGCTGGGTACTCCCTCCGCCCTCGGAGCGCTAGATGGGGTCCAATCGGCGTGAAGCAACTCCCTGGCCTTGCCAAAACCGAAGACGGTGGGTGTTTGGCTGACGAAAGACCAAGCATCCGCAAGGGCTCCGGCGGCTAGGACGCCCCCCGCTGGAAGCCTTATCAGCCTTGGATTTCGGCCCATGACCGCTGCGGCGGCGCTCATGATTTCCGCCCAAGTGTAACCGTCGCGCCGCACATCCGACAGCTCTACCAGGCCCGAACTTGGACTTTTGCAGTAGTTCGCAAGCTGCGCCGCAGCGTCTTGGACGTGGATCATGGCGACGCGAGAGGTCGGCGAAAGCACAGGCAGAAACGGGCTGCTCGCGGCGAGCTTGAAGACTTCCAGGGTCTCGGTGTCGCCGGGTCCATAGATCGCCGGCGGGCGAGCGATCAGCGCATGCGGCGTCTCGGCCAGCACCGCGTCTTCCCCGGCGCGCTTGCTGGCGGCGTAGTTCGACAGCGCCGGTTCGCGGGCGGCCAAGCTCGAAACCAGGATGAAGCGGGCGCTTGCCTCTCGCGCGGCGCGCGCGGCCGCCAGGGCGCCGTCGCGATTGACGGTGTTGAAGCCTTCCAGTGACGTGGCCTTGATCAGCCCCGCCACGTGGATCACGACGCTGGCGCCCTCGCTAAGCCGCTGCAGGGCGCCAGGCGTCTTGAGGTCGCCGGCCACGACTTCGACTTCGAAGTCGCGCCAAAGCGGGTGGATCGGATCTCGGCGGACCAGGACCCGCGGCGTCCAGCCGTCTTCGGCCAGGGCGCGGACCAGGTGACGGCCCAGGAAGCCCGTGGCGCCGGTGACGGCGACGACGCCTCTGGACTCAGTCTCCATAGGCTCCGGCCAGATAGGCCGCGCGAGCCTTCGAGCGGCTGAGCTTGCCCGAGGAAGTCTGCGGCAGGGCGTGGGCGCCGACCAGCTTCACCTTGGCTTCCACGCCGTGGCGGGTGCGCAGCAGGGTTGCGACCTGCTCGACCAGGGCCGCGCGGGTGTCGGCGTCGCCGCCGCGCGCCTGGACCAGCACCACGATTTGGTCTTCCGGCTCGGCGGGGATCGCGAAGGCGCAGACGTCGCCGCTACGCAGGCCGTCGATCTCGTGGTCGGCGGTCCATTCCAGGTCCTGCGGCCAGATGTTTCGGCCATTCAGGATGATCAGGTCCTTGGCGCGACCGGTGATGACGATTTCGCCCTCGATCTTGAACCCGAGGTCGCCGGTGTCCAGCCAGCCGTCGGCCGACAGCACGCGCGCCGTCTCCTCCGGATTGGCGAAGTAGCCGCTCATGACCGAGGGACCTTTGGCGAAGATGCGGCCCACGCCGCGCTCCGGCAGGACCTGACCGTCCTCGCCGCGCACTTCCAGGAAGTGATCGGGCAGGGCGGGGCCGCACCGGGCGAAGTCGCGGGCGCGTTCGGAGCCTTCGGGCGCGTCGACAGCCAGGGCGTCGCGCTCCAGGCGCTCCACGTCGAGAGTTTCAGCGCGAAGGCCCTTGCCCAGCGGCGCCATCGACAGGGCCAGGGTCGCCTCGGCCATGCCATAGCTGGCGACGAACGCCTTATCGGAGAAGCCGGCGGGGCCGAACGCCTCAACGAAGGCCTTCAGCGGCGGCATGCGGATCATGTCGCCCCCAAGGCCGGCGCTGCGCCAATGCGACAGATCATAGGCGTCCAGCGGCTGGCCCTGGACGCGGCGGGCGCACAGCTCGTAGCCGAAGGTGGGGCTGTAGGCGATGGTGGCCTTGTTGCGGCCGATCAGGTCGATCCACAGCAGCGGGCGGCGGACGAAGGCGCCCGTGGGCAGCAGGTCGACCGACATCTGGCAGCTCAGGGGGCTGAGCAGGAAGCCGATCAGGCCCATGTCGTGGTAGAGCGGCAGCCACGAGATGGCGCGGTCCGCCGGCTTCACCTGCAGCCCATCGCGCGTGATCGCCACGCAGTTGGCCATCAGGGCCTTGTGAAGGACCAGGACGCCGGTCGGGGTGCGCGTGCTGCCCGACGAGAACTGCAGGTAGCAGGGGTCTTCCGGCGTGATGGTCGGCAAGGCCGCGCCGCCGTCCTCCGGCAGGTCCGCCAGGACGCCGGCGAAGTCCAGGTTCGCGCGCTGGCCGATCTCGGCCACCCAGTCCTTCAGGCCGACCGGGCCCAGCAGGATCCTAGCCTTGGCCGAACGGGCCAGGTTGGTGATCTGCTCGATATAGGCCTCGCGCCCCCCCAAAGGAGTCGGCAGCGCCATGGGCGCGGGCAACAGGCCGGCGTACTGGCAGGCGAAGAACGCCCGCACGAAGTCGCCGTCCGTCTCGGCCAGCAAAGCGACGCTGTCGCCGACCTTGGCGCCGGTCGCCAGCAGCCGGCGGGCCAGGACCTGGGCGTCCTCCCGGAGCTTGGCGTAGGGCAGGGCCTCGACCAGTTCGCCGCGCAGCGAATAGAGGTTGATCCCCGTCTCGCCGGTCGCGGCGAAATCGAGGGCCTGGGTCAGGGTCGGGAAGTCGGCGAACCGAACGGTGCGGTCAGACGCCGTGGGCGTGATCATACTTGGGGCCTTCATCGTCTTTCGTCGTGCGCGCGGAGTCGTCCTCCGCCGCGAGTCGGGCGAGCCTGCGGCGCGCCATCAAATACATGCCGATGGCCATCGCCAAGGCGGATACGACCAAAGCCGCGCCCGCGCCGGTCAGGCCAAACCGCGTGATCAGCGGAACCAGGGCCGCGAAATAGCAGATCACAACGACCAGCCGAACCACCAAGGCCGCGCCGGCCGCCCGCATCGAGACTAGCATGGGCTCGAGCGGCAAGGTCATGACTCCGATCGCGGCGGCGGCGACTTGCCAGTTCATGACCCCGGCGGCGGCGCCAAAGGCTTGTCCCATGACGGTTTCCAGGATCCAACGACCCGCTAGGAGGCTGACCAGCAGCAGCACGCCGGCCGCCGCGCCGCCGAGCAGGGCGATCTGGACCGCCAGCTTGGTCATGGCTTGCTGGCCGCCCGACGCGCGCATCTTGGCGAGCTCCGGATAGAGCGCCGGCACCATCAGGCGCGCGGGCTTGGCCATGCCATCGGCCACTTGCTTGCCGATACGCCACAGCGCCGCCTGAGCCGGGCCCAGCAGGGCGCCGACGACCATGGTCAGGACGTGCGTGAAGCCGACGTCCAAAGTGCTGGAGAAATTGGTCGCCATGGCGAAGCGCCAGACGCCCGGCATGTCGCGGCTGGTCGGACCCAGAAGCGAAAACCCCTTCAGCAAGCCCCGTCGGTTCAAATCCCAGATCGCGATCGAGGCGACGTAGAAGAACGACGCGAAGGTTCCCGCCGCCCAGGCCAGCAGGAAATAAGGTAGCGGCGCTTGAGTCAGGGCGCAGATCCCGCAGCCGATCATGCGGACCAAGGAACTGATCGCCTGCTCCGCCGCCAGGAAGCGGAAGCGGTCGAAAAGCCGCAGCAGGCCCACGCCCGTGGCCGAGCTCATCACCGGGATCGAGAGCGCATACAGCGCGCCATAGCCGCTCATGCCTTCGGGCCAGCGCAACTCGTTCCAGAAGAACCACGCGCCAGCCACGCCCAAGGCGACGCCCAGTACGCCGCTAATGCCGTCGAGCAGCAGTGAGAATCGCAAGACCTGCTGGAACTTCACGCGCTCGTTGGCCAGGAGCGGGCCCGTTCCGTAGGTCAGGACCGTCTGCCAAGACTGGAAGTGCGCCACCTCGCCCAGGAACTGGGCGAAGGCGTTGATCAGGACCAGGACGCCCATCGCCTCCTTGCCGAGGCTGCGCGCGGTCAGGGCGATGTAGGCCAATCCCACCACGGCGTTGACGACTCGGCCGCTGAGCAGCTGCCCCGCGTTGGCCAGGACGCGCTTGATCGGCGACGTCGCGTGTTCCGGCGCCGTCGTCACGCCCGTGACTCCAGCCGCTCCGCGATCGCCCGTGCGGCGCGCAGCGATGACGGTTCTTCGGTGATGTCGAAGGTTTCGGCGATGCCTTCAGCCTGCGCCGGCCGGAAGTCGACATGGGTGGCGAGGGCGCTGTCGACAGCGTCGTCCAAGGCGTCCACGCCGTCCAACACGGGCCCGAACAGCCAATGATGGAAGCTGGGATCGCCGCGCCAGTCGGCGCCGCTGGCGTTGAGGAACAGGCAGGGTTTGGGCGTGCGCAGGAACTCGTAGATCTGGCTCGAGACATCGCCGAGATAGAGATCGGCGGCGCGCGTGTAGGTCATGTCCGCCGCCGCCGGACCGCCCAGATCGACGTGGATGCGCGGGTGCTCGGCGTAACGCTTGAAGGCGGCGCGATCGTCGCTGGACGCGGTCTCGAACAGGCGGATGTGGGGCGAGAAGATCAGGTTGTGGCGATCGCCGCGGGCGAAGGCGTCCAGAACCTGCCAACCCCACCTGGGCCAGGAGCTGAGCTCGGGATGGAAGTGCGGGTTGTAGACCACGACCGGACCTGGACGCTCAAAGCGCGGGCCGGGTCGCCGGGGCAGGGCGTCCACCAGGTCGAATTTCGGATAGCCGACCATGGCGCAGTTCTCGGGCTTGACCCAGCCTTCGCCGATCATCCGGTCGCGCTGTTTTGGCCCCGCCGCCATGACGAGATCGAAGACGCGCAGGCGGGGCTCGAAAGGACCTTCGCGATCGCCGGCCCCATGCTGAGTGTAGACCAGGATCGGGTGGCGGACGCCTAGCTTGTGGAGGAGGGCGGTGGTGCGCTCGGGCGTGATCACGGCGTCGTAGCGTCCCAGCCGCAGGGCGTTCGCGATCAGCATCGGCGCCTTGGGCGGCGCGCCGCCGCCGCCGAACCGTCTCATCCAGGCGGGCGGCAGTAGCACGAGAGCGATCGGCGCTCCGCCAAGCTCGGCGAGCAGGCCCGAGACGTAGTCGAGCAGTTCGCGCGTGGTCGCGGCGATCTCGACCTTCAGGTCGGGCCATTCGCGCGCCATGGCGACGGCCACCGACAGGCTGTGCCAGACCTGATGGTGTTGCGCGATATAGAGGAAACAGACCCGCTTTTTGGGCACGTCAGGGACGGGGCTCCAGGCGCGTGCGCACGCGACCATTCAGGATGACCCGATCGCCCTTGTCCTTGACGCTATAGGCGTTGGCGCGGGTGCTGGCGTTCGGGCCTGAGCCGGCGACGCCCGCGTCGCCGCTCACCTCGCCGGTGCGCATGTCGATCAGGGCCCGCGGCGCGTCGAATTCATAGCCTTCGCCGTTGGTGATCTTCACGTCCTGGGTCAGCAGCAGGGTACGGGCGGCCTCGCGATAGACGCCGCTCTTGGCCGTGGCTTGGCTGGCGTCTGGCTGACCGTAGCCGCGGACGAGGGTCGGGGCGCTGAGGCGGACCAAGTCCTCGTCTTCCGAGTCGCGCTCGGCGCGGTCGGCGGTGATCAGGAACGGGCGGCCATCCTTCAGAACGCCCGTGAAGCGCGGCTTGTCCAGCAGAAGCGGTGTCGTGGAGGCCTGGGTCTGCAGCTTGCTCGAAGCCAGGCTGCGCCATGAGGCTTGCCCCACGACCGCGCCGCCGATGATGATCGCGAACACCGCCAGGCCCAGGCGCAAACGACGGACCGGCGCCCGGCGTCGGTTGCGGGCCCGCTCTGCGGCGCTGAGTGTGGGGATGGCGGGAGCGCCGTCGGTCTGGGTGAGCATTGGGGGCAATGGATAGTCCTCCGCCGCCGTTCGCCCAAGACCTTTGTTGATCATGCGGCGGGTTGTTCAACACGGGACGCGCCAGCGCGTCATCTATCGACACTCTTTGTGTCAATATATATGCTCGCCGCTCGTGGGTAAGGGGTGGCGGGCATGCGGGTTTTGAAGGGGTTCTGCGCGGTGGCTCTGGTCCTCGGGCTGACCGTCGCCGCTCTGTGGTTCTTCCGTTTCGACCTGATCATCCTCTACGCCCGCGCGCAGCAGCCGAAGATCGAGGCCTATCGCCCCGTCAGCTGGAGCCAAGGTCCGACCGTGTCGACCGCGGCGGCCGAGCGCCCGCCGAATGTCGTGTTCATCCTGGCTGACGACCTGGGCTACAACGACATCACGTTGAACGGCGGGGGCGTGGCGGGCGGCGCGGTTCCGACGCCGGCCATCGATTCCATCGCCCGGCAAGGCGTGACCTTCGCCAACGGCTATGCGGGAAACGCCACCTGCGCGCCGTCCCGCGCCGCGATCATGACCGGGCGCTACGCCACCCGCTTCGGTTTCGAATTCACGCCCACGCCCGTGGCCTTCTCGCGTGTCGTCGGCGGGCATGCGGGGGATCCGCTTCACCCGTCGCGCTTCAACGCCGCGGAGGTCAAGAACGTCCCCAAGGACGACAACACCGAGGCCGTGCCACCGACGGAAGTCACGATCGCCGAGGCCTTGAAGACCCGCGGCTATCATACGGTTCATCTCGGCAAGTGGCACCTGGGCGGGATCAAGGGCTCTCGTCCGGAGGACCAGGGCTTTGACGAGAGCCTCGGCTTCATGGCGGGCGCGTCGTTGTTCGCGCCCGTCGGCGACGCGTCAGTCGAGGAGTCGCGCCAGGATTTCGATCCGATCGACAAGTTCCTGTGGGGCGCGCTGCCCTTCGCGGTCCAGTACAACGGCGGGCCGCTCTTCCATCCGAACGCCTACATGACCGACTACCTGACCGATCAGGCGGTCGCGGCGATCGACGCCAATCGCAACCGGCCCTTCTTCCTCTACCTGGCCTACAACGCCGTCCATACGCCGCTCCAGGCGCCCAAGGCGGACTACGACGCCCTTTCGGGGATCAAGGATCACCGTCTGCGGGTCTATGGCGCGATGGTCCGCAACCTCGATCGCAATGTCGGTCGCGTTCTCCAGGCGCTGAAGGACCGGGGTCTCGACGACAACACCCTGGTGATCTTCACCTCCGACAACGGCGGCGCCAACTATGTGGGCCTGCCGGATCTGAACCGGCCCTATCGCGGCTGGAAGGCGACCTTCTTCGAAGGCGGGATCAAGGTGCCGTTCCTGTTGCGCTGGCCCGCCCAACTGCCGCCCGGCGCCGTCTATCGCAGCCCGGTCGGCCACGTGGACATCTTCGCCACCGCCGCCGGCGCGGCCGGCGCCCGCCCACCGGCGGGCCGGGTCATGGACGGCGTCGACCTCGTCCCGTTCGTGAAGGGCCAAGCGGCGGGTGATCCGCACAAGGCGATGTACTGGCGGTCGGGCCGCTACAAGGTGGTGATGGCCGGCGGCTGGAAGCTGCAGGTCGCCCAGGAACCAAAGAAGATATGGTTGTTCGACTTGGCCACCGATCCGACGGAGCGGCGCGACCTTTCCAAGGCGCGTCCGGACAAGGTTCGCGAGCTGACCGCGATCCTGGCCCAACTGGATAGCCAGATGGCCAAGCCCGCCTGGCCTTCGTTGCTGTCCGGCGCGATCTATATCGATCATCCCGGCGACCAGTCGCCCAAGCCCAGCGATGAGTACATCTATTGGGACAACTGACGACGCTGCGCCTGTCGGTCGTCGGCGGGGTCGTCGCCTTGTCGCTGGCGGCGTGCGGCCCGAAGGCGCCCAAGGCTTGCCTGGCCGACCTTCCGATCCCGGATCCCGCTCACCGCACCGCCGGCATGGTCCGGGTGGCCGGCGGTGACTTCCTGATGGGAGGCGCTCCGCTCAGGTCAGAGGAGGGGCCGCCGGAGACGGTTCGTGTCGCCCCGTTCTGGATCGATCGCACCGAAGTCACCAACGCCGCCTTCGCGCGGTTCGTCGCGGCCACGGGGTATCGCACCGTGGCCGAGCGACCGCTCGATCCCGCGCGCGACGCCCCATTGTCGGCGGCGCAGCGGCGTCCGGCCTCGCTCGTTTTCGTGGGGGAAAAAGGAGCGAGGTCGGACGATCCTTCGCAATGGTGGCGGGTGATCCCCGGCGCCGACTGGCGGCGCCCGGAAGGGCCTGGCTCCAACATTCGAGGCAAGGAAGCCTGGCCCGTCGTGCACATCGCCTGGGAGGACGCCATGGCCTACGCGCGCTGGCTGGGCCGCGACCTGCCGACCGAGGCGGAATGGGAATACGCCGCCCGGGGCGGCCTGGTCGCAAAACGCTATGTCTGGGGCGACCAGTCTCAAACCCCCAAGCAACCCCGCGCCAACACCTGGCAGGGCGTCTTTCCCGCGCAGGACCTCGGCGATGACGGCTTCAAGGCGAGACCCGCGCCCGTGGGCTGCTTTGCGCCGAACGGCTATGGTCTCTCGGACATGGCCGGCAACGTCTGGGAGTGGACCAAGGACTGGTTCAAGCCTGGGCTGGAGCCCGCCAGCGTGATCGAGATGGGCGGGCCGCCTGAAATCCGCGCCCTCGATCCCGACGAACCGGGCGTGGCCAAGCACGTGATCAAGGGTGGGTCGTTCCTCTGTACGGACGACTATTGCTTCCGCTATCGCCCGGCCGCGCGCACCCCCGGGCCGCCCGACAGCGGAGCCTCCCACATCGGCTTCCGTACGGTCCTGCGGGAGCGCTAGAAGCCCGGTCCCGGCCGGGTCCGGATGTTCAGCTGACCCGCCAAGCCCGCCTTGCGGTGGTGTTCGATGGCGTGCATCTCGGGCGACATCGCCATGGCCTGGAACGCGGCCAGGGTCGGGTATTCGGCCAAGGCGACCGCGTCCCAAAGCTCTTCGACCTCGCCCAAGAGCAGGCCGGTGACCGCGCCGCTGTAGCGAATGCGCCCGCCCAGGCCTTCGACGAGCTTCCGCACCGCTTCGCCGTAGCGGGCGTAGGCCTCGCGGCCGGAAAGGTGGCTGTCGGAGCCGTCCGGATACTGGGCCTTCTCGTGGAACTTCAGCAGGTTGACCATGACGAACGGCCCGTCTTCCGGCGCGCCGAAGAATTCGGCGATCTGAGGGGGCTCGGGGAAAACGGCGTTGACGACCCTCACGCCACCGCCTCCGGCTGTGGCAGGGACGCGACGAGCTCGTCCAGCAGGGCGGCGATCTCGGCCGGAGCGTCCTCCTGGATGAAGTGTCCGCCCTTCAGCGTGACGTGCTTGGACTTTTGGGTCGCCGGCACGCGCGCCTGGAAGATGGCCTCGCCGCCGCGCGTGATCGGGTCGGCGTCCGAGAAGGCGGTCAGGAACGGCTTGTCGAAGCGTTCGAGCACTTTCCACGCCGCCTCGTTTTCGGCGATCGAGGCGTGCTCGGGCGTGATCGGCACCAGGGCCGGGAACTGTCGGGCGCCTTCCTTGTAGCTTTCGTCGGGGAAGGGCGCGTCATAGGCGGCGCGTTCGGCGTCCGAGAGGTCGCGCGACGTCCCGCCGTTCAGAATGAAGCCGATCGGCAGTTCGGGCACGTTCTGGCTGAAGTTCAGCCAGGCCTCGAAGCCCTCTGTCTTGCCCTGGCCGACCGGCATGCCGGTGTTGGACACGACCACCGCCGCGAAACGCTCCGGAAAAGCCGCCACCAGGCGCAGGCCGATCAGTCCGCCCCAGTCCTGGCAGAAGAGGACGATGTCCTTGAGGTCGTTGCGGACGAGCCAGTCGCTCATCCAGGCCACGTGGCGCTCGTAGGTGTAGTCGCCGCGCGAGGCGGGCTTGTCTGAGCGCCCGAAGCCGACGAGATCGGGAGCGACCGCGCGGCGGCCTCTGGCCACGAGATCGGCGATGATCTTGCGGTACAGATAGGCCCAGGAAGGTTCGCCGTGCATCAGCAGGATCGGGCGCTGATCGCCAGGACCCTCGTCGACATGATGGAGGCGCAGACGGGTTCCATCCGGATCGGTGATCTGGGTGTAGCGAGGCGCGAAGGGCCAGTCAGTCAGCCCCTCGAACCGTTCGTCCGGCGTACGCAGCACGTCCACGGCGTCTCTCCCTCCGCATAACGGTGTTTTGACACAATGAGTGTCATTATCTGGCTGGCTGTCAAGAACCAGAGGCCCGTTGGCGGTGGCGGTCGCCTTCATCCGGGGCTAAGCAAGGGGAAGGAGGGTCTTGGCCTTGGACCGCGCGCGCTATCTTCTTTCTCAGTCGCATGCCGACGAGCCGTCCGTTGACGGCCGACGTCGCCGGGGACAGGACAGTCGCGCCCGCATTGTCCAAGCCATGCTGGATCTCGTGCGCGAAGGTCATGTTTCGCCCTCGGCCGAACTGGTCGCCGCGCGGGCGGATGTCGGCCTGCGCACTGTCTTTCGGCACTTCAAGGATCTGGAGAGCCTGTATCGCGAGATGTCGGGCGTCATCGAGGCCGAACTGCTGGCCTTGGCCGAAACGCCGTTCAAGGCCACCAGCTGGCGCGAGCGGGTGCTTGAGTTGGTCGAGCGTCGCGGATGGGCCTACGAACGGATCGCGCCCTTCAAGCACGCGTCGGAGGTCCACCGCCACCAGTCCCCGACTCTGGCTCTGGACAACGCCAAGTTCGTCGCGGGCGCGCGGGACATCCTGAGGCGTGAGCTGCCGGCCAGCCTGGCCGACGACCGCGATCTTTTCGAGGCCATCGACCTGCTTCTGAGTTTCGACGCTTGGCGTCGCCTGCGGCGGGACCAGCAGCTTGGCCCGCGTGACGCCACCGAAGTCCTTCAGATGTCGATCCAGACGCTGCTGAGACAAGCCGAACGCGGCTGAGGGTCTCGGGGGCGGGGAAGGGGCCGGTCGAAGCTGCTCAAACTCCGACCGGCAGACACCCGATCGTAAGGGGCGATCGGTGTCCTTACGTAGAAGGGACGTCGCCGTTTGCGCGAGACCTCCATCGCCCTTCCGAGGATCGCGAGAAAATTCTTTATCCTTCGATGGTCGCGCCTTGCGACGAGCGTCCTGACACGATGTGTCAGCAGGGCGAGCCAGAGCGGCTTGCCAGCGCAGGTTGGAACGCCGAAGTTTCGCGGGCGTTGTCGTCGCCTGGATGGGCAAGCGTTATCACGTCCCGAGGAGCCGCCATGACCCCCGACGATCTGCCTGTCCTCGATCTGGCCGACGTCGAGGCGGCCGCCGCGCTCGAGCGCTACCGTCGTGTCCGCCGACGCACCGAAACCTTGGCCGCGCCGTTGTCCCCGGAGGACCAGGCGGCCCAGTCCATGCCCGACGCCAGCCCCACCAAGTGGCATCGCGCCCACACCACCTGGTTCTTCGAGACCTTCCTGCTGGCCCCGTTCCTGCCGGGCTACGCGGCCTATGACCCGGACTACGGGTACCTTTTCAATTCCTACTACGAGTCCGTTGGACCTCGGCAGCCTCGACCCCAGAGGGGCTTGCTGACGCGGCCCTCCGCCCAGGCGATCGGCGCGTATCGCGCTCACGTCGACGCGGCGATGGAGCGTCTGCTGGACGGGCCCCTGACCGAAGAGATCAGAGAGCGCCTCGACCTTGGTCTGGCGCATGAGGAGCAGCACCAGGAACTGATCCTGATGGATATCCTGCACCTGTTCGCGCAGTCGCCGCTCAGTCCCGCCTATCACGCTGGCGGTCAAGCCCGCCGCGCCGATCCTGGACCGCAGCGCTTCCACCGTTACGCGGGCGGGCTGGTCGAGATCGGGGCCGACAAGACTGGCTTCGCATTCGACAACGAGCGACCCCGGCATCGGGTCTATGTCGCGCCGTTCCGCTTGTCGGACCGTCTCGTGACGAACGGGGAGTGGATCGCCTTCATCGAGGCCGGCGGCTACCAGCGCGTCGACCTCTGGCTCTCCGAGGGCTGGAGCACCGCCCAGGCGGAGGGCTGGATCGCCCCGGCCTATTGGCGGCAGGAAGATGACGGGACCTGGACCACCATGACCTTGCGCGGCCGCGGGCCTGTGGATGTGGCCGCGCCCGTGCTTCACGTCAGCTACTATGAGGCCGCGGCCTTCGCCGCCTGGACTGGACGTCGCCTTCCCACCGAGGCCGAATGGGAGGCCGCCGCGACGGCGTCGGGCGACATGGGTCTGCGCCAGCTCTACGGCTCGGCTTGGCAGTGGACCTCCAGCGCCTACACGGCCTACCCGGGCTTCAAGCCGGGGGCTGGCGCGCTTGGCGAGTACAACGGCAAGTTCATGGTCAATCAGATGGTGCTGCGAGGCGGCTGCGAAGCGACGCCGCCCGCGCATTCGCGCGCGACCTATCGCAACTTCTTCCACCCCGACCGACGCTGGATGTTCGCGGGCGTGAGGTTGGCGGACGATGATCGTCTGGCCGAGGTGACGCCTGGAAACCCCTTCCTCGACGAAGTGATCGGCGGGCTTTCGGCGACGCCCAAGACCTTGCCGGCCAAATACTTCTACGACGCGGAAGGCTCGCGCCTGTTCGAGCAGATCTGCGCGCTGCCGGAATACTATCTGACCCGCACCGAGACGGCCCTGCTGCGCGAGATCGCGCCGGAAATCGCTGCTCGCATCCCCGATGGCGCGGCCCTGGTGGAGTTCGGCAGCGGCGCCAGCACCAAGACCCGCATCCTTCTGGACGCCGCGCCTCAGGTGAGCGTCTACGCGCCGATCGACATCAGCCCGACCGCCCTGGACGAGGCCGCCGCGAGCCTGCGAGCGGACTATCCCGACCTGATCGTTGCGCCTCTGGTCGAAGACTTCACGCAAGCCTTGACCCCGCCGGAGGGCGCGCGCGGGCGTCCGCTGGTCGGCTTTTTCCCCGGCTCAACGATCGGCAATTTCGCGCCGGACGAGGCCGAGGCCTTGCTTCGCCAAGCGCGCGCCTTGCTGGGGGAGGACGCCATGTTCGTCGTCGGCGCCGACGTCGCCAAGGATCCCGCGGTGCTGATCCCGGCCTATGACGACGCCCAGGGCGTCACGGCGGCGTTCAATCGCAACGTGCTGGTCCACATCAACCGCGAGTTGGGCGGGACCTTTGACCCTGCCGCCTTCGCTCACCGCGCGGTCTGGAACGCCGCCGAAAGCCGGATCGAGATGCATCTCGAGAGCATCCGCGATCAGATCGTCATGGTCGGCGATCACGGCTTCCGCTTCGCCGCCGGCGAGACCATCCATACCGAGAATTCGTACAAGTATCGGCCGGAGGCTTTCGAAGCCATCGCGCGTCGCGCGGGTTGGACCGTGACGCGCCGCTGGGTCAGCGCCGACCCCACCTTCGCCGTCTATATCCTGGCCGCCTAATCGGCGCGTTCAGGCAGGCACGAAAAAACGCCGGTTCCGAGAGACTCGGAACCGGCGCATTCGAACCGTGGTTCGATCACCTAAAGCCCGCGCTCGCCGGGACGGCCGCCGCGCGAGGAGGACCCGCCCTTGCGACCGGCGTTGGCGGCCAGGTCTCGATCCTTGGCGAAGCTGCGCTTTTCACTCGGCACGCTCGCTCCGCCTTTCCTGGCGATCTCGCGACGGCGTTCCGGGTCCATGGCGGCGAAACCGCGACGACCGCGGGGACGTTCGCTATCGGTGTCCATCTGGGGCTCCTAGTCGGGACTGGTCACAGGCGGTACGAGCGAGGGCGCGGCGCCATAGGGACGGTCGTCCCCAGGATCGACCGGCGGCGAGGGCTGGGGCTCCTCGACGGGGATGACGCCGGGCTCGTACTCGGGCGGCTTGGGCTCGATCGGGGGCGGGGCGTCTGGGTCGGTCATTTTGGCGTCGTTTCCTGCGCGTTCCGGTGAAGTAACCAGCGAGCACGCTTTCGGTTCACCATGAAGCCGCACTAATTACGCCGGATCCGGAAATGTCCGCGCTCAAGGAGACGCCTGAGAATGCCGCGCAACACCAAGCAGACGCCTTCCCGAGCCATGTCCCATTGGCGGCTGATGGCCGCCTTCGCGACCGGGATCATCGTCTGGATCACGGCGAACTATTTCGGCGCGCCGCGCGGAGCTCGGCTGTTGCTGGCCTGGGATGGCGGCGCGATGGTCTATCTCTTGACGATGTGGAGCCTTTTTATCCGGTCCGACGAGGCCGAACTTCGCTCGCGCGCCAGCCGCTATGACGAAGGCGTGCCGGTGCTGATGCTGATCGTCCTGGCCGCCATCGTCGCCAGCCTGGGGGCGGTGATCGATGCGATGATCGTGGCGAAGGCCGCGCAGAGCGGCGCCAAGGTCCTGATCGTGGCCAGCGCCGGCGCCACACTGATCCTGTCCTGGCTGGTGCTGCAGACCGTGTTCGTCCTGCACTACGCTCACCGCCATTTCGGCGCGGGGAAGGGCAAGGGAGGCATCCAGTTTCCGGGCGAGCAGCCCACCAGCTACCTCGACTTCGCCTATCTGGCCTTCAGCGTCGGCGCGACTTTCCAGGTGTCGGATAACAACATCCTGACCTCGAAGCTCCGCCGTCTGGTGACCGCCCACGCCGCCGCCGCCTATTTCTACAACACGGCGGTCCTGGCTCTGGGCATCAACATCATCGCCAGCCTCGTCGGAGGCTAGTCTACCGGCGAGGTGGTCGACCGCCGCGCTTGCCGCGATCCTTGCCGCCTTCGGCCATCTGCTGGGCCGGGGTCTTGGGAAGCTCCTCGAGTTTCAAGACGCCGTCCTTGTCTCGGTCGAGCAAGGCGAAACGCGTCTTGGCGGCCTTGGTCGCCTCGTCCCGGGTGATCCGCCGATTGAAGTCGGCGTCGGCGCCCATGACGGGCTCGGGCTCGGCGATCAGCGCGTACAAGGAAGCCCCCTGCAGCATGTTGGCGCCGCCGCTCCGTCGCCCGCCGCTCGGTCCGTCGCCGCCGGGACCACGACCACCGCCAGGCGGGCCGCCGCCGCCGCCGCCCGGACCCTGGCCCATCGGGCCACGCCGCATCGTCGGCGCGGCGCCGCCGACGATCTCCGGCGCGATGCGGGTCTCGTACGCCGAGACCTCGAAGCCATCGATGACGCCGTCATGGTCGGCGTCGACGACCGCGAAGAAGCGCAGGGAGTCCGCGACGAACTCTTCGCGGCTCACCGCGCCGTCATGGTTGGCGTCGGCGCCGGCGAACCATGTCGCGACGGGATAGGGCTGGCCGGGCGGCGCGCGGAAAGGCTCGCCGGCCGGACTGATGAACAGCTGCGGCCCGCCGCCCGGTCCGCCCGGGCCACCACGGCGGGGTGGTCCGAAGTCAGGGCCGTCTGGCCCGCCGCCGGGGCCGCCTTCGGGAGGGCCGCTGGCGCAGGCGGACAGGGTGGCGGCCAGTATCGCGGTCAGGGTGAGGGCGCGAAGCGTCATCGAGGCGGTCTCCATCGCCAAGCTTTGAAGACCTTTCCGATTGCCGGGCAATGTCAGGCAGGGGCGGCGAGTTTGCGGGCGCGCAACAATCAGGCGCCGTTCGCAAGCTTCAGGCGGGCAGGCGCACGCTGGCCCGCAGGCCGCCGTCCGGACGATTGGCCAGGTTGACGTCGCCGCCGTGAGCGCGGGCCAGCGACCGGACGACGGCCAGGCCCAAGCCCATGCCGCCGGTTTCGCGGTTTCGCGAGGGCTCGCCGCGATAGAAGGGTTCGAACACCCGCTCCAATTCGGCCGGCGGCACGCCTGGGCCGTCGTCATCGATTTCGATGATCGCCATGCCGTCCTCGGCGTAGACCCGCCCGCGGGCGGCTCCGCCATATTTCAAGGCGTTGTCGATCAGGTTCTGCACCAGGCGCTTCAGCGCGACCGGATCGCCCTCGATCACCGTCTTCTCGGCGCGCTCGACCGTGGCGTCGCCGCCGGTCTCCGCCGCCTCGTCCATCACGCTCTCCAGCAGCGAGGCGAGTTCCAGCTTGGTTCGCTCGGCCGGGCGGTTGGTGTCGCGGACGAAGCCGAGAGTCGCGGCGATCATCGCCTCCATCTGGTCGATGTCGGCGGCCAGCTTCGGACGGATGTCGTCGGGCGCGGCCTCGATGCGGAACTTGAGGCGCGTGAGGGGCGTGCGCAGGTCGTGGGCGATGGCGCCGACCATGGCCGTGCGGTCCTCGACGTAACGCCGCAGCCGCTCCTGCATCATGTTGAAGGCCGAGGCCGCGGCGACGACCTCGGTAGAACCGGACAGGTTGAGGGGCGGCGTGCGCGGGTCCTTGCCCAGGCGCTCGGCGGCGTCGGCGAAGGCGGTGATCGGTTGCGACAGGCGACGGGCGAACAGCCAGGCCAGCGGCGTCACGGCGATCACCGACAGCAACAGGATCAGCAGGATCCGCTGCTGCCAGCTGTCGAGGCGGAACGTGGGCTTGGGTTCGACCACCAGCCAGTGACCGTCGCTCTGACGCACGCCCAGTTTGAAATCGCCGAAGATCAGCGGTTCGTCTCGGCCTTGGCCACGAGATCCCGGGGGACCGCCGGAGCCTGGCTCCCGCGCGAACGGCTCTCGAGGAGGGCGGCCGTTCGGCGGAGGAGGGCGGCCGTCATCCGCCGTCTTGGGCGGGTTCACCGGCGTGCGGCGGACGAAGAAGCGCGGACCGTTGTCGATCTGCAGCTCGACGCGATTAGCCGGAACGCCAATCGCGCGCGCGATGCCGGCCTTGAAGTCGGCGCGGCGGATGCTGTCGGGTCCGTTGGACCGTAGCGCGCTGCGCTCCTTCACCACCAGCAGTCGCCCGTCGCGGGGCTGGACGGACTGGCCGCTCTTGAGCGCGCGAACGATCTCGGCGGAGCGATAGAACTCGGGCGGCGGCGGCGGCAGGTTGAAGATGACCGCGATCGCGATCAATTGGGCCGCCACCAGCGTGACGATCACCAGACCCAGGGCCTGCACGAACAGCGGCGCGCCGCGCCGAAACATCGTCATGGGGTGCGCACGACCTTGGCGGTGAACATGTAGCCCTCGCTGCGGATCGTGCGGATCAGCTCGCCGCCGCCGCCGTCATCCAGCTTGCGCCGCAGCCGGCTGATCTGGACGTCGATGGCGCGGTCGTAGGCGTCGCTGTCGCGGCCCCGGGCGAGGTCCAGCAGCTGGTCACGAGTCAGGACGCGCTGCGGCCGCTCGACGAAGGCGCGAAGCAGCGAGAATTCCCCGCTGGACAGGTTCACGACCACCGACTGCGGCGAGCGCAGCTCGCGGCGGACGAGATCCAGGCGCCAACCGGCGAACTCGCAGGCCGCGCCCATGGCGTCGTCGGCCACGCGGGGCTCCTGACGTCGGCGCAGCACGGCCCGGACGCGGGCCAGCAGCTCGCGCGGGTTGCACGGCTTGGGCAGATAGTCGTCGGCGCCGAGTTCGAGGCCGACGATCCGGTCGGTTTCCTCGCCCATGGCCGAGAGCATGATGATGGCGGGACCGTCCGCGGCGGAGGACAGGCGGCGGCAGATCGCCAGGCCGTCTTCGCCGGGCAGCATGACGTCCAGCACGATCAGATCGATCGGGCCGCGGGCCAGGACCTGCTCCATGGTGCGGGCGTCTTGCGCCGTTTCCACCGCATAGCCGTGGCGGCTGAGGAAGTCCGACACCACGTCTCGGATGCCGGGGTCGTCATCGACGATCAGGATACGCGGCGCCGCGCCGCGAGGGGCGTCAGGATCGCCTTGGACGGTGGTTTGGGCATTTTCCATATGCGCTTTCCTGTCACGGCCCCGTCACGCTCTGATTTCATCTCTGCAACAGGTGCGCAACCCTGCCATGCGATCAGGTGTCGCACCGGCGGCTGTTCCCCCACCCTGCAACCGTCGGCGTCTGGGTCCGGTCGGCTTACACCCCCCTTAGCGGATCGGACCCAGACGGCTAGCCTGGAGAATGGTTCGCGGGCGCGTGATAGGCGGCGCCCTCGGCCTTCATGGCCGCCACCGCTCGATCGCCGACGAACGGATTGCCGCGCCGCTCGGCCCCGAAACTGGACATCGGCCCGTGACCCGGGACGAAGCGTACGTCGTCGCCCAGCGGCCACAGCTTTTGCGTGATGGCGTCGATCAGGTCCTGGTGGTTGCCCATCGGGAAGTCGGTGCGGCCGATAGAGCCTTGGAACAGCACGTCGCCGACCTGGGCGAACTTGGTTTCCCGATGGAAGAACACCACGTGGCCGGGCGTGTGACCGGGGCAGTGCAAGACCTCGAACTCGGTCTCGCCCAGCGTGACCTTGTCCCCGTCATGCAGCCAGCGATCCGTCACGAAGATCCGGGCCTCGGGCATGCCGTACATCTCGCCGCTCTGCTGGATGCGGTCGATCCAGAACTGGTCGGCTTCGTGCGGGCCTTCGATCGGGACGCCGGTGCGGACCTTTAGCTCGGCCGCGCCGCCGGCGTGGTCCATGTGGCCATGGGTGATCCAGATCTTCTCTAGCGTCAGCCCCTTGTCGGCCAGCGCCTTCAGCAGACGATCTACCTCGCCGCCCGGATCGATGATCGCGGCCTTCATGGTCTTGGTGCACCAGACGATCGTGCAGTTCTGCTGCAGCGGCGTGACGGGCGCGATCACGGCGGCGATGGGCATGGTCATCGGGCGACCTCCAACGAAAAAGGGCGGGAGCCGAAGCGCCCGCCCTTCTGACCTAAAGCCTCTCGGCCCAAGATCAAGCCAAGCCTGTTAGTCGCGCTCTTCCTTCGAGCCCGGCGCCGGGGCGCCCGGCATCGGCGGCACGGGGCCGGCCGGCGCGTCGGGCGACAGTTCCGGCACCTCGGTCACGCCGCGGCCGACGTGGCTCTTGCGGTAGCCGTAGGCGAAGTAGATCACCAGGCCGATCGCGCCCCAGATGGGCAGCACGGCCATCGCCTCGACCGGCAGGTTGAAGTACAGCACCGCGCAACCGACCATGGCCACAGGGGCGACAACCCAGATCAGCGGCGTCTTGAACGGACGCGGACGGTTCGGATCCTTCACGCGCAGCACCATCACGGCGATCGACACCATGAAGAAGGCGAACAGCGTGCCCGAGTTCGAGATGTCGGCCAGCTGACCGACCGGGAAGAACGCCGCGGCGATCGCGACGAACACGCCGGTGACCATCGTCACGATGTGCGGCGTCTTGAACTTCGGGTGGATGCTGGCCAGCTTTTCCGGCAGCAGGCCATCGCGCGCCATCACGAAGAAGATGCGGGTCTGGCCGTAGATCATCATCAGGATGACCGAGGGCAGGGCGAGGTTGGCCGCCAGGCCCAGCAGGTTGCCAATGACGGGGAAGTTGATCTGGCGCAGCACGTGGGCCAGGGCCTCGTTCGAGCAGACCAGCACGTCCGCGTTGGCGGGCAGGGCGCAGGCGGCGACAAAGGCGGCCGAGCCGGGCTGCACGGCCGAGCCGTCGGCGCCGAGCACGGGCTGAGCGCCCATGGCGCCGATCGCGCCGGCCGCGACCAGCAGATAGAAAAACGTGCAGATGCCCAGCGAGCCGATCAGGTCGATCGGAACGTTGCGCTGCGGGTTCTTGGTTTCTTCGGCGGCGGTCGACACCGCGTCGAAGCCGACATAGGCGAAGAAGATCGACGCGGCCGCGCCGACGATGCCCATGCCGGTGGTGCCGGCCGGCCCAAACCAGCCGTTCGGGGCGAAGGGCGAGAAGTTGCCGGTCTTCAGGACGGGCAGGGCGAGGGCGATGAACACCGTCAGGGCGGTCACCTTGATCGCCACCAGGGCGGCGTTCACGGTGGCGCTTTCGGTGGTGCCGACGACCAGCAGGGACGTCACGGCCAGCGCCACGACGATGGCGGGCACATTGACGATGCCGTGGCTGAAGTCGGCGACCGGCATCCAGCCGTTCATCGACCACGCGGGGCCTTGCCTTAGGAGCTCGGGCCACTGGAAGCCGAGCGCGTTTTCAATCAAGCCGAGGAAATAGCCTGACCAGCCGGCGGAGACGGCGCTGGCCGCGACGGCGTATTCCAGGATCAGCGCCCAGCCGACCATCCAGGCCAGAAGTTCGCCCATGACGGCGTAGGAATAGGTGTAGGCCGAGCCCGAAACGGGAACCATCGAGGCCAGTTCAGAATAGCAGAGCGCGGCGAAGGCGCAGACGGCGCCCGCGATCACGAAGCTCCACATCATGCCGGGGCCGGCCTTCTGCGCCGCGGCGGCGGTCAGAACGAAGATGCCGGTGCCGATGATCGCGCCCACCCCCAGCAGCGTCAGCTGCACGGGACCTAGCGAGCGATGTAGGGATTTCTTCTCGGCCGTCGCTAGGATCGCATCAAGCGATTTTACGCGCCACATAGTTCCTCCTGGATAGGCAAGACTCCCCCTGGGGTCGCCTTTGGAAAATTTTGCGGACCGTGACCCGTTTATGAGCATGGGGTCAAGGCCAGGCGGTGGAAGCGCGTAAATGTTCTCCGCGCACGTGACTAGTCCAGAGATGCTTGGCGTGAAGCGGCGCGGCCAGTAAAGCGGGCGCGATGTTGCCCATTTTCGAGGCCCTTCCGGCGCTGAAAGGCGCCCTGAACGCGCGGGAGAGCGCCGTTCTCGTCGCCCCGCCGGGCGCGGGCAAGACCACGGCCGTTCCCTTGGCGCTCTTGGAAGAGCCGTGGGTCGAGGGCCGCAAGCTGATCGTGCTGGAGCCCCGACGCCTGGCCGCGCGCGCCGCCGCGTCGCGCATGGCCGCCAATCTCGGCGAATCCGTTGGCGAGACCGTGGGCTTCCGCGTGCGGCTGCAGTCCAAGGTGTCGGCCAGGACGCGGATCGAGGTGGTCACCGAGGGCGTCTTCACGCGGATGATTCTCGACGACCCCGGGCTCGACGGCGTCGCGGCGGTCCTTTTCGACGAGTTCCACGAGCGCAGCCTTGACGCGGATCTGGGCCTAGCCTTCGCCCGCGACGTCCAGAGCGTGCTGCGCGACGACCTGCGTCTGCTGGTCATGTCGGCCACGCTGGACGGCGCCCGCATCTCGGCCCTGCTGGGCGATGCGCCGGTCGTCGAGAGCCAGGGGCGGATGTTCCCGGTCGACACCCGCTATCTCGGCCGCGACGAGCGCCAGCGATTGGAAGAACGTGTCGGCCGCGCCGTCGAACGAGCCCTGGCCGAAGAGAGCGGCTCGGTCCTCGTCTTCCTGCCGGGACAGGGCGAGATCCGCCGGACGGAAAGCTGGCTGAACGAGCGACTTCGCCGTCCGGACGTCGACATCGCGCCGCTGTATGGCGCGCTCGAGCCGGCCGCGCAGGACCGCGCGATCTCGCCGTCGCCCGCCGGGCGCCGCAAGGTCGTGCTGGCGACCTCGATCGCCGAGACCAGCTTGACCATCGAGGGCGTACGGGTGGTGATCGACGCGGGGCTGGCCCGCGTTCCGCGCTACGACCCGGCCTCGGGCATCACGCGGCTGGAGACCGTGCGGGTCAGCCGCGCCGCCGCCGACCAGCGCCGAGGTCGCGCCGGCCGGACCGAGCCCGGCGTCTGCTACCGTCTGTGGGACGAGCCCGAGACCCGCGCGCTTCCCGCCTTCGCCCGTCCCGAAATCCTGGAGGCGGACCTGTCGCGTCTCGCGCTCGATCTTGCCCGTTGGGGCGCGCGAGACGCGGACGGCCTGACCTTCCTGGACCCGCCGCCGGCGGCCGCCTTCGCCGAGGCGCGCGGTCTGCTGACGCGCATCCAAGCGCTGGACGCCCAAGGCGACCTCACGTCCCACGGCAAGGCGCTGGCCGAGATGCCTCTGCCGCCGCGCCTGGCGCACATGGTCGTGCGGGGCGCCGCCTCCGGCCAGGCGCGCGAGGCGGCCGAGGTCGCCGCGGTGCTGACCGAGCAAGGGCTGGGCGGCAAGGATGTCGACCTGCGTCGGCGGCTCGAAAACCTGCACCGCGACCGCTCGCCGAGGGCCCGCGACGCCATGGCCCTGGTCGAGCGCTGGAGCCGCGCGGCCGGGAAGCCCTCCGGCGCTAAAGAGCTTGAGGTCGGCCTGATGCTGGCCGAGGCCTATCCCGAGCGCGTCGCCAAGGCGCGCGGCAAGCCCGGCGAATTCCAGCTGGCCGGCGGTCGCGGCGTCTATCTGGAACCGACTGATCCGCTGGCGCGAGAATCCTGGCTAGCGGTGGGCGAACTGGGGGGCGGCGACAGCCGCGACCGCGTCCTGCTGGCCGCCGCCGTCGACGAGGCCGAGCTGCGCGAGACCTTCGCCGACCGCTTGGTCGCCGAGGACCGTTTGGAGACCACCGGCGGCAAGGTGCGCGCCAAGCGCCTGCTGCGGCTGGGCAAGCTCGTCCTGGAAGAGCGACTGATCGAGAACCCCGACCCCGCGATGATCGCCGGCGCCCTGATGGATCAGGTTCGCGCCGAGGGACTGTCGGCTCTGCGCCTGGGCGAGCGCGGCAGGGCGCTGCTGGACCGCGTGGCCTTCCTGCGTTCGGTGGATGGCGACGAATGGCCCGATCTGTCGGAGAGCGCCTTGGTCGAGCGCCTCGACGATTGGCTTGAGCCGCTGCTGGCCGGTCGCTCATCGCTCTCCAGCCTGGACGAGGGAACGCTGCACGACGCCCTGAAGACGCTAGTGCCTTGGGACCTGCAGCGGAAGATGGACGCGCTGCTGCCGGCACGCTTCGAGGCGCCGACCGGCAACACCTTCGCCATCGACTATGCCGCGGAGGGCGGGCCTCGCGTCGAGGTGCGGGTGGGCGAGCTCTATGGCCTCTCCGAACACCCCAGCGTGGCCGGCGGCAAGGTGCCGCTGACGCTCTCGCTGCTGTCGCCAGCCCACCGTCCGATCCAGATCACCAAGGACCTGCCGGGTTTCTGGAAAGGCTCCTGGCGCGAGGTGAAGGTCGAGATGAAGGGGCGGTATCCGCGGCACGTCTGGCCGGATGATCCCGCCAGCGCGGCGCCGGTGACCCGGGCGAAGCCGCGAGGGACTTGAGGGGCGGTATGAGAAATCCTCCCCCTAGCGGGGGAGGTGGCGCGAAGCGCCGGAGGGGGAAGTGCCTGAGAGCCTGCCTCTTCCCCCTCCGTCGCCTCTTCGAGCCGACACCTCCCCGCTAGGGGGAGGATTTCGGCCAATGCCTTACCCCGTCACCGTATAAATCATGATCCCCGTGGCCACGGACAGGTTCAGGCTGTCCGCCCGGCCGCGCATCGGGATCTTCACATTCACGTCGCATGCCGCCGCCAGCTCGGGGGGCAGGCCTTGCTGCTCGTTGCCCATCAGGATCAGCGACGGCTTCACGTAGTCGGCGGACTTGTGGTCGACGGTGGCGGTCAGCAGCGTGCCGACCACGCTGCCGGGCCAGGTTTCGCGCCAGGCGAGGAACTCGGGGATGGTGGCCTTGGCGATCTTCACGGCGAAGATCGAGCCCATGGTCGCGCGGACGCCCTCGACCGAATAGGGATCGACGCAGTCGCCGACCAGGATCACCCCGCCGCAGCCGGCCGCGTCGGCGGTGCGGATCACGGTGCCGAGGTTGCCGGGGTCGCGGACCGCCTGCATGGCCACCCAGCAGGGCGCGCTTTCGGGGACGATGGCCGTCAGCGGCGTGAACACTTGACGGAACACGGCCACGACCGCCTGAGGATTGTCGCGGCGCGAGACCTTCTCGAGGATTTCGCGATTGACCTCAATGACTTCGCCGCCGGCCTTGAGGCAGGCCGCGACCGCCTTTTTCAGCATCGGATGGTCGGCGGCGTCGGGGCCGTACATGACGATTTTCGGCGCGTGGCCGCAGTCGATCGCCTCGATGACGATCTTCAGGCCCTCGGCCAGGAACAGGCCGCTCTCCTCGCGCTCCTTGCGCATGTGCAGGGCGCGGACGGCCTTGACGGTGGCGTTGGTCAGGGAGGTGACGGTCTTGGTGCTCATGTCCCTCAGCCTTCAGACGACCAGCGGGCGAAGAACGACAGGCCGATCTGCCGGTCGCCCTTGTCCTCGACGAGCGAAAGCTCGCCCCAGTCGATGACGCCGCCCCGGCCTTCCAGCTCCTGGGCCAGAAGGCCCGACATCGCCGCGCCCGAGACGCGGGCGGCGTAGGCGTTCATCAGCAGGAACGAAGCGTCTTCGCTGAGCAGGGCGGCGACATCGCGGGTCAGGCCGGCCAGATCCTCGAACAGGCGCCAGACCTCGCCATCGGCGCCGCGGCCGAACTTGGGCGGGTCCAGGATGATCCCGTCATAGACATTGCCGCGCCGGACCTCGCGGGCCACGAACTTGCGGGCGTCCTCGACGATCCAGCGGATGGGCTTGTCGGCGAGGCTGGCGAAGGCGGCGTTCTCGCGCGCGAAGCCGACCGACTTCTTGGAGGCGTCGACATGGGTGACGGCCGCGCCGGCGGCGGCGCAAACCAGCGAGGCCACGCCGGTATAGCCGAACAGGTTCAGGATCTTGGGTTGGCGGCCTGAGGTCTTGGCGAAAGCGCGCACGCGCTCGTCCTGCCAGGCCCAGTTGGCCGCCTGCTCGGGGAAGAAGGCCAGGTGGCGGAAGGGCGTGAACTGGCCGTGGAACTTGGCGCCGCCCCAGGCCAGCGGAAACTTTTCGATCGGCTTGCCCTTGAAGCGCCAGCGGCCCGCCTCGTCCTCGTCGGTCGGATCGAACACGGCGTCGGCGTTGTCCCAGACCTTCTGGTCCAGGCGCGGCGCCCAGAAGCACTGGGGCTCGGGACGCACGACCGTGTAGCGGCCGTAGCGCTCCAGCTTCTTGCCGTGGCCGCTGTCCAGCAGGGCGTAGTCCGCCCAGCCGGTGGTGCGCATGACGATGGGGGCGGGAGCGATCTTCGGAGCCATCGCCCGCCCATACCTTCTTACAGCCGGACCCGTCCAGAGCGCGGGACGTGCAGCGTCTTGTCCCAGCGGTGCGGATCGGTCACGAACTGATGCAGCGCCTTGGCCGCCGCCACGCCCTGCAACAGCCAATAGATCGGCATGCCGAAGAGGTGCAGGGCCTTGGGCGCGCCGTTCGCGCGCAGGACGCCGCGCGCGCCGGCGAGGGCGGCCGAGCTCCAGCCCAGGGCGTAGAGCACGAGGTCGGCGGCCGGGATCTCAAACCGCCCGTCGGGCCAATAGTCGACCGCCGCCGCCACGATCGCCACCGCCATCACGGGGCCATGAAGGTGCGAGGAGGCTACCGATTGAGCCAGGGTCACGACCAGCGCCGTGGCGTTGCGAGCCTGCCGGACGATGCGACCGCGCGAATGGACCGCCAGGGTCTGCATGTGTCCCTTGATCCATCGCGCCCGCTGCGGGAGCCATTGGCTCCACCGCGTCGGGGCGGTCTCCCAGGTCGGCTTGGAAATGACGCCCAGCGTGTAGCCGGCGGCGGCCAGGCGGAACCCGACGTCCGCATCCTCGGTGACATTGTAGGCGTCCCAGGCGCCGATCTCGCGCAACGGGGCGACCTTGAAGTGATTACTGGTCCCGCCCAGAGGAAAAGCCAGGCCCCATCGCGCCAGCGCCGGCAGCAGCACCTCGAAGTGGGCGGCGTATTCCAAACGGAACTGTGAGGGAAGAAAGAGCGAAAAGCCTGGATCTTCGATCCGCAGCGGCGCCTGCAGGCAGGCCAGCCTCGACGGTGAGACGGCGAACCGCGCCGCCGCCTCGCGCAGCTGTCCCGGATCGGGCATGTCCTCGGCGTCGTAGATCACCACCAGATCGCCACGGGCCCGCTCGAGGGCGTGGTTGCAGGCGCGGGGCTTGGTCTTCGGCGTTCCAGGGGGAACGACCAGCACCTGCGCGAAGGCCGGCAGGTCCAGGGCGCGCACGGCCGCCAGGGTCTGGGTGTCGTCGGCCTCGAGTACGATCAGCGCCTGCAGCCGGTCGCGCGGGTAGTCGATCGCGGCCAGGTTCTCCAGCAGTTCGCCGACGACCTCGGCCTCGCGATAGAGCGGCGCGATGATCGTATAGGCGGGTAGGTCCGCGTCGGCCAAAGGCGGCGGCGGCCGCGTCGCCAGCGGCGTGCAGGCGGCCGCCAGCCGCGTCATGCCGCCCAGCAGGAACACGGCGAAGAACAGGTGGTGCACGCCCACCAGCCCGCTCGCCGGCGCCAGCGCCATGCCGATCGCGACCACGAGCCCGACGATACAGATGGCCGCCGCCTGCCTGCGTGACAGCGAATGGTGGGCCCCGTCCCGGTCGGGCGCCGCCAGCGGCTCTGCGGCGACATAGGCCTGGCCGAGCGCCGCTTCAGCAGAGAAAGCCTGAAATCCAGGCGCAGGTCCGCCCGCCGGCGCAAGCGCCGGGTCTAACCGTCCTTCTTCACGCGCCATCGTCGCCCCAAGACGCAAGATCGCCCCAACGGCGTGGATAACGATATCTCAACCAAAAAGTGTCAAATGGAAAAACACTCGTTTTAAGATGTTTTCTCGCGCGCGCGAAACCTCGGAACGGAAAATGCGCCGCCTACGCACGTTCTTGCGGCGGCTGGGTGATTCCCGTTTAGTGTTCGGTGGGGAAACGCAGGGGAAGCCAGTTCCGTGACGGTCGTTTTGAAGAAGCCTCAAAAGTCCGCTCGAAAGCCGAAGGGCGACGGGCACCTGCGGCGGGGCGAGATCCTTGAGGCCGCCGAGAAGATTTTCATCGCCGAAGGTTATTCCGGCGCCACGATCCGCAAGATCGCCGACGCGGTGGGGGTGTCGTCGACGGCGCTCTACATGCACTTCCGCGACAAGGACCAGATCCTGATGGAGATCAGCAACGACGCCATCGAGCGTCTGCTGGCCCTGAACACCCAGATCGCGGCCCAGCCGGTCGATCCGGTCGCGCGGGTGCGGCTGATGCTGGAGGCGTACATGACGTTCGCCCTCGATAACCCCAACACCTACCAGCTGGTCTTCTGCAGCACCGGCGAACACATCTCGCAGGACAAGATCTCCGACCTGCTGTCGCTGGGCGATCGCTGCTTCGAGAAGTTCAGCGAGCCGGTGCACCAGATCGCCGCCCAAGGCCGTCTACGCTCGGGTTCGGCGGTCGAGGCGGCCGAGGTGCTGTGGGCCGGCTGTCATGGCCTGGTGTCGCTGCTGATCACCAAGCCCTCGCGCGGCTGGTCCTCGCTCCGAGGGGCTGATGAAGGTGATGCTGGACGGTCTGCTGCACGGCCTGGTCTCGGACTGATTTGATGCGCGCCGCCAAGGCCTTGTGCGCCCTTGTGGCGGCGCTGGCGCTCGCCCCCGGCGCCGCGCTGGCGGCTCCGCGTGTCATGTCCCTGGATTCCTGCGCCGACCAGTATGTGCTGGCCCTGGCCCCGCGCGACAGCATCGTCGGCCTGTCCTACCGCGCCGTCTCCCGCGACAGCTACATGCGAAACGCGGCCGTCGGTCTGCCTTTGCGGCGCGCCACGTTCGAGAGTCTGGTCGCGGCGCGGCCTCAGGTCGTGGTGCGGCTATGGGGCGGTGACGCCCGGCTTGTTCAGGCGCTCGAGCGCAAGGGCGTGACCACCGTCGTCCTGGACGACGCGGCCGACTTCGACGGCGTCCGCGCCAATGTGCGCAAGGTCGCGACCGCGCTGGATCGCCGCGCGCAGGGCGAGGCGATCGTCGCGCGCATGGACGCCCAGTTGGCCGGCGCGGCGGGGGCGGGGAGGGGCCGGTCGGCGCTCTATCTGACGCCAGGCGGCTTCACGGCGGGCTCGGGGACCCTGATCGACGCCCTGCTCAAAGCGGCCGGATACGCCAACGCGACCTCGACGCCTTACTTCGCGCCGGTGTCGCTGGAGGGATTGGTGATGCGACCGCCGGCGGCGGTGGTGCTGGGACTCTTCGACATGGCCCGAGCCGGGGCCGATCGTTGGGGCCCCGGTCGCCACGCCGCGCTCCAGCGCGCGGTCGCGACCCGCACCGCCGCTTCGCTGCCGGCCTCGGTGGTCGGTTGCCCGGGCTGGTTCGCCGCCGACGGCGCGCGGATGCTGGCGGAAGCGTCGCGATGAGCGTTCTTCGACTATGTCTCCTGATGTTGTTCGTCCTGGCGCTGGCGACGGTCTTGGCCGTGGCTTTGGGCGAGACGCCGATGACCTGGAGCCAGTACGTCCAGGCTCTGATCCAGCCGGGATCGCCGCCCGGCGAGGTGTTGTGGACGATCCGCGCGCCGCGGGCCGCGGTCGCGGCCCTGGTCGGCGCGGCCCTGGGCCTGGCCGGCGCGACCATGCAGGGCCTGCTGCGCAACCCGCTGGCTGATCCGGGCGTGCTGGGGGTCTCGGCGGTCTCCGGCCTGGGGGCGGCGATCGCCATCTCGGCCGGCCTCGCCGTCATTCCCGGCGCGATCGAACTTTCGGCGCTGCTGGGCGCCCTGGTCGCCGGCGTCCTGGTCGTGGCCCTGGCGGCGCGGTTCCGTGAGCCCGAGGCGCTGATCCTGTTCGGCGTGGCGCTATCGGCCTTCGGCGGCGCACTTACGGCGCTGGTCTTCAACCTGTCGCCCTCGCCGGTGGCGATGGCCGAGATCCTGGCCTGGCTGATGGGCTCGGTGCAGAACCGTGACGCGATGGACGCCCTGCGGGCTTTGGTCCCGATGGCGATCGGCGCGGCGCTCTGCCTGCGCGCTGGAAACGGCCTGCGGATGCTGACCCTGGGCGAGGAGGCCGCGCGGATGTCGGCTCTGCCGATGGCGCGACTGCGGGTCTATGCGGTCGCTGGCGCGGCGCTGCTGACCGGCGCGGCCGTCGCGGCGGCGGGCGTGATCGGCTTTGTCGGCCTGGCCGCGCCGCACCTGGTGCGGGCGCTGGTGCGCGACGACCCCAAACGGATCCTGTGGCCCTCGGCCCTGGCCGGAGCGCTGCTGTTGGTCGTCGCTGACCTCGCCGCGCGCCTGATCCCGACCGAACAGGAGCTGAAGCTGGGCGTCGTCACCGCCCTGTTCGGCGCGCCCGCCTTCGGCCTCCTGGCCTGGCGCGCCGCACGGAGCTGGCGGTCATGAGCGCGGTCTGGACGCTGGACGCCGTGACCGCCCGTCACGGGCGCAAGACGGTGCTGGAGGCCGCGAGCCTGGCCATTGCTCCGGGCGAGGTCGTCGGGATCGTCGGTCCGAACGGCGCCGGCAAGACCAGCCTGCTGCGCGCGGGCCTGGGCCTTCTGCCGCTGGCGGCGGGCGAGGCGCTGTTGTCCAGTCGACCCGTGTCCGCGCTGAAGCCCGATGAGCGCGCGCGCCTGGTCGGCTACCTGCCGCAGGAGCGGCGCGCGGCTTGGAACCTGCCGGCGCGCATGATCGCGGCCTTGGGCGCGAGCGATCTTTCGGAACCCGAGGCCGACAGGCTGGCGCGGGCTTGCCTGGCGCGTGTGGGCGCCGGCGAGTTGGTCGATCGCGGCGTCCTCGACATGTCGGGCGGCGAGCGGGCGAGGGTGCTGCTGGCGCGTCTGCTGGCGACCCGCGCGCCGCTGCTGGTCGCCGATGAGCCGGTGGCCGGTCTGGATCCCGACGCCCAGTTGCTGACCCTGGACCTGCTGCGCGCCGAAGCCGCGGGCGGGGCGGCGGTGGTCGTCACGTTGCACGACCTGGGTCTGGCGGGGCGGGCCTGCGATCGGGTAGTCGTCGTCTCGCAGGGCCGCATCGTCGCCGAAGGCGCGCCGCGCGAAGCTCTTTCGCCCGAGGTTCTGGCGGGGGTGTTCGGCCTCAACGGCGAACTGGTGGAGACGCCGGCAGGTCTGGTTCTGGCTGCGCGACGAGCCTAGGTCGGCGTTAAGGCTGCGCCGCCACGGTCTCGGCCGAGGCCACCGCCGCGTTGTAGCTGTAGCCGCCGCGCTTGAGCTCGCTGGAGAGCGTCAAGGGCGTGACGCCGCCGTTCAGCCGGGCGCGATAGACCATGGTCGTCTCCAGGGTCCGCATCACGTAGTTGCGGGTCTCGGAGAAGGGGATGCACTCGATGAAGTCGAGCGGGTCGGTCATGGCGCCGCGCGGGTCGCCGCACTGGTTCACCCAGCGTGCGGGCCGGCCCGGGCCGGCGTTGTAGGCGGCGGCGGCCATGATGTACGAGCCGCTGAAATTGTTGACCATTTGGCCCAGGTAAACCGAGCCTAGGCGCATGTTGTAGGACGCGTCGGACAGGCGATCGACCGAGTGGTCCTCGCCCAGCTTACGCGCCACCAGCGAGGCCGTGGCCGGCATCAACTGCATCATGCCGCGCGCGCCGACGCCGGAGCGGGCCTCGGGATCGAAATTGCTCTCCTGGCGCGAGATCGAATAGACGAACGCCGTCTCGGCCGCGCCGGGGACCGGTGTGAAGTGGTGGTCCAGCAGCGGATAGCCCCGCTCGGCGAGAATAATGCCCTTCTGGGCGGCGGCGCGGACCGCGCGCATGGCCAGGTCCTGATCGCCATAGCCGCGCGCCATGTCGACCAGCAGGGCGGTCTCCTGGGCGTCGGGCAGGACGTCGTCGATATAGAGCATCAGGCTGCGGAACTGGTCGCGCGCGCCGATGTCGGCGAGGATCCGCGCGGCGCGGACCTGCTCGCGGCTGTAGAAGCGGGCGCGATCGGCGGCGGTGATCACCGGATCGCGCTCAAGGCGAAGCTCCCGGAGTCCAGCCTTCTCGGCGGAGAGCTGGCCATAGAAGGTGGTGATGTAGCGCGCGCCCTCGAAATAGAAGGCCTGGGCCGCGATCGGGTCGCCCTGCGCCTCGGCGGCGCGGCCTTGCCAATAGAGCGCTCTGCCCTTGGTGATCGGCGAGGCGCCGACGGCGGCGATCTGGGCGAAGTGGGCCGCGGCGGCGTCGGGGTTCCTCAGCCTCGAGAGCGCGATCCAGCCGGCGAAGAACTCCGACTCGGCGATCTCGGTGGGCGTCAGGGCGCGCGTGTTGCTGGCGGCGGCGTACGCGCCGGCGTTGTCGCCGGACTGCAGCGCCGCGACGACCAGTTGCTTGCGCTCCTTCCAGATCGTCGCCGAGGCCTCTTCCGTCGGTGGCGCGGGGAAGTTCGCCACCATCGGCAGGGCCAGGGTCTCCATGCCCTTGCGGCGCAGATAGGCGGCGCGCTCGAACACCACGCCCGGCGAGTCCTGCAAGTCCGGCGTCAGGTTATTGTAGAGGTCGTTGGCGTTGGCCGCGCTCTGACGATAGGCCATGCGCGTGCGGGCGGCGGCCTGTTGCGTCTCCGACAGCATCGAAACGATCTCGCGCGCGGCGGGGCCCTGCTGGCCGTACAGCAGGATGTCGGCGCGGCGGACATAGTCGTCGGGCGTGAGCAGGGCGCCGAAGCGCGCGATCATCGCGCGCTGGGCGTCGGCCTCGAACACCGTGTCGCGGAAGGTGCGGCGGATCAGGTCCGTCGCGGCCTGCTGGCGGCCGGTCGCCTGCAGGGCGCTGGCCAGGGTCATGACGCCTTCCGCCGTCGCCGGCTGGGCGCCGCCGAACCAGGCGACGATACGCGCGGGATCCAGGCCCGAGGTCGCCAAGGCGCGCTCGGTCGCGGCGTCGCGCCGCGCGCCGCGCGGCCAGCCGACCAGCTCGCGGCGGGCCGAGTCGAGATCATAGAAGCCCAGCGCCTCGGCGTTGCTGTCGACCAAGGCCCAGAGGGCGATCTTGCGGGCCACGGGATCGCTCAGGCTGGCCATGGCCGCGCGCGTTCCGGAGACATCACCGCGCTTGGCGGAGGACAGAGCCGTCCGCAGGTTGGCGGCGTCGGTGTCGGAGACGGAGCTCGCGCCCGCGCTGATCGACGAGCTGACGAGATCGGGCGCGGCCGTCTGAGCGTCCGCGACGCCGCAAACGGCGACAATGCAGGCCCCTCCGAGCATGACACGGCGCAGAACTGAAGCCAAAACGCACTCCTCAACCAGGCTCCGGACGAGAGCCTCGACCACGCCGCAGCCGGATACGCGCTGGCGACAGGGGTCTCTTCGAATCGCAAATCCGGGTCCGAAACAAGATCAGGCCGGATTATGTTTAAAGGAGGGTTGGCGGGACTTGACCCGAGGGCCTGGTCCGATCAAACCGCTCCAGCCTCGACGCGCCCGGGTTGCGGGACGGCGGGGCAGGGACATATTGTCCGCCTCCTTCGTCCTGCCGCAACCGACGCGGCGCCATTCTCACGGCAATTTGCAAGTCATGGTCCATTCCCCGTTCAAGGGCGTCATTCCTGCCCTCGTCACGCCGTTCAAGGACGGGGAGGTCGACGAGAAAGCCTTCATGGCGCTGGTGGAGCGTCAGATCGCGGGCGGCGTCCACGGCCTGGTGCCGGTCGGCACCACCGGCGAGACCTCGACCCTGTCGCACGAAGAGCACCGCCGCGTCGTCGAGCTGTGTGTGAAGACCGCCGCCGGCCGCGTGCCGGTGATCGCCGGCGCCGGCAGCAACTCGACCGACGAGGCCATCGAGCTGGCCCAGCACGCCAAGGCCATCGGCGCCGACGCGGCGCTGGTCGTGACGCCCTATTACAATCGTCCGAGCCAGGAAGGCCTCTATCGCCACTACGAGGCGATCAACAACGCCGTCCAGCTGCCGATCTTCGTCTACAACGTGCCCGGCCGCTCGGGCGTCGACATCAGCAACGAGACCCTGGCGCGCCTGTCCAAGCTGCCCAACATCGTCGGCATCAAGGACGCCACCGGCGATCTGACCCGCATCAGCATGCAGCGCCTGATGTGCGGCGAGGACTGGGTGATGCTGTCGGGCGATGATCCGACCGCGCTCGGCTACATGGCCCATGGCGGCCACGGCGTGATCTCGGTCACCGCCAATGTCGCGCCCGAGGCCTGCTCGGCCTTCATGAACGCCTGCCTGCAGGGTCAGTGGGAGACTGGGCTCTACTGGCAGGACCGCCTGGTGCGCCTGCACAAGGCCTTGTTCCTGGATTCCTCGCCGGCCCCGACCAAGTTCGCGCTCTCGCACCTGGGTCTGTGCACGGAAGACGTCCGCCTGCCGATCACGCCCTGCGCCGAGGCGGTGCGTCCGACGATCCTGGACGCCATGCGCGAGGCGGGTTTCTGACGATGGTCAAGCCGATCGCGGAAAATCGGCGGGCGCGCTACGACTACTTCATCGAGGAGACGTTCGAGGCGGGCATCATGCTGACCGGCACCGAGGTGAAGAGCCTGCGGACCGGACGGGCGAACATCGCTGAGTCCTACGCCTCGGTCGAAGGGCGCGAGATCGTGCTGATCAACGCCGACATTCCGCCCTACGGCCACGCCAACCGCTTCAACCACGAGCCGCGCCGCCACCGGAAGCTGCTGCTGCATCGCAAGCAGATCGACAAGCTGATCGGCGCGGTGCAGCGCGAGGGCCGCACCCTCATTCCGATCAAGCTGTATTGGAACGAGAAGGGCCTGGCGAAGCTGGAAGTCGGCCTCGCCAAGGGCAAGAAGCTGCATGACAAGCGCGAGACCGAGGCCAATCGCGATTGGCAGCGCGACAAGGCGCGACTGATGAAGGGCGACCGCGGCGATTAGACGCCGTTGGCGCTGTTCTTAGGCTTTTCTTGCTCAGCTCAGTCCGAACATCATCAGGAAGCCGAGCGTCATGCCGAGGCAGAAGCCGGCGACGCTGGCGATGAGATATCGGCGGACATCCGCGCGGACGTCAGTTCGCGTCTGAGCCATATGAAATCCCGTTTTCCACGCCCTCTTTGGCGTGACGAATCAATCCCTGATTCAGTCTTAGCGTGACTTGAGGCTGATCAACCTAGGTCAGTGCGGGGCCGCGACGATTGTTCGCAGCATAGCCGCGAGAAACGTCGACGAGGGGGCTCGATCGGGCGGCGTGTGCCTGGAGAAATTTCAGGTCTGTCAACGCTGTCAAATGCTCATCGAGCATCGATTACTTCGGCGATTGACTAGCCATTCTCCATGGCGAGCAGGGCGAAGGTCGCCAGCCAATGTTCGCCCATATAATCGCCCGAGATGTGCGGGATCGCCGCGGCCAAATGACTCAGCGCCGCGTTGATCGCGTGGGGTTTTGCAGGGTCGGCCTCAGACATCGCGCCGGCCAGGGTGCGCCAACACCAGGCGCGCGAGAGGTTCAAGCCGTCGAGGTGGGCGATCTTGCCGTCGGTGCGGTCGGCGACCCGGGCGGGCGTGAACAGCGTCGCCGGCTGCTTGCGCGCAAGATCGGGCAGGAAGCGCGGAAACCACAGCTCGAAGCGCTCTTGCGGCAGCAGCCGGCGCATGGCCTCGGCCTCGATGAGGGCGGGAGACAGGAAGTCGTCGCCGGACGGCTCCCAAGCCTGGCAGGCGGCGTCCTCGCCATACCAGACCAGGGCGCGGTTGCGCATGAGCTCATAGAACGCCTGATCACCCGTCATCTCGGCGTACTCGTAGGCCAGCACCAGGGCGAAGGCGGTGTTGTAGTGGGTCCCGGCGCGGACCGGATAGTCGGCGACTGGCAGGAACGCCTCGAAGCGAGCCTTGAACGCCAGGGCCAAGGGCGCGTGCGCGGCCGCCCACGGGCGGTCGTGGCGAAGCAGCTCGGCCTGCAGCATCAGGCTCCAGGCCCAGCCGTAGGGGCGTTCGAAGCCCCGGCTCTCCGGGCGCGCCAGATAGGCGACCTCGCCGGCGACCTTCTCCTCGGTGAAGGCGTCGTCGAACAGGGCGATGATGGTCTCGGCCTCGGGCATCTCGGGGCGCAGGCGCAGCAAGGTCGCCAGCAGCCAGTATCCGTGCACGCACGAATGCCAGTCGAAGCTGCCGAAGAAGATCGGATGCAGCTCGCGCGGGGAGCGGACGTCCTCCGGCCCGGCCATGACGTGATCCAGCTTGTTCGGATACTCGCGGGTCAGATGCCCGAGCGCGATCTTGGCGAAGCGCGTGGCCGTGGAGCGGGCGAGGCTCATGGGCGGCGGCCGATCTCAGGCATGGAAGGCGAGGGCGTTCATCAGGATCACATTGACGATCAGCATCAGGATCGCGGTCGGCGCCTGGGCGCGGATCACGGCGTAGCGGTCCTTCAACTGCAACAGCGCGGCCGGCACAAGGTTGAAGTTGGCCGCCAGCGGCGTCAGCAGGGTTCCGCAGAACCCCGACAGCATGCCGATGGCGCAGACCACGGCCGGGTCGCCGCCGAAGCGGCCGATCACCAGGGGCAGGGCGATGCCGCCGGTCATCACCGGGAAGGCGGCGAAGGCGTTGCCCATCATGATCGTGAAAACCGCCATGCCCAGGCAATAGGCGGCGACGGCGGCGAAGCGGCTGTCGGCGGGCGTGACCATCACCGCGATCTCGCCGATCGTCTTGCCCACCCCCGCCAGGGCGAAGACCGCGCCCAGCGCCGCCAGCATCTGCGGCAGCAGGGCGGCCCAGCCGACCAGGTCCATCAGCCTGCGACCTTCCTGCACGGCCGAGACGGCCGGCTGACGGAACATCACTTGCGCCAGGACGGCCGCGACCAGCGCGGCCAGGGCCAGCGAGATCAGCGTCGCCTGCTTGGGATCGACCAGCGGCGCGCCATTGAGGGTCAGGCGCTTGAAGGCCAGGGAGCCGGCCAGGACCAGCACGGGAATGACCAGGGCGGGAATGAACAGGCGCGCGCCGTACCGCGCCGCCAGCGTCTCGCGGTCCTCGGGCGAGGTGGTGCGGGGGACCCCGACGCCCAGCTGGCCCGCCCCCGCGATCAGCGCGAGCGCCAGCGCCAGCAGGCCGTTGCCGAGGTCGCCCAGGTGGTCGCCGGCCAGGAAGCTCAGCGCGAACAGACCCCAGAAGGCGGCGTTGCCCAGGCGCTTGTTGTTTTCGCGGTCGGCGAGGCTGAGGCCCGCGAAGGCGGCGAACATCAGCCCCGCCAGCAGATAGACGAGCGGCAGGCCGATCACGCCGCGTCCTCCGCCTGGGGCTTCAGCGTCCGGTCGAACAGCAGAAGGCGCGCCCCGTGGATCAGGAAGGCGGCGATGGCGGTCGGGATCGCCCAGACCGACAGCGCCAGCGGTTCGACCGTGATCCCGCTCTGATCCAGGAAGCCGACGATCAGCAGGATCGAGCCGATGGCCAGGAAGATGTCCTCGCCGAAGAACAGGCCGACATTGTCGGTCGCCGCGCTCATGGCCCGCACGCGCTGGCGGTCATCGTCCGAAAGCGGCTCGGCCGCGGCCTCGGCCATCGGCGCCAGCAGCGGGCGGACGGTCTGGGCCTGACCGGCCACCTGGGTGAGACCCAGCGCCGCCGCGATCTGGCGCAGGGCCAGATAGGCCAGCAGGATCCGGCCCGCGGTCGCGGCGCGCAGGCTCTGGATCGTCCGCCGCGCCTGCTCGCGTAGTCCAGCGCGCTCCAGCACCCCGATGGCGGGCAGGACCAGCCAGGCGACGCTGACATAGCGGTTGGTGTTGAAGGCCTTGCCGAAGGCGGCCAGAACCTCGACCGGCGTCAAGCCGGCGGCCAGGCCCGAGGCCAAGGCGGCGGCGATCACGACCAGCAGCGGATTGAAGCGCAGAGCAAAGCCCAGCACGATCACCGCCACGCCCAAAAGGGTCAGCATCCCCCGACGACTCCCCGTGTTCGCGGCGAACGTCCGACGACGCGGCGAGACTGGCAAGACAATAGCGCCAAACCTCATTCGCGAGGTTGGACTTGACGCCCCGGCGCCTCGGCGCGACGCTCAAGTCAACAACGATAACCTACGGGAGGCACCCATGGCCGACGGCTCTCTGCCGATTACATCCCTGAAGGGCAAGGTCAGCGACGCCGAATGGCAGGCGCGCGTGGATCTGGCGGCGCTCTACCGCCTGGTCGCCCTGCACGGCTGGGACGACATGATCTTCACCCACATCTCGGCCCGCATCCCGGGACCCGAGCACCATTTCCTGATCAACCCGTATGGCATGTTCTTCGGCGAGATGACCGCCTCGTGCCTGGTGAAGGTCGATCTCGACGGAAACGTCATCGACAAGACGCCGTACTACATCAATCCGGCGGGCTTCACGATCCACTCGGCCGTCCACGCCGCGCGCGAAGACGCCCACTACGTGATGCATTTGCACTCAGATCAGGGCGTTGCTGTCTCCGCGCACCGCGAAGGGCTGCTGCCGTTGACGCAACACGCATTGATCGTCTTGCCCCAACTCGCCTATCACGACTATGAAGGAATCGCGCTCAACTTGGACGAGCGGGAACGGCTGGTGGCCGACCTGGGCGACAAGAAGCTGATGATGCTGCGCAACCACGGCACCCTGTCCGTGGGCGCCAGCGCGGCCGAGTGCTGGTTGGGGATGTTCTTCCTGGAGCGGGCGTGCGCGCAGCAGGTGATGGCTCTGTCGATCGGACGCGACAACGTCCTTCTGGCGCCCGACGGCGCCCAGGAGGAGGTGCGTCGCCAGACCGGCATGGGCATGGGGATGATCGGCGGTCTGGCGTGGCCCGGCTGCCTGAGAAAGCTGGACCGCGAGCTGCCCGGCTACGCGGAGTAGACGCGTCGTCCAAGACGTCCAGGGCCGCCGCGTTCCTTTGGGCCGCGGCGGCTTTGTCTTGTCTGGGCGCGACCAACGCGTCGGCCGGCGCATGGCCCATGGAGCCGGGCCGAACGCAGGCGATCGTCAAGTACGAGCGGACCACGGCGGAACAGGGATACGATCCGAACGCGAACCTGGTCGCGATCGACGGGCGGCGGGACGAGACCCTGTCGGTGTTCGTCGAGCGAGGCCTGACATCGCGCCTGACCTTGCAGGCTAAGGCCGGCGCGACTCGCGGCCATGACCGCTGGGTCTCCTATTCCGGTCGCGGACCGGTCGAGGCGGGGATTCGCTGGGCCGCGCAGCGCGGTCCCCGGTCATCGCTTGCCGTTTATCTGGGCGCCGGCGAGGCGGGCGTCGGCCGAAACGCGGGCTACGCGGCGCCGGGGAAGGGGAGTCTCGATCTTGAGGCGCGCGTCCTCTACGGCCGCTCGGCCGTGTGGCGCGGACGCGAGGCCTTCGTCGACCTGGAGGCCGCGCGCCTCAAGCGTCATGGCCTGGCGGACGAAACCCGGCTGGATGCGACCCTCGGCCTCAGGCCCGCCAAAGCCTGGCTGATCTTGGCTCAGGTCTATGCCGGACAGGCGGATCGCGACGGCCTGGACGCGCGTTGGGTCAAGGGTGAGATCTCGGTGGCGCGGGCGTTCGGCGACTGGAGCGTGCAGGCCGGATGGCGCGATACGGTATCCGGCCGGGAGACCGCTCGGGACCGTGGCGTCGTCCTTGGCTTGTGGCGCCGCTTCTAGCTTGTTTCAGGCTTGCAACAGTCAGTCATCCGCCTGTCACTGGACGCCGCTTTAGGCTGCGGTCATATCTCGCCGCACCTATAACTTCGCCATTCTTGGCGCCCGGAGCCGTTCGTTGATCCGCAGGCACTTCTTTCTCGTCGTGGCCCTGGTCGCCGTCGTTCTGATGCTGGTCGTCGGCGGGGCGAAACTCGCCTTCGGCGGCAAGGAGAAGCAGGGCGCCGGCGGCGGTGGCGGACGCGCCACGCCCGTTTCCCAGCTGGTGGTCGGACAGCGTCTGTTCACGGATCGCATCGAGGTGCTCGGTGTCGCCAAGGGTCGCCAGTCGGTCACCATCACGTCGAACACCGCGGAGCTGATCACCGCCGTCCACTTCTCGGACGGCCAGACCGTGTCGCGTGGCCAGGTTCTGGTCGAGCTGAAGGCTGACCAGGAGAACGCCGGCATTTCCGAGGCGCGCGCCCGCCTGGCCCAGGCCGAGCGTGACTATCAGCGCTGGAAGACCCTGGCGGACAAGGGCATCGCCCCCCGCGCCACCGCCGAGCAATATTTGGCCTCGCTGGAGACGGCGCGGGCGGTGGTCGGCTCGGCCCAGGCGCAAAAGCTGGATCGTGTGATCCGCGCGCCGTTCTCGGGCAAGGTCGGCATCTCCGACATCGCCCCCGGCACGCTGATCAGCCCGGGGACGGCGATCGCCACCCTGGATGACGTCTCGGTGATCCGCGTCGATTTCTCGATTCCCGACCGGTACCTGACGACCCTGCGCATTGGTCTGCCGATCATGGCGCGTCCGGACGCGCTGCCGGGCGAGGCCTTCCAAGGACGAATCGCCCAGATCGACACCCGCATCGACCCGGCGACCCGCGCCATCAAGGCCCGCGCCGAGTTTCCCAATCCCGAAGGCCGGATGCGCCCGGGCATGTTGGTCAAGGTCGCGATCGACCAGGGCGTGAGGACTTCGGTCGCCGTGCCCGAAGCGGCTGTCCAATTCGAAGGAACCCAGGCTTCCGTCTTCCTGATCACCCAGGGACCCAAGGGCCAGATCGCGCGCCGGACCAACGTCGCGACCGGCCTCGATCAAGGCGGCTATGTCGAGATCCAGTCGGGGCTCAAGGTCGGCGACAAGATCGTCGCGGACGGCCTGAACCGCGTCCAGGACGGCGCGCCCGTCGGCGGCGGCCAGGGCAAGCCGGGTAACGGCGGCGAGCGCAAGGCCCGCTGATGATTTCCGACCTCTCCGTCCGTCGTCCGGTCTTCGCCGCCGTCGCGGCGATCATTCTTTGCGTCATCGGCCTGGCCGCCTTCACGGGCCTGCCGATCCGTGAACTGCCGAACGTCGACCCGCCGGTCGTCTCCGTTTCGACCAGCTACCGCGGCGCATCCGCCGAAGTCATCGAAGAGCGCATCACCCAGGTGATCGAGCGCCAGGTGGCGGGTATCCAGGGCATCGACCGGGTGAACTCGTCGTCGCGCGACGGTCGCTCGCAGATCAACATCACCTTCACCTTGGATCGTGACCTCGACGACGCGGCCAACGATGTCCGCGACGCCGTCAGCCGGGTCGCCTCGAACCTGCCCGATCAGGCCGATCCGCCGCAGATCGCCAAGGCCAACGCCGACAGCTCGCCGATCATCATCCTGAACCTGACCTCGTCGACCCTGTCGCCGCTGGAGCTGGCCGACTACGCCGACCGCTATCTGGTCGAGCGGATGTCGACGGTTCCGGGCGTGGCCCAGGCCGGCCTGAACGGTCAGCTCTACGCCATGCGGATCTGGCTCAATCCGGACGCCATGGCCGCGCGCGGCGTGACGGTGGACGACGTCGAGACCGCGCTGAACAGCGAGAACGTCGAGCTCCCGGCCGGTTCGCTGGAGAGCTCCGCCAAGGACTTCACGATCCGCGTCAGCCGCGCCTATTCGAAGCCCGAGGACTTCGTCCAACTGCCGGTGCGCGCCGCCGACGCCAACGGGTTCGTGGTGCGACTGGGCGAGATCGCCCGGGTTGAGGAGGGCGCCGACGAGCGCCGCAAGATCTTCCGGGGCAACGGCCAAAACCAGGTCGGCATCTTCCTGACCCGCCAGTCCCAGGCCAACGACGTGGCCATCTCCAAGGTCGTGGACCAGGAGATCAAGTCGATCAACGAGACGCTGCCGCCCGGCACCCAGCTGATCAAGGCGGTCGACAACTCGATCTTCACCGCCGAGGCGATCCACGAGGTCTGGATCACCATGGGCATCTCGGTGGCCCTGGTCGCCCTGGTGAACCTGCTCTTCCTGGGCAGCTGGCGTTCGGCCCTGATCCCGTCGATCGTCGCCCCGATCTGCATTCTCTCGACCTTCATCGTCCTGGCGCCCCTCGGCTTCTCGCTGAACCTGCTGACGCTGTTGGCCCTGGTGCTGGCGGTCGGCCTGGTGGTCGACGACGCCATCGTCGTGGTCGAGAATATCCAGCGCCGGGTGGACGAGGGCGAGCCCGCGCCCGTCGCGGCCCTGCGCGGCACGCGGCAGGTCTTCTTCGCCGTCGTGGCCACCACCATCGTTCTGATCTCGGTGTTCGCCCCGCTGATGTTCCTGCCGGGCTATACCGGCCGGCTGTTCGTTGAGCTGGCCGTGGCGATCGCCGCCGCCGTCGGCTTCTCGGCGCTGCTGGCCTTCACCCTGTCGCCGATGCTGGCGTCCAAGCTGCTGAAGCCCGCCCATGGCGAAGGCTGGTTGGCGCGCCGCGTCGACTTCGCGATGGACAAGCTGCGCGACAGCTATCGCAACTCGCTGGAGACCTTGCTGGGCGCGCGGGCGGCGGGCTGGGCCACGGGCTTGATGGTGCTGGTTCTGGCGGGCGCGGCGACGGGTCTGTTCATCGCCCTGCCCAAGGAAATGGTGCCGGCCGAGGACCGTGGCCGCGTCGACGTCTCGATCAGCGGTCCGGAAGGCGCGGGCTTCGACTACACCTCCAAGATCGCCGACCAGGTCGAGAAGGAGCTGGCCAAGTACCGCGCCGAGGGCGTGGCCGACCGGACGATCATCGCCGTGCCGCGCTTTGGTCAGAGTCAGTTCAACACCGGCAACGGGGTGCTGGTGCTCAAGGACTGGGGCGAGCGTGACAAGACGGCCGATGAGGTCGCCGCCGAACTGAACAAGACCCTCAGCAAGATCACCGGCGCGCGCGCCGTCGCCTCGGTTCGTGGGGCGTTTCAGCGCGGCGGCGGTGGCGGCGGGGGCACCAATGTCGACCTGATCGCCGTCGGTAACGACTATGTCCAGCTGGCCAAATGGCTTGAGCCGATCCTGGCCGCCGCGCAGGAGAATCCGGGCTTCTCGCGTCCCCGGATCGACTATGAGCCGACATCGCCGCGCCTGTCGGTGCAGATCGATCGCGACAAGGCCGCCAGCCTGGGCGTCTCGACCCAGTCGATCGGCCGCGCGCTCGAGACCATGTTCGGCTCGCGCCGCGCCACCACCTACATCAAGAACGGCCAGGAATACGACGTCATCCTGCAGTCCGAGCTGGAGCAACGCCGCAGCATCGACAATCTCAACCAGCTGCAGGTTCGCACCCAGGCCGGGACCCTGGTGCCGCTGTCGACCGTGGTTACGACGCAGCTCCGGGGCGACACGCCCGACCGTCCGCGCGTGGACCGCCTGCGTTCAGTCACCCTGACGGCCCAACTCGCACCCGGCTTTACGGTCGAGGAGGCCGTGCGCTTCCTGCAGGCTCAGGCCGACGCCCATCCGACGCCCGGGGTCAGCGTCAAATGGGGCGGGCAGGCCAAGGACTATCTGGAAGCCTCCGGCGCGGTCGGCATCGCCTTCGGGTTCGCGCTGCTGCTGGTCTTCCTGGTGCTGGCGGCGCAGTTCGAGAGCTGGATCCACCCGGCCGTCATCATGCTGACCGTGCCCCTGGCGGTGCTGGGCGGCCTGTTCGGGCTCTTGGTGATGGGCTCGACCATCAACACCTACAGCCAGATCGGCCTGATCATCCTGGTGGGCATCGCGGCCAAGAACGGCATCCTGATCGTCGAGTTCGCCAACCAGCTGCGCGACGAAGGCCTGAAGATCCGCGAGGCGGTCATCGAGGCCGCCGCGCTGCGCCTGCGTCCGATCGTCATGACCTCGATCGCCACGGCCATGGGCGCGCTGCCGCTGATGCTGTGGACAGGGGCCGGCGCCGGCAGCCGCCAAACCATCGGTTCGGTCATCTTCATGGGCGCGATCGTCGCCACCCTGCTGACGCTGTTCGTGGTGCCGGTCTTCTACAACCTGCTGGCGCGCTTCACGAAGTCGCCCGAATGGATGGCGCGGCAGATCGAGGAGTACGAGGCCAGGGAAAAGAACGGCGAGGGCGAAAGCACGCCGGCCTAGACCTCTCTGGAGCGCGTCGGCGGAGACCTCCCCCGGCGCGCTCGCCCGCTAGGACTTTAAGGGTCTTTCCTCGACGGGCGATCGACCTCGAGCAATTCGAGACGCCAGAACAGACCCTCGCGCAGCGTGTAGCGGTGCCGGACCATCAGATCCGACCAGAGCTTGCCCGCCAGATTCCAGACGACCTGATTGGCCAGGACGACGATGCGGCCCTCGTCGTCGATCTCCGCCTTGACCGGCGCCATCTCGACCCGAAGTCCGCGATCGTTGTAGGCCCAGTACTCACGGACCGCCTCGGGGTTGGTGAGCGTTCCTCCGCGCGTCACATCCGGCCACTCCAGAGTGGGGTGGACCAGGGCGCGGAACGCCTCGAAGTCACGCCGCTGGTTGGCGTCGTAGAGGCGCTCGACCCGCGCCTGGATGTCGGGTGGAGCGGGTCTCACAGCTATGGCGCCGGTTTGTAGCCCGTTTCGACCTTCAGATAGGCGATCAGGTCGATCCGATCCTTCGGGTTCTTGAGGCCGGCGAAGGTCATCTTGGTGCCCGGCATGAAGCCGCGCGGATCGGCCAGCCACTTGTCCAGGTGCTCGGCGTCCCAGGTGAAGCCGGCCGCCTTCACGACGTCGGAATAGCTGTAGCCCGCCTTGGCGCCCGCCTTTCGGCCGAAGACGCCATAGAGGTTGGGGCCGGTCAGGTCCGGACCGCCTTCGGTGATCGTATGGCACGAGCGGCAAAGCGCGAACTTGCTCTGGCCGTTGGCGAGGTCGCCGGTGTTGTACGGGGCGGGCAGGGCGGCCAGGGCCGCGGCCTTTTCGACGTCGGTGGGGGCGGCGGCCGCGGGCGCCGAGGCCGGCGCATCCGCCGGCGCCTCCGAGGAGCTCCCGCCATCCTTCGAGCAGGCGACGAGGGCGACGGCGAGCGCGGCGAAGGCGGTCAGTTTCAGCGTGCGCATAAGGGTTCCCGGCTGACGTTTCGTCGCGGGCTCTGCGACGCCGCGACGCATTCCAAAACCTTATAAAATCTGGGCCCCGGCCTTGTCACCTAACAAGGGTCCCTAACGGTCAAGCCTGCGACAATTGGCGATATCTATGTGATTCTCTAAGCGAAAAGTGAAATCGCAAACCGTGGGTTCGCACATAACCATTTGACGCTCGTTAACCATAAATCTTACCCCTTTTCCTACGGAGCGGGCTGGCTCCGGGCAGGGCTGGGAAACAAGATCATGGACTGGAGCGAAGAACGCACAGCGACCCTCAAGAAGCTGTGGCTGGAGGGCCTCAGCGCGAGCCAGGTCGCGCGGCAACTGGGCGGCGTCAGCCGCAGCGCGGTGATCGGCAAGGTGCACCGCCTGGGCATTACGGTCCGTGAAACCCCGGTGCGCCAGCGCGCCTCTTCCATCCGCGTCCCGTCGCGCATGGCCTCCCGCCAGCGTCCGGTCCGTGAGGCGACGACCGCGGCGCGCCAGATTCCGACGTTCGAACGCGTCGAAGAGGATCTGCTGCCGACCTCCGGCATCCTGGGCCTGGGCGCTCATTCCTGCCGCTGGCCGATCGGCCACCCCGACAGCCAGGATTTCGGCTTCTGCGGTCGTCCCAAGGTCAGCGCCCGCGGCTCCTACTGCGAGCAGCACAGCCAGGGCGCCTTCCGCCGGGTCGGCTCGAACGAAGCCCTCGAAGCCTGGGCCTTGAAAGGCGTCAACGACAAGCGCGTCCAGCCCAACCTCGGCTGAGCTCGACCACCCGTCCTCCCCCATCACGCACGATCGCCGAGACAATCTCATGAACATGGTCCTGATCGAAAACGCCGCCGGCAGCAGCCAAGTGATCACCATTATCGAGGAGTTCGCCGGCCACTCGGTGTCGCGCGACCTTAACCCCGGTGACCACGCCGAGATCCCGGTCACCCAGTTCAAGTCGATCACCGTGCGCGAGACCTATCCCGACGACTGGTTGACCCGCGGCCGCAACCGCAATCGGGCCGCCGTCGACGCCTGACCCTCCCAGCCGCCGTGTTAGGTGGTCCAATTCCCGCCTAGATTGAACGATCCGACCCCGCGAAGCCTTTCGCGGGGTTTTTCGTTTCCGTTACGGCCGCGCTGATTGCGTGGTCGTTAACCTTATGACAGACAGAGCGCCGCTTTGTGGGGGGCGAAACGATTATGCGTGAGGGGGAAGAGCGCGCGGGGATGGTCGAGGACCATGCGCTGCCGCTGCCGAGTTATCTGAGTTACCTGCTTTACCAGACCGAGCAGCACCGGCGCGCGATGGCGACCGATCTGCTGGCGCGCCACGGCCTGACTTTCGCCAAGTGGGTGGCGATGATCTCGCTGCGCCGGTTCGGCGATCTGTCGATGACCCGCCTGGCCAAGCTCTCGGCCACCGATCGCACCACCCTGACCCGCTCGATCGACAGCCTGATCGCCGACGGTCTGGTCCAGCGCGAGACCTCGTCCGCCGACCGACGCATCGTCGTCATTCGTCTGACCGAGAACGGCCGCGCGCTGCTGGCCAATATCCGGGCCGAGATCCGCCCTTTGAACCACGACGTGTGCGCGAACCTAACCCCGGAAGAGCAGGCCGCGATGACGCGCGCCTTGCAGAAGATGCTGGGCGGGTTGATCGCCGAGGCGGACTGGAAGGACGACGTCCTGGCCTTCAGCGCGCCCGCGCCGGCGGTCTAGTCGTCGAACTTCACCCGGCCGCGTCCTGACTTCACCGTCCCGCGCTTGGCCTTGCCCTCAAGGCGTTTCAGCTTGCTGGAATAGGTCGGCTTGGTGGCCTTACGCGGCTTGGGCTTTTCGGTGGCGCGACGGATCAGGTCCACCAGACGCGCCTGGGCGTCCTGGCGGTTCATCTCCTGCGAGCGCGAGCCCTGGGCGAACAGGATCAGCACGCCGTCCTGGGTCAGGCGGCTGCCGGCCAGTTTCTCCAACCGCGCCTTGACGTCTTCGGGCAGGGACGGGGAGTTGCGGACGTCGAACCGCAGCTCCAGCGCGGTCGAGGTCTTGTTGACGTGCTGGCCGCCGGGGCCCGAGGCGCGCGTCGCCTTCCAGACCAGCTCGTCCTCGTCGATCCGCAGCCAGGAGGTGATCTCCAGGGTCACCGCGGCGCGACCCTCTTGGCCTTCACCACCAGCTGATCGAGCGCCTGAAGGAACCGCGAGCGGTCGGCGTTGGCGAAGGCGGCGGGGCCCTTGCTGACCTCGCCCATCGAGCGCAGGTGCTCGCCGATCGAGCGCGAGGCCAGGGCCACGCCGATCGTGTCGTGGGTGAACACCCGCCCGTTCGGCGCCACGGCCGCGCCGCCGGCCTTCAGGACGCGGTCGGCCAGGGGGATGTCGTTGGTCACCACCACGTCGCCCGGCCCGCAGCGCTCGGCGATCCAGTCGTCGGCCACGTCTGGGCCGGCGTCGACGACGATCTGCTCGATCACCGGCGTCAGCGGCACGCGGATCCAGCTGTTGGACACCACGAAGGTCTTGAACCCGTGCCGGGCGGCGACCTTGTAGGCCTCGTCCTTCACGGGGCAGGCGTCGGCGTCGATGAAGAGCGTGGCGGTCATCGCGGCCTGCTGGGACCTGAAAGGAATGGTGCCGGCTGAGGGGATCGAACCCCCGACCTTCGGTTTACAAAACCGCTGCACTACCGCTGTGCTAAGCCGGCATGGGTCTTCGACCCGAGGTCAGGGCTTATGCCGTTTGCCGGCGCGGACGGCAAGTGGGGCCCATGCTCGTCGAGGGGCGGGAGTAGAATCCCTCTCTCTTTGAGAGAGGGAGGGGCCCGCGCCGAAGGCGTGGGAGGGGAGTGGTTACGAGGCCGCTCGGGAATTCTCAGTCGTTTCAGCGACTTGTTGGTCATTGCCCTGTCCGGAAAAGGGGGAGGCCTCTCACCCTCTCTCTCTCTCGACGGGAGAGGGTCTTCACGGGCGTTCGACGGGCGTTCGCGCCGACTTATCCTCCCCTCCAAAACCCGTCGTATGCTTTACCCACCTCGTCGCGAGGAAAGGGCGCATGGCCAGCGACCATCGTGGCGACGGGGGGCGATCGAGCGGGGACAGGTTCGAGGGGGATACTCGGACGGTCCGGGGATCTGGTTGCTGGCCAGACCCGCCCGCCGTCGGCGTGGTTGGAGGCAAAAGGGCGTGTCTGGCTGCAAGCCCGTCCTCTCCGACCGCTGGGACTCTCGGAAACGGGAGGCCCAGGTCCCGGTAAGGCCCGAACAGGGCCACCTGACGGGACGCTGGCGGATAACGGTCGCGCGGAGCGTCGGGCTTCGTCGAAACGGTATTTATTATTCACACTCCGGACGGTGTCCGGCGCTCCGCGTCCCTTTCCATCCCTTCAGCGGGAAACCGCGTGAAGCGGCGAGGGCGTGCGTGGAAGAGAGCGCCCCCTCCGTCTCGTCGCGTTCCGCGCCGATCCACCTCCCCCGCACGCGGGGGAGGATGACGGTTTTCTCCTCACCCGTGGAACGGGGGAGGTGGCGCGATGCGAAGCATCGTGACGGAGGGGGCGCTTTGCGGCCTACAGATCGAACCGCACCCCCTGCGCCAGCGGCAGGGCGCCGGAATAGTTCACGGTCGCGGTCTGGCGGCGCATGTACTGCTTCCAGCTGTCGGAGCCGCTTTCGCGACCGCCGCCGGTCTCCTTCTCGCCGCCGAACGCGCCGCCGATCTCGGCGCCCGAGGGGCCGATATTGACGTTGGCGATGCCGCAGTCGCTGCCGGCCGCCGACAAGAAGGCCTCGGCCTCGCGCACGTCGTTGGTCATCACGCAGGAGGAAAGCCCCTGGGGCACGTCGTTCTGGATCGCCACCGCCTCGTCGAACTCAGCGTACGGCACGACATGCAGCAGCGGCGCGAAGGTCTCGCGTTGCATGCATGGCGCCGGAGCGGGCAGGCGCGCCAGGGCCGGGCGAACATAGAAGGCCTCGGGCCACTGATCGGCCAGCAGCCGCTCGCCGCCGCTGACGGTTCCGCCTTCGGTCCGGACGGCGTCCATCGCCGCGACGAAGGCCTCGTAGGCCGCCCGGTCGATCAGCGGACCCAGCAGGGTCTTGCCCTCGCGCGGATCGCCGACCGGCAGGCGCTGGAAGGCGGTGTCGACCGCGTCGGACACCTTGTCGACCAGGCTCTCGTGGACGATCAGGCGTCGCAAGGACGTGCAGCGCTGCCCGGCGGTGCCGGCGGCCGAGAAGACGATGGCGCGCAGGGCCAAAGAGAGGTCCGCCGAGGGGGTGACGATCATGGCGTTGTTGCCGCCCAGCTCCAGGATCGAGCGGCCGAAGCGCTCGGCGACCACGGGGGCGAGGGCCTTGCCCATGCGGGTCGAGCCGGTGGCGCTGACCAGCGGGATGCGCGGATCGCGGGCCAACCGCTCGCCGGCGTCGCGGCCGCCCTGGACCACGCTGGCCAGACCCTCGGGCGCGTCGCCGAAGCGGGCGAGGGCGCGCTGCAGGATGGCGTGGGTGGCCAGGGCCGTCAGCGGGGTCTTCTCGGACGGCTTCCAAATCACCGGATCGCCGCAGACCAGGGCCAGGCACGCATTCCAGGCCCAGACGGCGACGGGGAAGTTGAAGGCGCTGATCACGGCGACGGGGCCCAGAGGATGCCAGGTCTCGCGCATGGCGTGGCCCGGACGCTCCGAGGCGATGGTCAGGCCGTGAAGCTGGCGCGACAGGCCCACGGCGAAGTCGCAGATGTCGATCATCTCCTGGACCTCGCCGGCCGCCTCCGAGGCGATCTTGCCGGCCTCCAGGGTGACGAGGGCGGCCAGATCGGCCTTGGCGGCGCGCAGCTCTTCGCCGAACAGGCGCACCAGCTCGCCGCGGCGCGGGGCGGGGACGACGCGCCAGGCGTCGAAGGCGCGGCGGGCGGCGGCGACCTTGGCCTCGATCTCGCGGGCGTCGTCGAAGGCGACATGGGTCAGGATCGAGCCGTCGATCGGGCTGCGCACGGCTTGGCCGGCGTCGGCGGGGCGCGCCGGGACGCCCAGCGTGTCCAGAAGGTCGCGGGCGTGGGCGGCGGGAGTCGGGAAGGACTGGGTCATGGGCCCTGGAAAACGCTCCCCGACGGTTCGGGTCAAGCCCTTGGCGGCGGCGTTGCGTGACACGCAACGAGCGGCTAGGGACGGGTCAAGCAGGAGAACCCCCATGGCGCAGGCTAAACTCATCGACGGCAAGGCTTTCGCGGCCGATCTGCGGGCCAAGATCGCCGAGGACGTGGCTGAGCTGAAGGCCAAGCATGGCGTGACGCCGGGACTGGCCGTCGTGCTGGTCGGCGAGGACCCCGCCAGCCAGGTCTATGTCCGCAACAAGGGCGAGCAGACCGAAGCGGCCGGCATGTACTCCGAGACCCACCGCCTGCCGGCTGACACGAGCCAGGACGAGCTGCTGGCGGTCGTCGCCAAGCTCAACGCCGATCCGAAGATCCACGGGGTGCTGGTCCAGTTCCCGGTGCCGCCGCACATCAGCCAGATGGACGTCGTCGCGGCCCTGTCGCCCGACAAGGACGTCGACGGGCTGACCGTGACCAACGCCGGACGGCTGGCCAGCGGCCTGCCGGCCCTGACGCCGTGCACGCCGCTGGGCTGCATGATGCTGCTGAAGGACACGCTGGGCGATCTCTCCGGCAAGAACGCCGTCGTGATCGGCCGCTCGAACCTGATGGGCAAGCCGATGGCCCAGATGCTGCTGGCCGCCGACTGCACCGTCACCATCGCTCACTCGCGCTCCAAGGACCTGCCGGGCATCGTCCGCCAAGCCGACATCGTCGTGGCCGCCGTGGGCCGCGCCGAGATGGTCAAGGCCGACTGGGTCAAGCCGGGCGCCACCGTGATCGACGTCGGCATCACCCGCTATCCGGCCCGCGACCCGGCGGCCGCGGCCGCGGGCAAGACCCGCCTTGTCGGCGATGTCGCCTTCGACGAGGTTAAGGAGGTCGCCGGCGCGATCACGCCGGTTCCGGGGGGAGTGGGGCCCATGACCATCGCCTGCCTTTTGGCCAACACGCTGACGGCGGCCAAGCGCCTGTCGGGGATCGCCTGATGAAGCGGGGGGCCGTCCTTGTCGCCTCCGCCCTGATCCTGGCCGCGTGCGGGGCCAAGCCTCCGCCGCCGCCGACGCCCGAGCAGGCCCTGGCGCTGCGTCCGGCCGACGCGCGCTTGGCCGCGCTCTACGAAACCTCTTGTCGCGCCTGTCACGCCATGCCGGAGACGGGCGCTCCGATGGTGCATGATCGGGCGGCCTGGGACCCGCGCTGGAAGCAGGGTGAGGCCGTGCTGCTGGATCACACGATCCAGGGCTTCAACGCCATGCCGGCGACCGGCCAATGCGCCACTTGCACGCCGGACGATTTCAAGGCCCTGATACGATTCATGGCGGGGCGCGAAGACTCCGCGAAATAGAACGGGCGGAAACATGATCTCCAGGCGAGGGGCCCTGATCGCGGGCGGGACAGGCGTTGCGGTGGTCGCCGGCGGCGCGGGCGCTTACAAGGTCGCCACCGGAGACAAGCCCGAACCGCCGTCGCCGCCCTCGGTCAACGCCGACGGCAAGCTGCTCTGGCGCAACTGGTCGGGCATCCAGAACGCCTATCCCGCCGCCCGCCTGGCGCCCAAGGACGAGGGCGAGCTGGCCCTGGCCCTCAAGACCGCTCAGGGGCCGATCCGCCCGGTGGGCGCGGGCCACTCCTTCACCGCCCTGGCGCCGACGACCGGGACCCTGGTCTCGCTGGACGCCATGGCCGGCGTCGTCGGCTGGGAGGGCGACGCCGCGATCGTTCGCACCGGCACGCGGCTGGGCGCCTTGGGACCCATGCTGGCCGAGAAGGGCAGGGCGCTGCCGAACCTGCCCGACATCAACAAGCAGTCGCTGGGCGGCGCGCTAGGCACGGCCACGCACGGCACGGGGACGAAGATTCCGGCGCTGCACGGGGACGTCACGGGCCTGCGGCTCGTCACGCCCTCGGGCCAGGTCATCGACGCCGACGCGGACAATAATCCCGAGGTGTTCCAGGCCGCCCGCGTCTCTCTGGGCTCGCTGGGCGTCATCAGCCAGGTGCGGATCAAGACCAGCGCCAACCGCCGCCTGCGCCGCCGGGTCTGGCTGGAGCCTTTCGACGAGGCGCTGGCCAACGCCGAGGTGCGCTGGGCCCAGCACCGGAACTTCGAATTCTACGCCGTGCCGTTCACGGGTCTGGCCGCCAACATCAGCCATGACGAGACCGACGAGCCAGCCTTGGCGCGCGGTCCCGACCAGGACACCGAGTTCCTCGAGGCGCTGAAGGGGCTGCGCAACCTGCTGGGTTTCGCGACCCCGGTGCGCAAGGCGGCCGCCAAGGCGCTGCTGTCCACCGCCAAGCCCGAGACGGCGGTCGACGAGGGTTGGAAACTGCTGTCGACCGAACGGCCGGTGCGCTTCAACGAGATGGAGTTCCACCTGCCGGTCGAGAACCAGCTGAAGGCGCTGGAGGAGGTGGTGCGGACCATCGAGAAGGAGCGTCCCGATGTCTTCTTCCCGATCGAAGCCCGGCGGATCGCGGCGGACGACGCCTGGCTCTCGCCGTTCCAGGGCGGAACGCGCGGCTCGGTGGCGGTGCACGCTTACTACCGCGACGACTTCAGCTTCCTCTACAGCCTCGTGGAGCCCATCTTCCGCCGTTACGAGGGGCGGCCGCACTGGGGCAAGCTGCACACGCTGCGGGGACAGCAGCTGGCGGCGCTCTATCCGCGCTGGAACGATTTTCTGGCCGTCCGCCAGGAACTGGATCCGGAAGGCCGGATGCTCAACCCGTATCTGAAGGGGTTGTTCGGGCTGACCTAGGCGGCCGAGCCAAGATACTCGGCGACGCGGGCTTCCAGCTCGGTGACGAGCGGGCGGCCGACCGGATGGGTGTCGACGCGGATATCGTCGCGGACGCAGGCCTTGATCGCATCGATGTGGGCGTCGACCAGGAACATGGGGGCCGACAGGCGCGTCGCCGGGTCGTCGATCAGCTTGCAGAGCGAAGCCGACAGGCGCGTGATCAGCGGGAACTCGTAGGTGGCGCCCAGGCCTTTCAGGTCGTGAGCGCGAAGATACAGCGTCTCGACGGTTTCGGCGGTGAGGCCCTCGGTGCGGACGGCTTGGCGCGCGGCCTCCAGCTTGATGATCTCGTCGTCCAGCCATTGGGCGAAGTTGCCGGACAGGCTCTTCAGCGCGGCCTCGGCCTTGGCGATCGCGGCCATGTCGATGCCGCCACGCCCGCCCACCTTGAGCTTCAGCATGTTTGGCACCTGGATCACCTCGGCGGTGGTCTTGTTCGTCACGATCGCCTCCCCAGCGGCGGTATGGTCGGGAGTCGCTACCATAGCAGGCGTTAACATTGAGTGAGACCGCACCTACCGCGACTCAACGTCTCAGGCTGAGAACTGCTCGGCCAGCACCCGCTCTTCCAGACTGCGCCCGGCGTCAAACAGCATGGCGAGCGAGGTTCCACGATCCTCGGAGATGTGAACCTCCACGACGTCCCGGACTTCGAAGTTGTCGGCCACGGCGCTGACTGGACGCTTGTCGGCCTCGAGCACTTCGAAAGTGACGCGGGCCGATTGCGGCAGCAGCGCGCCGCGCCAACGGCGAGGGCGGAAGGCGCTGATCGGGGTCAGGGCCAGGACATGGCCGTCGATCGGAATGATCGGGCCGTGCGCCGAAAGATTGTAGGCGGTCGAGCCCGCTGGGGTCGCCAGCAGGGCTCCGTCGCAGACCAGCTCGCCCATCCGCACCTTACCGTCGATCGAGATGCGCAGCTTGGCCGTCTGGCGGGTTTGGCGCAGCAGAGACACCTCGTTGATCGCCAGGGCGCGATGCTGCGTCCTGCGGGCGTCGATCGCGACCATGGCGAGCGGATGGATGACGGCCCGTTCCGCGGCGTTGATCCGCTCCAGCAGGCCGTCCTCGCTGTACTCGTTCATCAGGAAGCCGACCGAGCCGCGGTTCATGCCGTAGATCGGCGTCTGCGAGGCGATGGCCTCGTGCAGCGTCTCCAGCATGAAACCATCGCCGCCCAGGGCGACGATGACCTGGGCGTTGTCCTCCCCGACATCGCCGTAACGTGCGGTCAGCCGTTCGAGAGCTTCCTGGGCTTCGGGGCGGTCGCTGGACTTGAAGGTCAGGCGAGTCACGAAGGGTTGCGGCTGGTACATGGCGCCAAGAGGCGGCAAGCCTCGGCGCTTGTCAAACCGCCCCGACGGCCTGGCGGAAGGCCATGCCGGCGATGTCCGGCGTGAAGGGGCCAAAGGCGCTGTTGGCGCGGCGCAAGCCTTCGTCGCCGCCGCCCGGGCGGCCGCCGTTCAGCTGGCGGACATGCTCCAGGATGGTCGGGAATACGCTGCGGTCGATGCCGACGGCCGAACAAGCCAGAGCGAGAAGCTCCGGCTTGGCGCTGTCGATCGCGCGACGGATCTGCGGCGGCTCGAACTCGCCCAGGCGCGCCAGGGCCATGATGAACAGCTGCAACCGTCCTTCGCGGAGCACTCGCAACAGATAGCCTGGACGAAGCTGGCCGGCGGAGTCGAGCTTCTCGATCAGAGAGCGCTCCATGTCCTCGCGGTCTTCGTCCTGTTCGATGGGGCCGACCTCGATGTCGGTCTCGCCGCGGTGGGCGGCGCGAAGGGCTTCTTCGAGCGCCCCCTGCATGCGGACGGTGTCGAGATGGAAGCGGGTGGCCAGCGCCTCGCGCAGGGCGTGGCCCACCAGCACGTAGAGCTGCTCGGCCAGTTCGCTGGACATTCGCGGGTGACGGGCGAGCGGCGAGCGCAGGGCGACCACGTCGCGCGAGCGGTCGACGAGCTTCTGCATGGCCTGGTCGGAGATCTCCGCGGTGTCGTTGGCCGCCAGGGCGGTCAGGACCGCCGGCTCGTCGCGCTCGATGATCGCGTCGATCACCGGCGGAGACAGGCGCGGACGCCGCGCGATCTCGATCTGATGCTCCAGCGTCGCCTGGACCAGCAGGCGGACCAGATCGTGATCGTTGAGGACCGGGCTGCGGGCGATGATCGGGCGAGCGATCTCGATCTCGTCGAGGGCCATGATGTTGATCAGGGCCGACGGCGCCCAGTCGGCGTCGGCGAGACGTTCCGACAGGCGATGCCGGATATCGCGCTCGGCCTCGACGACCAAGGTCATGAAGATGGAGTTGAGGAGGGCCTGGACATCGGGATGTGTCGGCTCGCCTCGGGCGCGGCCAGCCTCGCACAGGTCGATGATCCCGGTGAGCAGACGCTCACGATCTCCCGGCTCGCGACTGCGAGCCAGCGTCATAAGCGTGGAAATCTCGACGGCTGGAATGGCCCGACTCCTCGAATCCGAAGGCTCCACAAGGATGACCTTGTGGAGGGCAAATGAAAACATGCTTAAAGGCGACCGTGGCGTCGGCGTGAATCGAGACCGGCGGCCGTTTGCAAGGGAGGACGCCGGCATGGCGCAAAACCTGATCCTGGCCTTGGACCAGGGCACGACCAGCACGCGCGCCATTCTGTTCGATCACGAGGGGCGGGCCCTGGCCGAGGCCTCGCGACCGCTTCGCCAGGACTATCCTCACGACGGTTGGGTCGAGCATGACGCCGAGGAAATCTACGCCGCTTGCGTGGCCGTGATGCGTGAGGCCGCCGAGACCTCGGGACGCGCGGCGGACATCGCCGCCATCGGTGTGACCAACCAGCGCGAGACCGTCGTGGTTTGGGACCGTCATACCGGCCGTCCGATCCACTCCGCCATCGTCTGGCAGGATCGGCGCACGGCCGAGGTCTGCGCCAAGCTCAAGGCCGAAGGCCGCGAGCCGCGTGTGGCCGAGATCACGGGCCTGCTGCTCGATCCCTATTTCTCCGCGACCAAGATCGCCTGGCTTCTCGACCACGTCCCAGGCGCTCGAGCTCGCGCCGAGGCCGGCGAGCTGCTGTGCGGCACCATGGACTGCTGGGTGATCTGGCGGCTGACGGGCGGTGCGGTGCACGCGACCGACGCGACGAACGCCTCCCGCACGCTGCTGTTCGACATCGGCGCCCAGGACTGGTCAGAGGAGATGCTGACGCTGTTCAATGTGCCGGCGACCTTGTTGCCGAAGGTGCTGGACTGCGCCGACGACTACGGCGTGGTCGAGGACGAGGTCCTGGGACGGTCGGTTCCGATCCGTGGTGTCGCTGGTGATCAGCAAGCGGCCTTGATGGGGCAGGGCTGTGTTTCACCGGGCCTGATGAAGGCGACCTACGGCACCGGCTGCTTCATGCTGATCAACACCGGCGAGGAGAAGTGCGTCTCGCGCTCGCGCCTGCTGACCACCGTGGCGGCGCGGGTCAACGGCAAGACGACCTACGCCCTGGAAGGCTCGATCTTTGTCGCCGGCGCGGCGATCCAATGGCTGGGGGAGGGGCTGGGCGTCACCGGCGGTCCGCGCGGGGCCGAGGCATTGGCCCGCGCCGCCAAGAGCGACCATGGCGTCGTGGTCGTGCCGGCCTTCACGGGCCTCGGCGCGCCCTGGTGGGACGCCGGCGCGCGCGGCGCGATCTTTGGCCTGACGCGCGACGCCGGCCTGCCCGAGATCGCGGCGGCCACCTATGACGCCTGCGCTCTGCAGAGCCGCGATCTGATCGAGGCGATGCGCGCCGACGCGCCGGGCGCGTTCGGCGAAGCGGCTCAGCTGCGCATCGACGGCGGCATGTCGCGGAGCGCCTGGTTCTCCCAGCGCTTGGCGGATCTCACCGGCGTGTCCGTGCGCCGGTCCAGCTATCAGGAGACCACGGCCTTGGGCGCGGCGCTGTTCGCCGGGGTCGGCGCGGGTCTCTACGCCAGCGTGGCGGAAGCGGCCGAGGTCAGCCCCGCGGCCGAGACGCTCAAGCCCACGCTGAGGGAGCACGACCGCGAGGCCGCCTACGCGCGTTGGCTGGATGCGGTGCCCCGCGTCCGGTCCTGAGGTTTTGGGCGTTGCCGTGACATCGCTGTCATGATTTCTAGGCGACGAAACAAGAAGCGGAGACCGCCACCATGACGACCCGACGCGCCGTGCTCGCCGCTGGAGCCGCCCTGATCGCCGGAGGACGATCGATGACCGCAGAAGCCGCGACGCGCGCTTTCCCTGGCATAGGCCGCATCCGGCGGCTGTCGCCGGAGCTGGACTCCGTCATCGCGCCCGACGCGGTGATCGAGCAGTTGGCCGACGGCATGATCTGGTCAGAGGGCCCGGTGTGGATTCCCGACGGCGGGTACCTGCTGTTCTCGGACGTGCCGGGCAACGTGATGTACCGGTGGAGCGAGAAGGACGGGAAAAGCATCTTCCTTCAGCCCTCGGGCTATGCTGGTCCGCCCACCAAGGTCTTCCGCGAGCCGGGAACCAACGGCATGACCCTCTCGCTCACGGGCGAGCTCCTGGTCTGCGACCACGGCAACCGCGCGGTCTCCAAGGTCGACCTGAAGACCAAGGCCAAGACCGTCCTGGCCGACCGCTTCCAGGGTAAGCGGTTCAACAGTCCCAACGACCTGATCGTCGCGCGGCTGGGCGACCCGAAGGGATCTATCTACTTCACCGATCCGCCCTACGGCTTGGAGGGGCTGGACGCCTCGCCGGTCAAGGAGCTGCCGTTCAACGGGGTCTATCTGCGCCGTCCGAACGGCGAGGTGGCGCTGGTCGACGACAAGCTGACCTTCCCGAACGGTGTCGCCCTGTCGCCGGACGAGAAGCGCCTGTACGTGGCGGTGTCCGATCCCAAAGGACCGATCATCATGGCCTACGACCTTGGTCGCGATGGACTGCCGGTTTCGCGGAAGGTCTTCTTCGACGCCAGCGAATTGCAGAAGGCGGGCGGCCCCGGCTTGCCCGACGGGATGCGGGTGGACGCCCACGGACGGCTGTTTGCGACGGGTCCGGGCGGGGTTCTGATCCTATCGCCGGAAGCCGAGCTTCTGGGCGTGATCGAGACCGGGTTCCCGACCGCCAACTGCACCTTCGGCGAGGACGGCCACACGCTGTTCCTGACATCCAATCACGTCCTGGCGCGGGTCCGCACCCTGACGTCGGGTCTCACGGGAGCGAAGCGATGAGCACGATCAGCAAGCGAACCTTCATCGCCTCCGGGCTGGCCGCCGCCGCCGCGGCGGGACCGCTGGACGCGTTGGCCCGCCAGACGGACCGCAAGCTGGGCTACGCGATCCTGGGTCTTGGCTATTACGCCACCAGGATCATCATGCCGCGCTTCGCTGAGTGCGAGCATTCCAAGCTCGTCGCGCTGGTCAGCGGCACGCCTGAGAAGCTCAAGACGTTCGGCGAGCAGTACGGGATCCCCGAGAGTCACCGTTACAGCTACGAGACCTTCGACAAGATCGTCGACAATCCGGATGTCGACATCGTCTACGTCGTCACGCCCAACAGCCTGCATCGCACCTTTACCGAGCGCGCCGCCAAGGCGGGCAAGCACGTGATGTGCGAGAAGCCGATGGCGACTTCGTCGGCCGACTGCGAGGCGATGATCGCCGCCTGCAAGAAGGCCGGCCGCAAGCTGATGATCGGCTATCGCAGCCGCTTCCAGGCGCACAACATCGAGGCCATCAAGCTGATCCGCGACGGCGCGATCGGCCCGGTGCGGCACATCTCGACCGACCACGGCTTCACGATCGGCGATCCCACCCAATGGCGCCTGAAGAAGGCGCTGTCGGGCGGCGGCAGCCTGATGGACATCGGCATCTACAGCCTGAACGCCGCCCGTTATCTGACCGGCGAGGAGCCCGTGGCCGTCAACGCCATCGAGTCCACGGACCGTTCGAACCCGCGCTTCAAGGAGGTGGAGGACATCATCAACTTCCAGCTCCTGTTCCCATCGGGCGCCACGGCTCAGTGCGGTTCGGCCTATACCGCTAACTTCAACCGCTATCGGGTCTCGGGGCCGAAGGGCTTCATCGAGCTCGACCCGGCCACCAGCTACCAGGGCCAAGCGATGCGGACGGCGCTGGGTGGACCTCCCGCGCCGCGCGAGCCGGCGCCGCAGCCGAAGAACCAGTTCTCGGCTCAGTTGGACCACCTCTCCGAGTGCATCCTGACGAACCGCGAGCCGATCGTCGGAGGCGAGGAGGGGCTGAAGGACGTGCGTGTGATCGAGGCCATCTACCGCGCCGCCCGCGAGGGACGGACGGTCAGGCTGTGAAGGGGCTGCTCCTGGCCGCCGCGCTGCTGGCGCCAGGCGCGGCCCTGGCCCAGCAGCAGATCCCGCTGTGGCCCAACGGCGCGCCGGGTTTCGAGAGCCGCAAGGACATTCCCGAGGTCCCCGGCGACTACTGGCTCAGGAGCATCAACAACCCGTCGGTGACGGTCTATCTGCCGCCCAAGGAGATCGCCACCGGCGCGGCGCTGGTCGTGCTGCCGGGCGGTGGTCACAGGATCCTGGTGATCCGCTCGGAAGGCACGGACGTCGCCAAGGTGATGAACCCCGCCGGGGTGGCGGTCTTCATCGTCAAGTACCGGCTGTTCCGCGAAGAGGGTTCGCCCTACACGATCGAGCATGCGCGTCAGGACGCTGTGCGGGGCGTGCGCTGGGTTCGCGCTCACGCCGCCGAATACGGGGTCGATCCCAAGCGGATCGGCTTGATGGGCTTCTCGGCCGGCGGAGAGACGGCGAACCTCGAAATCTACGAGGGCGCGAAGGCGGGCGATCCAAAGATCGATGCGATCGACAACGTCAGCGCTCGGCCGGACTTCCAGGTGCTGGTCTATCCGGGCCCGCTGGGCGTGCCGGATAAGGTGCCGGCCGACGCGCCGCCCGCCTTCATGGTCGCCGCCAACGACGACGAATGCTGCTCGGCGCCGCTCGTCGACCTCTTGCCCAAGTTCCGGGCCGCCAAGGTCCCGGTCGAGTTGCACCTGTTCCAGGCCGGCGGTCACGCCTTCAACATGGGCCTGCGCAAGGAGCAGGCCTCGTTCAAGCACTGGCCGAACCTGCTGATCGACTGGCTGAACGACAACGGCTGGATGAAGCCGCGATAGAGCCTGCCCGGGCAGGCTCTATCTCTTTGGTTTGCCGCGCTAGGCGGCCTCGTCCAGATACGCCTTCACTCGCGCGAACAGCTCCTCGAACATCGGCGTCGTCAGGCGGCCGGTATTCGTGTTGAGCCGCGAGCAGTGATAGCTGTTGAAAATGCGGTAGGGCCCCGCCTGGAACTCCGAACCATGGCCCGGAATACCCGCCGAGGCCTTTAGGCCTAGGGCCTTCAGGACGTTGCGGCGCGAGACGTCGCCGAGGGTGACGATGGCCTTCAGGTTCGGGAACATCTCCAGCCGCGTCGTCAGGAACGGGCGGCAATTGTTCTCTTCCGAGGTCTCGGGCTTGTTGCCGGGCGGAGCGCAGCGGACGGCGTTGGTGACCGCGCTGCCGACCAGATTCAGCGAGTCATCAGGCCGCGCCTCGAACTTGCCGGTCGCGAAGCCGAACTTGATCAGGGTGTCGTAGAGCAGGGTCCCGGCGTAGTCGCCCGTGAACGGCCGGCCCGTGCGGTTGGCGCCCTTGCGACCGGGCGCGAGGCCCACGACCAGCAGCCGCGCGTCCTTGTCGCCGAACGACGGGGCTGGGCCGTTGAACCAGTCGGGATAGAGGTCCTGGTTCTCGCGCCGATAGGCGACAAGCCGGGGACAGAGCGGGCAGTCGCGCGGCGGTTCGGCCGGATTGGGAACGACCTCGCCCAGAATGTTCGAGACCTGCGCCATGCCTAGTACTCGTCCTCGGCTTCGCGCTCGGCCGGGGTGCGATTGTCCGACATCTGGCGCGACTGAACCCGTTGCGGTCGACCGATGATGCCGCCGAGGTCGGCGAGATCGACGAAGTTGTCGGCCTGCCGGCGGAGGTCGTCGCTGGTCATCGGCGGCTGGCTCTTCATGGTCGAGACCACGGTGACGCGGCGTCCCTTGCGCTGGACAGCCTCGACCAGGGCGCGGAAGTCGCCGTCGCCCGAGAACAGGACCAGGTGATCAGCGGTCTCGGCCATCTGCAGCATGTCGACGGCGATCTCGATGTCCATGTCGCCGCGCCAGCGCTTGCGACCCTGGCTGTCGGTGAACTCTCGCGCCGGCTTCGTCACCAGGGTGAAGCCGTTGTAGTCCAGCCAATCCACGAGCGGGCGGATCGGCGAATAGTCGTCGTTCTCGGCGATGGCGGTGTAGTAATAGGCCCGGATCAGGACGCCGCGCTTTTTGAACTCGTCGAGCAGCTTGCGATAATCGATATCGAAGCCCAGCGCCTTGGCGGCGGAATAGAGATTGGCCCCATCGATGAACAGGGCGATGCGGTCTGTCGGATAGAAGGTCACGGTAATTCCTTGAAAAATCAGGTCGCTGAAAATGACTTGGACGAGGCCGTGATCGTGGCGCTCGGCTGCAATCTGGCGGGAGCCTATACGAGTCGCGAAGCCTTGTTGGAAGCCGCCCTTGTCGCTTTGACGCGGGAGGGGCTGGACCGTGTTGCGGTCTCGAACTGGTGGCGCTCGGCCGCCTGGCCGGACCCGGCGGGGCCTGAGTACCTGAACGGCGTTGCCATCGTCAGGACGGCGCTATCGCCCCAGGAAGTCCTGGCGGCCTTGCACCGGATCGAGGCGCGGTTCGGGCGGGCGAGGGGGCAGGCCAACGCGGCCCGCACCCTGGACTTGGACTTGATCGCTTACGGCCGCTCGGTGTTGGATGCTGACCTTGTCGTGCCGCATCCGCGCGCCCACGAGCGGCTGTTCGTCATGGGGCCGTTGGCGGAGCTCGCCTCGGCCTGGACACATCCGGTCATTGGCGAGACGGCTTCTCACTTGGCGGCGACGGCCACAGTCGGGCGCGATGCGCGGCCTGTCGCCAAGGCCTGACGTCGGGTCTGGTAGGGCAGGCCGCGACATCCTGGAGAACGCATCATGGCCGCCATCGAGGTCAATCCGGCGCATGTCCGCGAATTCGCGGACGCCGACGCTTTCTACGACTGGCTGTCGCGGCATCACGACCGCCAAGCCGAGGTGTGGATCAAGATCCACAAGCTATCCTCGGGGCTGCCGTCCATCACGCCCGTTCAGGCGATCGACGTAGTGCTGTGCTGGGGCTGGATCGACGGCGTGAAGAAGAGTTTCGACGCACGCAGCTATCTGCAGCGCTACACGCCGCGCGCCAGGAAGAGCATCTGGAGCCAGATCAACGTCGACAATGTCGCCCGCCTAATCGGCGAGGGACGCATGACGGCGCATGGCTTGCGCGAGGTCGAGGCGGCCAAGGCCGACGGCCGTTGGAATCGAGCCTACGGGAGCGGAAAGGGCATGAAGATCCCCGACGATCTTCAGGCGGCGATCGACGCCAGTCCTGCGGCGTGCGCCATGCTGGGCCGCCTGACTGAGCAGAACCGCTTCGCCCTGGCGTTTCGCACCCACAATATGAAGACCCCTGCTGGCCGTAGGAAGAAAATCGAGAGCTTCGTGGCCATGCTGGAGCGGGGCGAAACGATCTATCCCCAGAAGTCGCGCTGAAGGCTGCCGCGCACGGCGGCGCTGGACATTGACCCCCGAAGCGGGCATAAGCGCCCGCTCGCAAAAGCTGATGATCGTGCGCGGCGTTGCGCGTCGCCGCACGGAAGCCTATTTTGCGTTAGATAACCGCAGCCCGAGGAACTCATGGCCCGCGTCACCGTCGAAGATTGCGTCGAGAAGGTTCCGAACCGCTTCGCGCTCGTTTTGCTGTCGGCGCACCGCGCGCGTGGCATCTCCGCCGGCGCGGCCCTGATGGTCGACCGCGACAACGACAAGAACCCGGTCGTGGCCCTGCGCGAGATCGCCGACGACGTGATCGATCACGAGGGGCTCAAGGAGCACCTGATCACGACGCTGCAACGCGTCGACGAGCACACCGAAGCCGAGGAAGAGGCCGAAACCCTGGCCCTGCTGGCTGATCCGAGCCACATGCAGATGAGCGAGCTGGAACTGGTCCGCGCTCTGCAGAGCGACCGCGACGGCGGCCAGGAGGAGCGGTACTGAGCCCCGAAGGCGCAGACCCTCTCACTCTGGAAGCGGTCGCTAACGCCGCTTCATCCCAACGCGCGCCAGATTCCGCTCCTATTGGGGCCGAATCGGGCGCGTCGTCGTCTGTGGCTCCCGCCGAGCCCGCGCCGGCGCCAGCCGCTCCGGCCAAGCCGCGCCCCAAGTTTCTTCGCCAGTACGAGCTGATCGAGCGGGTCCACGCCTACGATCCGACCGCCAACGAGGCGCTGCTGAACCGCGCCTATGTCTACGCCATGCGCATGCACGGCTCGCAGACCCGGGCCAGCGGCGACCCCTACTACGCCCACCCGATCGAGGTGGCGGGCATCCTCACCGAATACCGGCTCGACACGGCGACCATCGTCACGGCGCTGCTGCACGACGTGATCGAGGACACCCCGGTCACCAAGGAGGAGATCGCCCAGCTGTTCGGCGAAGAGATCGCCGAGCTGGTCGAGGGCGTCACCAAGCTTTCCAAGCTCGAGCTCCAGGCCGAGCACACGCGTCAGGCCGAGAACCTGCGCAAGTTCATCCTGGCGATCTCCAAGGACGTGCGCGTCCTCCTGGTCAAGCTGGCGGACCGTCTGCACAACATGCGGACGCTGCACTTCATCAAGAACCAGGCCAAGCGCGAGCGCATCGCCCGCGAGACGCGCGACATCTACGCGCCGCTGGCTCGCAACATCGGCTGCCATCGCATCTGCGTGGAGCTGGAGGAACTGTCCTTCCAGCACACCAACCCCGTCGCGCGCGACGCCATCCTCCGCCGCCTGGACGCCTTGCGTGAAGAGCAGGGCGGCGCGGTGGCGCTGGTCAGCCAGGAAATCTCGGCGCGCCTGGAGTCGGCCAACCTGCCGTCGCGAGTGTTCGGTCGGGAAAAGTCGCCCTATTCGATCTGGCGCAAGCTGCAGCGCAAGTCGATCGGCTTCTCGCAGATGTCGGACATCTACGCCTTCCGCGTGATCGTCGACAGCGAGGAGGACTGCTACCGCGCGCTGGGCGTCGTTCACCGCGCCTGGTCCAGCGTGCCTGACCGGTTCAAGGACTACATCTCGACGCCCAAGCGGAACAATTATCGCTCGCTGCACACGACCGTGGTCGGACCGCGCGGCATGCGCATCGAGATGCAGATCCGCACCGAGGCGATGGACCGCGTCAACGAAGAGGGCGTCGCCGCCCATTTCCGTTACAAGGACGCCTCGTACGGCCTCGACCTGGAAGGCATGGAGGCCGCCGGCGGCCGCGACCCGCTGGCCAACCTGCGCCAGCTGGTCCAGGTGCTGGAGCACGGCGGCGACAGCGAAGAGCTGGTCGAGCACGCCAAGCTCGAAATGTTCCTCGACCAGGTGTTCGTGTTCACCCCCAAGGGCAAGCTGGTCAGCCTGCCGCGTGGGGCCATGCCGCTGGACTTCGCCTACGCTGTCCATACCGACGTCGGCGACACCTGCATCGGCGTGAAGATCAACGGCGAGCTGAAGCCGCTGCGCACGCCGCTGGTCAATGGCGACGTGGTCGAGGTGGTGCGCGGCTCCAAGCCCGTGGTGCCGCCGGACTGGCGCTCGCTGACGGTCACGGGCCGCGCCCGCTCGGCCATCCGCCGCCATATCCGTCAGGCCGAGAAGGAAGAGTTCCTGCGTCTGGGCAAGGCGTCGCTAGAGCAGGTCTTCGAGCGCGCCGGCAAGAAGCTCAAGGACGTCTCGCTGCGGCCGATCTTGGAACGGTTCGCGCTGGATACCGACGAAGCTCTGTTTGACGCGGTCGGTCGTGGCCGGGTCTCGCCCAGCCAGGTGCTCGAAACCGCCTATCCGGGCATGAAGGACGCCGATCGCGAAGCCGCCACGGCGCGTCGCAAGATCGAGGGCGGCAAGGACGCGACGCTATACGTCGGCGGCGGCGGACTGACCCCCGGCGTCTCGTTGCACTTCGCCCATTGCTGTAGCCCCGTGCCCGGCGATCGCATCGTCGGCATCCTCCGCGAGGACGGCGAGGGGCTGGACGTCCACACGATCGATTGCCCGCGCCTCGCCGAGTTCGAGGACCGCGAGGAGCTGTGGCGCGACCTGAACTGGACGCCCGAAGCCGAGCGTTCGACGATCTCGCTGACGCGCCTGCACGCGACCATCCAGAACGCGCCCGGCGTGCTGGGTCAGGTCTGCACGATCATCGGCGAAGCCGGCGGCAACATCGTCAACCTGCGCATGCATCACCGGCAGAGCGACTTCTTCGACACCGACATCGACGTCGAGGTCCGAGACGCCAAGCACCTGACGAACATCCAGGCCGCGCTGCGGGCCTGTCCCTCCGTGGAGACGGTGGATCGGACGCGCGGCTAAGCTGAGCCGTTGCTGGCTTCCCGTAAAAAGAGCACTCTCTTGGCGATCAAGCCAAGGGGGCAATCATGGGAGCCGTGCGCGTCTACTTCGCCACCAATCGCAACCATCAACCGGACAACGTCAGTGCTGTCTTCGGGCCGCGCTTCAACCAGCACGGCGTGGCGGCCTTGCGGTTCGGGCACGTCGATTTCGACGAGGGGGTGAAGAAGGTCAAGGATGGCGCCAGGGTCAAGGTCTACGAGGACATCCAATCGACGCCGGACCCCCTGACCGAACCAGACCTCACCAGGGGCGGCGGCTTGCTTCTGGAGGGTGTTCGCCAGGCCATGTGCGCGGGACGCGACACGCTGGTCTTCATCCACGGGTTCAATGTCAGCTTCAACGAAGCCCTGGAGGCGGGCGCGCTTCTGGCGCGACAAGTCCACGCCCTGCCAGCCGACGGAAACGACGTGCAGTCGCTCAATGTGGTGGTGTTCAGTTGGCCTTCGGACGGCGAGAAGGTGCCGTTCATGTCCTACTACAGTGACCGCGAGGACGCCCGCGCGTCAGGACCGGCGCTGGCGCGCACGTATCTGAAACTCCGTGACTTTCTCGCGTTCCTTTATCGGGCGGACGCTCAGCGCCCCATCGACGCCCCGTCCATCCTTTGCGAGCGCGGCCTGCACCTGATGGCGCACAGCATGGGGGCTTACGTGCTGCGCCAAGGTCTGCAGGCGCTTTTGGCCAAGGATGCCGACGGCCTTGTCCGCCTCTTCGATCAGATCGTATTGGCCTCGCCCGACGAGGACGATGACACCTTCGAATATGACACCAAGCTGAAGCTGCTTCCCCGCCTGGGCAAACGCGTCACCGTCTATTTCAATCCAAGGGACCGGGCGCTCTGGATATCGGACAAGACGAAGACCAATCCAGACCGGCTGGGCGCGGACGGGCCACGATTGATCGACTTGCTGCCGAAGAAGGTGGCCTTGGTCGATTGCCGTCGCGTGGCCGGCGTCGCCGATCCCCTGATCCAGCACAGCTATTATGTCGATAGCCCCGCCATGGTCGGCGATATCGGACAGGTGCTGGGTGATGTCGACATCGACGCCTTTCCCCATCGCCAATGGATTGGCGAGCGGCGGGTGTGGCGGATCGAGGTCGGGCCAGCCTAGGCTGTCGCCTTCAACGCCGCCACGGCGTCGCGTGTCGCGGCGGTCAGGGGCGAGGGCAGGGCGTCCAGCGCGAACCAGCCCCATTCGCGCAGGGCATGGGCCTCCTGGATCGACGGCTCTCCTTCGAAGGCGTCGACGCGGTAGGTGATCGCCACCCAGTGATAGTCCGGCGCGACCATGTCGGTGACCGCCAGGACGCGGCCGGCGGTGATGCGCACGCCGAGTTCTTCTTCGATCTCGCGTTCGGCGCAGGCGCTGGCCGCCTCGCCCCAGTCCAGCTTGCCGCCGGGAACGCCCCAGTGGTCGGCCTCGGGGTTCTTGACGCGCTTGACCAGCAGCAGGCGGCCCTGGTCGTCGAGGATGGCTGCGCCGCAGCCGACGCGGGGGCGGTGGATGTCTTCGCTCATAGGAGGGCGGTAGAGCCCGAAACGATGCCGAGGCGCAAGCCAGCGTTTGTAGACTCGGCCGCCTGAGCTATATCGACGGCCCATGACCAACGACGACGTTCTCGACGAATTCCGCGCGGCCGGCGCTCTTCGCGAAGGCCACTTCGTGCTGTCCAGCGGCCTGCACAGCCCCGTCTTCCTGCAGAAGAACCTGGTGTTCATGCGGCCCGAGCGCTGCGAGCGCCTCTGCAAGGCGCTGGCCCAGAAGATCATCGCCACCGTCGGCCAGGTCGACGTGGCCGTCTCACCGGCCGTCGGCGGCATCATCCCGGGCTACGAGACCGCCCGTCACCTGAACGTGCCGTCGATCTATGTCGAGCGCGAGAGCGGCGGCTTCAAGTTCCGCCGCGGCTTCCACCTGGAGCCCGGCCAGAAGGTCGTGATGGTCGAGGATATCGTCACCACCGGCCTGTCGTCGCGCGAGTGCATCCAGGCGATCAAGGACGCTGGCGGCGACGTCGTGGCGGCGGCCTGCATCGTCGACCGCTCGGGCGGCAAGGCCGACGTCGGCGTGCCGCTGATCGCGCTGGCCAGCCTTGAGGTCCCAGCCTATCCGGCCGACGCCCTGCCGCCGGAGCTGGCCGCGATCCCGATCGAGGACCCCGGCAGCCGCCGGCTAAAGAGCTGATCCCCTACGGCTTCGCCTGAGCCGGCGGCGTCAGCTGCTTGACCGGCCAGGCGACGCCCAGTTGCTCCAGATACGTCCCGTACTTTTCGGGATCGTAGTAGTATTTCTTCATCTCGGGCCGGAAGCGCGCCATGGTCTCGGCGTTGATCTGCACCTGCGGCTTGTCCGTCGCCGACAACATCGGCACGTACTTCTGCGTCTTGGTCTGGACGTTGGTGAAGTAGGCCTTCGACTCCGCCAGCAGCTTGGGCTGGGTCAGCAGGTCCAGGGTCGTCATCGCCACCACCTTGGAGCCCGCGACGACGCCCTTGTGGGCGATCGGCGTCGCCATGGCGATGGCGTTGGCCCAGTGGTGGCCGGGCAGGTCGGGGATGTTGGCCGGATAGTTGATGGTGATCGTGGGCATGATCCACGAGATGTCGCCGATGTCGTCCGAACCGCCGCTTTCGGGCTTTTCCTCCGGCGCCTTCAAGCCCTTCAGCTTGACGTCGAGGCCTTCTTTCTTGGTCGAGCCGACATTGGTCTGCACCGCCTTGGCGAAGGCCTGTTCGTCATCGCTCCACTTGGGCAGGCCGACGACCTCGATGTTCCTCTGCGCCGCCTCGGCCATCGGGCGATTGAAGTAGCGGGGGGCCGCGGTGCCGACGATGGCGTAGTCGACCTTGGTGTCGGTCATGTCGGCCGCCGCCTTGGCGATCTTGTTGCCGATCTCCCAGTTCTTCCTGATCGCGTCGAAGCTCTGCTCGCGGAAATAGTACCAGACGGTCGCTTCGGACGGCACGACGTTCGGTTGGTCGCCGCCGTCGGTGATGACGTAATGCGAGCGTTGCTCGGGCTTCAGGTGCTCGCGGCGCATATTCCAGCCCATGTCCATCAGCTCGACGGCGTCCAGCGCGCTGCGGCCGCGCCAGGGCGCGCCGGCCGAGTGGGCGGATTCGCCGTGGAAGTTATACTTGACCGAGACAAGGCCCGTGCCCGACGCCGCTCCCCAGCTGGTCTGCAGGTTCGAGCCCACGTGGGTGAAGATGGTGGCGTCCACGCCTTTGAAGGCGCCGTCCCTGACCATGTAGGCCTTGCCGGCCACCAACTCCTCGGCCACGCCAGGCCACAGCACCAGCGTGCCGGCGATATCGTGCTTGACCATCGCGTCCTTGACGGCGAGGGCGGCGACGACGTTCAGCGCCTGACCCGAGTTATGGCCCTCGCCGTGTCCGGGCGCGCCCGGGATGATCGGGTCATGCCAAGGGACGCCCGGCTTCTGGGACGCCTTGGGGATGCAGTCGAGGTCGCTACCCAGCGCGATGGTCGGGCCGTCTTGGCCGTGCTTCCAGGTGGCGATCCAGGCGGTCGGAATGCCGGAGACGCCACGCTGGATGGTGAAGCCGTTCTCCTCCAGCACCCTGGTGATGTAGGCCGAGGTCTCGATCTCCTGGAAGCCGAGCTCGCCGAACGAGAAGATCTTGTCGTTCATGACCTGCGCCAGCTTGGCGCGGCTTTCGACGCCCACGACCGTCTCGGCCTTGAGAGCCTTCAGCTTGCTGGCCGAGACGTCAGCGGCGGTCGCGCCGCCCGCCAGGACAAGCGCAAGGGCGCCCGCCGTCGCGGCGAGCCAGGTTTTCTGAAAGCTCATGATCGTATCCCCCCAAGGTCAAGCCGGTGGACGATCGGGCGCCTTGGACGGTTTGTCTATTCGCGCCCCTGGCGCCGGCGTGGGAAATTCCCACCTGCACAGCCAAGCGGCTGGGCTTATAGGTCAGTGGCGGACCGCCCTGGGTCCGCCCGCGACGCGGCCGAAGGACGGGAAGACGGATGAGCTTGCGACTGGGCGTCAACATCGATCACGTGGCTACGATCCGTAACGCGCGGGGGTCGTGGTATCCCGAGCCAGTGCGCGCCGCCGAACTGGCGCTCGCCGCCGGCGCCGACGGCATCACCGCTCACCTGCGTGAGGATCGCCGCCACATCAGCGACGCCGATATCGCCGTGCTGACCGACCTCTGCCACAAGCGGGGCAAGCCGCTGAATTTCGAGATGGCCGTGACCGACGAGATGGTCGAGATCGCGCTCGGCGCCAAGCCGCATGCGGCCTGCCTCGTGCCAGAGCGTCGCGAAGAGGTCACCACCGAGGGCGGCCTGGACGTGATCAAGGGGCAGGCGCGGATCGTCGCCGCCACGGCCCGGCTTCGCACCGTCGGCGCCCGTGTCTCCCTGTTCATCGAGCCGGATCCCGAGCAGATCCGAGCCTCGGCGGCGGCGGGCGCTCAGGTGGTCGAGCTGCACACCGGCGCCTATTGCGACGCGGCGCGCGCGGGCGAGGCTTCCCGCGCCGAGACGATCCTGCAAAGGCTCAAGGTGGGCGCGGCCCTGGCTGCGGAACTTGGCCTGGAGGTCCATGCCGGTCACGGTATCGACTACGCCACGGTCAAGCCGATCGCCGCGATCCCGGAGATCGCCGAGCTTAACATCGGCCACTTCCTGATCGGCGAGGCGATCTTCGTCGGCTTGCCCCAGGCCATCCAGCGCATGCGCGCCCTGATGGACGCCGCGCGGGTGGAGCTGGCCGCATGATCATCGGGATCGGCTCGGATCTCTGCGACATCCGTCGGATCGAGAAGTCCCTCGAGCGCTTCGGCGATCGCTTCACCAACAAGGTCTTCACCGAGGTCGAGCGCAAACGGTCCGAGCGCAAGCCGGACCGCGCTTCCAGCTACGCCAAGCGTTTCGCGGCCAAGGAGGCCTGTTCCAAGGCGCTGGGAACGGGTCTGAAGCGCGGTGTTCACCTGGCGGGGATGGGCGTGGTCAACCTGCCGTCGGGCAAGCCGACCATGGCTTTGACTGGGGGCGCGCTGGAGCGCCTTAAGGCCATGACACCCCCCGGGATGGAGGCGGTGATCCACCTCTCCTTGACCGACGACCATCCCTACGCCCAGGCGTTCGTGATCATCGAGGCGCTGCCGGCGGGGCAGTCGGTCCAACCTTCGCCGTAAACGGCGGCTAACGCGCCCGCACTTGCCCGTCGCGGCAACCCCGTCTAGCAAAGCCACATCCGGTTCGCCGGACCGTCCTTTTCGAAGAGCTCAGCGCCCGCATGACCGACGTCGCCGACACGCCACCGCCCGGAGAGAAGGGCGCCGTCGCCGAGCTCATCGAGATCATCAAGACCGTCGCCTACGCCCTGGGCATCGCTCTCGTGCTGCGGGTCCTGCTGTTCCAGCCGTTCACGATCCCGTCGGCCTCGATGGAGCCGAACCTCTATCAGGGCGATTACATCATCGTGTCGAAGTTCAGCTATGGCTGGAGCCGGCACTCGATCCCGTTCAGCCCGCCGATCATCAAGGGTCGGATCTTCAATCACGCGCCGACGCGTGGCGACATCGTCGTGTTCAAGCTGCCGCGGGACAACCGCACCGACTACATCAAGCGCTTGATCGGCATGCCCGGCGACAAGATCCAAATCCGTGGCGGCGCGGTCTTCATCAACGGCAAGGAACTGCCGCGCAAGCCGCTGCCGCCGGCCTTGGTGGACACCGGCTACGGCTTCACCCAGCAGGTCCAGCGCTTCGAGGAAACCAACCCCGAAGGCCGCCAGTACAAGACCCAGGACTTCGGTCCGGACAGCCGCGGCGACAACACCGGCGTCTATACGGTGCCGGCGGGTTGTTACTTCTTCATGGGCGACAACCGCGACAACTCGGCCGACAGCCGCTTTGATCCGGGCGTCTCGCCGTTCAAGACCAGCGCCTGCAAGTGGGACTACGAGCTGGACCAATACATCGGCGACGAGGTCGGCGTCGGTTTCGTGCCGGAAGAGAACCTGGTCGGCCGCGCCCAGATCATCCTGCTGTCGTGGAACGCCGAAGCCAGCCTGTTCAAGCCCTGGACCTGGTTCCTGGACGCGCGTCCCAGCCGCTTCTTCCACGTCCTGAAGTGATTTCGGCTCATGGATAGGCGCGCCACCGCCGTCGGCGATCTGGAGCGCCGGATCGGTCACCAGTTCGAGGATCGCGAACTTCTCGAGCGCGCCCTGACCCACGCCAGCGTCGGCGATGGGGCCAAGAAGGTTCGCGACAACGAGGTGCTGGAGTTCATCGGCGACCGTGTGCTGGGTCTCCTGGCCGCCGAGGCCTTGGCCCAGCGGTTCCCGAAGGCCAAGGAGGGCGAGCTCGCGCCGCGTCTCAACGCCCTGGTCAGCCGCGAGACCTGCGCCCGCGTGGCGCGAGTGGCCGAGTTAGGCCCTGCGCTGCGCCTTTCGGCGTCGTCCAGCAAGATCGGCGGCCGCGAGACCGAGTCGATCCTGGCCGGCGCCACCGAAGCCTTGATGGCGGCTCTTTATCAGGACGGCGGGCTCGACGCGGCGCGGCGGGTGTTCCTTAGCCTGTGGGCTGACGAGTTCGACCGGGCCGGCGAGGGGCGCCCGCGCGATCCCAAGACCGCGCTGCAGGAATGGGCGCAGGGCAAGGGGCGTCCGCTGCCGACCTATCGTGTCCTGGATCGCACCGGCCCAGACCACGCGCCGGTGTTCACGGTCGAGGTCGTCGTGGCCGGCGTCGATCCCGCCATGGCCAAGGGCAAGTCGCGTCAGGAGGCCGAGAAAGCCGCCGCCAAGGCTTTGCTGGAGCGCGAGCGGGCGGGCTGATCCTTAGAACGTCATGAACATGGCGACGACCGCCAGGCTCATGACGGCTGTCGCAAGCCAGCCGAAGAGCTTCTGAGCGGGCGTGGCGACAAAAGCTCCCATCTGGGCCTTGCGGCTGGCCACCACCATCATCGCGGCCATGATCGGCACCGAGATGACGCCGTTGATCACCGCGCTCCAGAACAGCGCCTTGATCGGATCAAGACCTGAATAGTCGACCAGCAGGCCCATCACGATCGCGGCGGCGATCACGGTGTAAAAGGCCTTCGCCTCCGTAGGTTTGTGCTCGAGACCGCTTTTCCAGCCGCGCAACTCGCCCAGGGCGTAGCCCACGGAGCCGGCCAGCACCGGCACGGCGAGCAGGCCGGTCCCGACGACGCCGAGCGCGAACAGGAGGAAGGCGAGCTCGCCCGCCACGGGGCGCAGCGCCTCGGCCGCCTGCTCGGTGGTCTGAATGTCCGTGACGCCGCTGGCGTGCAGGGTCACGGCGGTGGTCAGGATGATGAAGAACGCGATCAGGTTCGACACGCCCATGCCGACGAGAGTGTCCCACCGTATGCGCCTCAGCTCCGCCGGCGCGTCTGTCGGATCGTCGATCAGCGGGGCCTCGCCCTTGGCTTCCTCGTCCTCCACCTCCTCGGAGCTCTGCCAGAAGAAGAGGTAGGGGCTGATGGTGGTGCCGAACACGGCGACCACGACGACGATCCAGCCGCTCTTGGGTAGCTGCGGCCAGACGGTGTGGAGCGCGACCTGCGCCCAGTCGATCTTCACGGTGAAGACGACCGCGACGTAGGCGAACAGCGCCATGGTCAGCCATTTCAGCAGCTTCACATAGCGATGGTAGGGCACAAAAACCTGCAGCAGCAGGCTGACGATCGCGAAGCCGATGGTCAGGGCGTGCTCGTTCCAGCCCGTCACCAGGCGCGCCGCCGCGCCCATGGCGGCGAGGTCCGCGCCGATGTTGATCGCGTTGCCGATGAACAGCAGGGCCACCAAGCTCATCACCGCCCAACCGGGAAAAACCCTCGCCAGGTTGGTCGACAGGCCATGCCCGGTCACGCGACCGATGCGGGCGCTGATCGACTGGATGGCGACCATCAGCGGATAGGTCAGCACCACGGTCCACAGCATATTGAGGCCGAACTGCGCGCCGGCCTGGGAGTATGTCGCGATGCCGCTGGGGTCGTCGTCCGCCGCGCCGGTGATCAAGCCGGGGCCCAGGGTGCGCAGGACCTTGGGCGTGGGCAAGGCCGGTTCGATCGAGCTCATGCGGTTTCCCGATTCCCTTGCGTGGGCCTGATGAGAAGACCAATGCCTAGCTTAGCGGCGATCACAAGGCAGGCGGGGCGGGATTTTCCAATCCATCAGTGCTACACGCACGCGCAATGACTGAAACCACCTCCCAAACCCGCGCCGGCTTCGCGGCCATCATCGGCGCGCCGAACGCCGGCAAGTCCACCCTGGTCAACCGCATGGTCGGGGCCAAGGTCTCGATCGTGACCCAGAAGGTCCAGACCACGCGCTTCCCCGTCCGCGGCGTCGCGATCGCTGGCGATACCCAGATCGTCCTCGTCGACACGCCCGGCATCTTCAGCCCGCGCCGTCGCCTGGACCGCGCCATGGTGCGCGCCGCCTGGGCCGGCTCGGAAGAAGCCGAAGCCACCGTCCACCTCGTGGACGTGCAGGCCGAGTTGGCCAGCCGCGCCGACAAGGCCACGCCGGGCGAATACCGCTCGGCCCAGGACGTCCAGACCATCATCGAGGGCCTGAAGGCCGCCGATCGCAAGGTGATCCTGGCGCTGAACAAGATCGACGGCATTAAGCGCGACACCCTGCTGGCCATCGCCAAGGACTTCTTCGACACCGGCGTCTACACCGACGTCTTCATGATCAGCGCGCAGACCGGCGCGGGCGTCGACGACCTGACCGCCAAGCTCGTGACCATGATGCCGGAAGGGCCCTGGCTTTATCCGGAAGACCAGACCGCCGACCTGCCGGCCCGCCTGCTGGCCGCGGAGATCACCCGCGAGAAGGTCTACCTGCGCGTCCACGAAGAGCTGCCCTACGCGGCCATGGTCGAGACGACCGCCTTCGAGGAGCGCAAGGACGGCAGCGTCCGCATCGAGCAGACCATCCTGGTCGAGCGCGACGGCCAGCGGGTGATCGTGATCGGCAAGGGCGGGCAGACGCTGAAGTGGATCGGTCAGGCCGCGCGCGAGGAGCTGTGCGAGATCCTCGATCGCAAGGTGCACCTGTTCCTGCACGTGAAGGTCAAGGAGAACTGGGCCGAGGAGCGAGGTCTGTTCAGCGACATCGGACTCGATTTCGATGTTTGACGCGCCCGCGCCGCTCGTCGATCTCGACGCGTACTTCACGCGTATCGGCTATGACGGTGCGCGCGAGGCGACCTTGTCGGTGCTGCGCACCCTGACGCTGAAGCACCCCGACGCCATCCCCTTCGAGAACCTCGACGTCCTGCTGGGGCGGGGGATCAGCATTGTTCCGGCCGACATCGACGCCAAGCTGATCGGCGCCGGGCGGGGCGGCTACTGCTACGAGCAGAACGGCCTCCTGAAGCGGGTGCTGACGGCGCTGGGCTTTCAGGTCGAGGGCCTGATGGCCCGCGTCCAGTGGCTCGTCCCCGAAGGCGCGCCGCCCCGTCCGCGCTCGCACATGGTGCTGGGCGTCCGGCTCGAGGGCGAGACCTGGCTGGTCGACAACGGTTTCGGCGGTTGCGTGCTGACTGGCCCGCTGAAGCTGTTCTCCGACGAGGTCCAGGACACGCCGCACGGGCAGTTCCGGATCGTCGACGTCACGCTGGGCGGCGTCGCCGAGCGGCAAGTCCAGGCCAATCTCTCGGGCAAGTGGGCGCCGCTGTACCAGGTCGCCCAGGGCGCCTGGGCCGACATCGACTACGAGCAGGCCAACTACTTCACCTACACCCACCCCAGCTCGCATTTCACCTGGAGCATGACGGTTGGGCGCATCACGCCCACCGCGCGCTACGCCTTGAAGAACAACCGTTTCACCCATCGCGACGGCACCGGCGCGGTGGTCGAGCAGCGCGATCTCTCGGTCGACGAGCTGGAGGCGATCCTGCGAGACGTGATCGGCCTGCCGGTCGCGGCCGACTGGCGTCCGGTGCTGGAAAAGGTCGTGGCCTGGGGGACGCCGTCCTAGATGGAATGGGAGGACGAAGCCTATGTCCTCTCGGCGCGCTCGCACGGCGAGACCGGCGCGATCGTCGAACTGCTGACCCAGGATCGCGGCAAGTTCGCCGCCCACGTGGCGGGCGCAGCCTCGCGACGGATGAAGCCTTTCCTGCAACCTGGCGCGCGGGTCATCGCGCGCTATAGGGCCAGGATGTCCGACCAGCTGGGCTCGGCCAGCCTGGAGCCGATGGGCGAGGGGCCCTCGTCGCTGTTCGATGATCGCCTGGCCTTGGCGGGCCTTTCGGCCGCCGCCGCCGTGGCCGCCGCGGCGTTGCCCGAGCGCGAAGCCCATCCCGGCGCGTTCCACGCGCTGGAGGCGCTGATCCGCGTGCTGGAGGTCTCCGAGATCTGGCCCGCCGTCTATGTCCGCTACGAGGCTGGACTGCTGCAGGAACTGGGCTTTGGCCTGGACCTCTCGCGGTGCGCGGCCACCGGCGTGTTCGACGACCTCGTCTATGTCAGCCCCCGCACGGGGCGGGCCGTCAGCCGCGAGGCCGGTCGCCCCTATCACGACAAGCTTCTGCCGCTGCCGCCGTTCATGCTGTCGTCCCAAGGCGGCTTGGCGGAAGGCGACGTGAAGGCTGGCCTCGACATCACCGGCCACTTCCTGGAGCAGTTCGTGTTCGGTCCGCTGAACCGGCCTTTGCCGCCCGCGCGGATGTGGCTGCTCGACCGGCTGACCGAGGCGGGCAGGCTTTAAGAACCGTCACATTGCGAGGCTATCGCGAAGCTCCAGTTCTCCGGAGTTTCGCCATGTCCGTGCTCGACCGCTACGCCCTCAGCCGTCGACGTCTGCTGACCGTGTTCGGCGGCGCGGCCGTCACCGCCCTGTCGATTCCGCTGGAGAGCGGCAAGGCGCTCGCACAGGCGGTCTTCAGGACCTATCCGTTCCAATTGGGCGTGGCTTCGGGCGATCCGTCGCCGGACGGCTTCGTGATCTGGACGCGCCTTGCGCCCGAGCCCTTCGAGATCGGCTACGGTATGCCGATGGCGCCCGTGGCGGTCGACTGGGAAGTCGCCGATGCGCCCAACATGCGCAACATCGTCGCCAAGGGCGCGGCGATCGCGCCGCCGGAGCTGGGCCATTCGGTTCACGTCGAGGTCGGCGGGCTGCAGCCGAACCGCGACTATTGGTATCGCTTCACCGCCGGCAAGGAGCGCAGCCTAGTCGGTCGCGCCCGCACGACGCCGGCGCTGGGCGCGGCCCTGGACCGCGTTCGCTTCGCCGTCTCCGGCTGTCAGAACTATGAGCAGGGCTACTACACCGCTTATCGCCGCATGGCGGAGGACAATCCCGACTTCGTCTTCTGCTACGGCGACTACATCTACGAGGGACGTGGCAACCGCGTCTGGAACAGCGCCAATGGGCCGGTCGAGAACATTCGTCAGCACGTCGGCTCGGAAATCTATAGCTTGGACGATTATCGTCGCCGCTACGCCCAATACAAAATGGACGCCGATCTGCAGGCCGCGCACGCCGCCGCGCCCTGGTTCGCCGTTTGGGATGATCACGAGACCGACAATAACTGGGTTGGCGATCACGATCAGGACGGCACGGACCCCAAGCTGTTCAATCTGCGTCGACAGGCCGCCGTCCAAGCCTATTACGAGAATATGCCGCTCCGGGCGTCGAGCTTCCCGGCCGGGACAAGCCTGCAAATCTATCGCCGCGCCGCCTACGGCCAGCTCCTGAATCTCAACCTGCTGGACACCCGCCAGTTCCGTTCCGCGCAACCCTGCGACGGCAAGTATCCCGCCGCCTGTCCGGGGCTCGACGAACCTCGGGCCGAGGTGATCGGCGCGGCGCAGGAAAAGTGGCTGATGGACGGTCTGATGGGCTCCAAGGCGACCTGGAACGTGATCGCCCAGCAGGTGATGATGATGGACCTCGATCGCGATCCGGCGCAGGGCGTTCAGGTCAATCCGGATTCCTGGGCCGGCTACCGCATCCCTCGTGGCCGACTGCTAAGCAGAATCCGCGACGCCCGGATCGCCAACGTGGCCGTGCTGACTGGCGACGAGCACCAGAACTTCGCCGGCGACCTCTATGTCGACGGGACCAAGTCCGAGGCCGCGCCGATCGCCTCGGAGTTCGTGGTGACCTCGATCACGTCGGGTGGCGATGGCGCGGATCAGCGTGACGAATACGCCAAGATCCAAGCCGGAAATCCGATGCTGAAGTTTAACAACAGCCAGCGCGGCTATGCGATCTGCGAGGCGACCTCGAAGGCCTTCGTCACCGAGTTCAAGGTGCTGGACGCGGTCACGCGCCGGGACGGGAAGCTCTCCACCCGGGCGAAATGGGCGCTGGAGGCCGGAAAGCCGGGGATCGTTCAGGCCTAACCGCTCGAATCGTCGAGGGGATTTCTGCTAGGCTCCTTCCCCGGAGTACGAATCCCCTCGATGAACAAGCCTGTCCTTCCTCCCCCCGGCGGCCCCGGCGACGGCGACCGCATTCTCGACGAGCCGCTGACCGAGGCTCTGTCGCGCCGCTATCTGGCCTATGCGCTCTCGACCATCGGTTCGCGCGGGCGCTGCCCGACGTGCGCGATGGCCTGAAACCCGTGCACCGTCGCGTGCTGTACGCGATGAGCAACATGCGCCTGAACCCGGACGCCGCGGCGCGCAAATGCGCCAAGGTGGTCGGCGAGGTGATGGGTAATTTCCACCCGCACGGCGACCAGTCGATCTACGACGCCCTGGTCCGTCTGGCCCAGGACTTCGCCCAGCGCATTCCGCTGGTCGAAGGGCAGGGGAACTTCGGCAATATCGACGGCGATAACGCCGCGGCCATGCGTTACACCGAGTGCAAGATGACGGAGGCGGCGACGCTTCTGCTCGACGGCATCGACGAGGACGCGGTCGACTTCAAGCCGACCTATGACGGCCAGGACGAGGAGCCGCTGGTCCTGCCGTCGGGCTTCCCGAACCTGCTGGCGAACGGCTCTTCGGGCATCGCGGTCGGCATGGCCACCTCGATCCCGCCGCACAACGCCGCCGAGCTGATCGACGCCTGTCAGCTGTTGCTGGCCAATCCCGACGCGACGACCGAGGAACTGCTGGAGAAGGTCCCTGGGCCGGATTTCCCGACCGGCGGCGTCATCGTCGAACCGCGCGCCTCCCTGCTGGAAACCTATGAGACCGGCCGCGGCGGCGTGCGCATTCGCGCCAAGTGGGAGAAGGAAGACACCGGCCGCGGCACCTACCAGATCGTCGTCACCGAGATCCCGTATCAGGTGAAGAAGTCGGATCTGGTCGAGCAGCTGGCCGACCTGATCGACAGCAAGAAGGCCGCCCTTCTGGGCGACGTCCGCGACGAAAGCGCCGAGGACATCCGTCTCGTCCTCGAGCCGAAGTCCAAGAACGTCGAGCCCGAAGTGCTGATGGAGAGCCTGTTCAAGCTCTCGGCGCTGGAGAGCCGCTTCCCGGTCAATATCAACGTGCTGGACGCCCGCGGCACCCCGGGCGTGATGGGCATCAAGCAGGCGCTGATGGCCTTCCTGGCCCACCGCCGCGAGGTGTTGACCCGCCGCGCGCGCCACCGCCTGGCCAAGATCGAAGCCCGTCTGCACATCCTGGACGGCCTGCTGATCGCATACCTGAACCTCGACGAGGTCATTCGGATCGTCCGCTATGAGGACAAGCCGAAGGAAAAGCTGATCGAGACCTTCGGTCTCACGGACATCCAGGCCGACGCCATCCTCAACACCCGCCTGCGCCAACTGGCCAAGCTGGAAGAGATGGAGATCCGTCGCGAACACGCCGAACTGGTCGAGGAGCGCGACGGCATCCTGGCCATGCTGGCCAGCGACGAGAAGCAGTGGAAGCTGGTGGGCGTGGGCCTGGGGCAGGTCCGTGAAACCCTGCTGAAGATCAACCATCCGCTGGACAAGCCTCGCCCGACAGGCGTCAAGGGCCGCTCGATCTTCGCCGACGCGCCTGTCGTCGACGCCGACGCCGCGATCGAGGCGATGATCGTCCGCGAGCCGATCACGATCATCCTCTCGGAACGCGGCTGGATCCGCGCCGCCAAGGGCAAGGTCGACGACCCGTCCGAGCTGAAGTTCAAGGAAGGCGACAAGCTGGGCTTCCTGGTCCCGGCCGAGACCACCGACAAGCTGCTGATCTTCTCCAGCGATGGCCGCTTCTTCACCTTGGGGTGCGATAAGCTTCCCAGCGCCCGAGGCCATGGCGAACCGGTCCGGATGATGATCGAGCTGGACGACAAGGTGAAGATCGTCGACGTCTTCCCGTTCAAGGCGGGCCGCAAGCGCATTCTGGCCTCGAAGCTGGGTTACGGCTTCCTGATGCCAGAGGAAGAAGCCCTGGCGAACCGCAAGGCCGGCAAGCAGGTCCTGACCGTCGACGCCGCTGGCGCGGCCTTCTGCATGGAGGCCGTGGGCGACCAGCTGGCCGTGATCGGCGACAACGGCAAGATCCTGATCTTCCCGATCGAGGAGCTGCCGGAAATGCCGCGCGGCAAGGGCGTCAAGTTGCAGGCCTACCGCGAGGGGGGGCTGCGCGACGGCTTGTCCTTCAACGCCGAGACGGGCGCCTACTGGATCGACACCGCCGGCCGCCGCCGTGATTGGGCGGAGTGGAAGGAATGGATCGGTCGCCGGGCGGGCGCGGGCAAGCTGGCGCCGAAGGGCTTCGCCACCAACAAGCGGTTCAAGCCGAAATGACGGTTGGACGGCTGCGTCGCCACGCGCTGAGCTTCCTGGCCGGCGTCCTCGGCTGCGCGGCCGTCGCCGCGACTCCGGCGCTCGCCTTCCCACGGGCCAAGCCCGAGGAGGCGGGTTTCAACGCCGAGCGCCTGAAACGGTTGGACGAGCACATGCAGGCGATGGTCGATCATGGCCAGATCGCCGGCGGCGTGACCCTGCTCGCCCGCCATGGCCGCATCGTAGACGCCAAGACTTTCGGCTTGCGGGCGTTGGGCGGCGAGCCGATGCTGATCGACGCCATCTTCCGCATCCGTTCGGAGACCAAGCCCGTCACGGGCGTCGCCATGATGATCCTGTACGAACAGGGCCTGTGGCAGCTGGATGATCCGATCAGCAAGTACGTCCCGGAGTTCGCCAATCTGCGGATCGCTTCCGGCGTCGATGCCGCTGGGCAGCCGATCCTCACCCCGATCTCTCGGCCGCCGACCATGCGCGAGCTGATGACCCACACGGCGGGCTTTGCGTACGGCATAGCGGACGACCCTAGCAGTCCGTCGGATCGGGCCTACTATCAGGCGGGCGTCTTGCAGTCCGGCTCGCTGCAAGAGCTGGTGCGCAAGGTGTCGGGGCTGCCGATGTTCTCCGAGCCCGGCCAGCTGTGGCGCTACAGCGTCGCCGCGGACATCCAAGGCTACATCGTCGAGAAGCTGTCAGGCGTGTCTCTACCAGTGTTCATGGAAGAGCACATCTTTGCGCCGCTCGGCATGAAGGATACGGCCTTCTATGTGCCCGCCGAGAAGATGGGGCGGCTCGCCGCGCTGTACGACGCCGACCCCGCGACCGGAAAGCTGGTTCCCGCCGTCGAGGGGGCATGGCGGGATGTGAGCCGCCCGCCGGCGGCGGCGCTGGGCGGCGGCGGTCTCCTGTCCACCGCTGGCGACTTCGCGCGCTTCGCCCAGATGATCCTGAACAAGGGTGAGCTGGAGGGCGTGCGGATTCTCAAGCCCGAGTCCGTGACCCTGATGAGCCAGAACCATCTGCCGCCGGGTTTCGTGGTCACGACCAACGGCACGATGGGCGTGCTCAAGCCCGGTCCGCGTCCTTTCCCATTCGCCGCAGGCATGGGTTACGGCCTGGACGTGGCGGTGGCTGTCGATCCCGCCGCCTCGGGCGCGCCGGTGGGGCCTGGCACGATCAGCTGGGGCGGCAGCGCCGGCACCTGGTTCTGGATCGACCCCGCGAACGACCTGTTCTTCATCGGCATGATCCAGCGCCTGGGCGGCGTGGGTCCTGGCTTGGATGCGCAGTCGCGAAACCTGGTCTATCAAGCGATCGAGCGTCCGCCTCAGATCGCGATGGCGGTGTCTCCGCCGCCGCCGCAAGCTCAGCGGCCCGCGAAGCCGCCCGGCAAATCCACCCTCGCGCGATAGCGCCGCTGCTGACAAGGAAAGCTCCCCCCGCATGGCGCGGGAGGAGCTCTTCACGGCCTTCGGGGGCTGAAGCCTAGGCCGCGAAGACGATGTCGCCTGCTTCGAACCTGTTGCCGACCGTAAGGCCGGTGACGCCCGCAAGTTTGATAAGTCCATCGCCGGCATCGACGCCCAACACGCCGTTCTGATGGAAAATGTAGGTGTCGCCATTCCATTCGAAGACGGTGTTGCTGTTGGCCGCAGTGACGCTGGAATAGGCGGTCAGGGCGTCATCGAAGGTGGCGGTGGTGACGAAATAGAGTTGCTTCTTCTCGCCGGGTCCGACCAGACCGGGGAAGGTGAGAATATCGAACCCCTTCTGGAAGTCATCGATCAGGGCGATGTCGGTCACCTTGCCGTTGGCAAGGTGCAGGCCGGCGAACGAGCCGACATCCACACCGTCGTAGCCGGAGCCCGTGGTGATGCGGCCATCGAATTTCTCGACCAATATCAGGTCGTTGCCTGCGCCTGTGTCGATGTGGCCCCGCATGGACCCGTTGTCCACGCGCACGCTGTCGTTGCCGCCGGCGGTGCGGATATGTTTCCCGGCGTCCAGGCCGCCAGGGCCGTTGGTGATCTCGGGTGTGATGACGTCGTTGCCGTCGCTAGCCAGCACATGGGTGTTGTCGTCGGGCTGCTGGTTGTAGGCGTCGACGTTCCAATCGTGGGCGAAAGTCGCCTTCTCGCCGGGAAGGCCGGGATCAGAGGGGCCGCCCAGCGCGTAGTCGCCGCCCGGGCCATATAGCGAGAAAAAGTTGGCGTAGGGCACGCCCTTACCGGTGACCGCGACCTCATTCAGGTAGGCGCGCACGGCCTCGGCGTAGGGGCCTAGGCCGCTCTTCATCGCCTCGGCCATCAGGGCGCCGACCATCGCCGCGCGGCTGCCGATCCCATTGCCCCCGTCGCCGCCCAGTTCGACGAAATATTCTCCGCGCGTATAGGTCCCACCGCGGCCGTTCGGCACGTCCGCGTCCAGATAGGCGAGGGTGGCGTCGTGGGAGAGCTGGACGCCGAAGAGCTTGAAGTAGGCCTTCTGCAGGGTGGCGTACATCGTCCCGTTCTCGCCGTACGCCTGGAGGAAGTTCGCACGCCCCTCGCCGGACTTGGCCAGGTTGACCGAGAAGTTGATGTAACGGTTCTCGACATTGAACTTGGCGTAGTACGCGCTGTTCAGGTTGTTCGGATTGCCGCCCGTCGAAGAGACCAGATAGTTCAATCCCTCCGTGCTCAAGGGCAGGTCGGCGATGAAGCCGTACGCCATCACGGCCACGGCGGTCGTCGCCTTGGCGCCGTCCATGATCCACTGCACGGCGCTGGCGTAGGTCCAGCCGTCCCCCATCATGCCGTTGCGCGCGGCGTCGATGCCGTTGGCCATCAAGGTCAACTGCGTCGTCGCGTTGGCGGGAAGCTCCGCGTTCGTGGGGACGCGGTGCACGTTGCGATAGATGCTGATCAGATTGGCGAGCGTGGCCATGGGTTGCCTAACATGTCTATTTCGTAATCCCTCGTGCAGTAAAAAATATACATGAACGACGTTCGATCAATCCGGCGCAGCATTAAATAACCTTCACCATTGGGCGCGACGGGAGGCCGTCTGCTCCGCGTTCAAAAAGCGGTTTCAACGCGACGACGCGCGCTCTAAGGTCGTGTCAAACGAGTGTTCGGGAGGGTGTTTTGGCGTTTCGGAAACTGATTGGCGCGGCCGTGGCCGTGGCTGTCTTTGCTTGCGGTCCCGCGCTCGCGGCGGCTCCGAACTCCCCAGCGTTCGTCACGGCGGCTCCCGAAACCGTAGGCTTTACCGCCGAAGGCCTCGCCAAGCTTGACGCCCATATGCAAGGCCTTGTGGACACGGGACATCTGCCCGGCGTGACCACCATGCTGGTTCGCCATGGCAAGGTCGTGAACTACGCGGTTCACGGCAAGAAGGGCTTCGATGGCCCGCCGATGACCAAGGACACGATCTTCCGGATCTATTCCCAGACCAAGCCGGTCACCGGCGTCGCCATGATGATCCTCTATGAGGAAGGCAAGTGGAAGCTGGACGACCCGGTCAGCAAATACATCCCCGAGTTCGCGTCGCTGCGCGTCTTCAAGGGCGTCAATCCGGACGGGTCGTTCGACACGGTCCCAGCCGATCGTCCGCCGACCATGCGCGAGATCATGAGCCACTCGGGTGGCTTCGCCTATGGGCTGGTTCCCGATAACCCCATCGACAAGGCGTATGCGCGCAATGTCCTGGGCGCGCGAACCCAAAAAGAATTTGTCGAGAAGATCGCCGAGCTCCCGCTGGTCGCCCAGCCGGGAACGCGCTGGAAGTACAGCGTGTCGGTCGATATCCAGGGCCTGATCGTCGAGAAGCTGTCGGGAATGTCGCTCGGCGACTTCATGCAAAAGCGCATCTTCGAACCGCTGAAGATGACCGACACAGGCTTCTGGCTGCCGGCCGGGAAGACGGATCGTCTGGCCTCGCTTTATCTCTGGAGCCCCAAGGAACAGAAACTGGTCCCCGCCAGCGGCTTCATGGTGCTGGACATCACCAAGCCCCCGGTCATGGCCTCCGGCGGCGGCGGTCTGGTTTCGACCAACGCCGACTATGCTCGCTTTGCCCAGATGCTGCTGAACGGCGGGACTCTGGACGGCAAGCGCATCCTCAAGCCCGAGACCGTCAAGTTGATGCGCACCAACGCCCTCAGCGACGCGATCATGAGCTCCGACGTCCCGCCGTTCAACGCGGCTAGGGGGCGGGGCTTCGGTCTCGACTTCGCCGTCGTGCTGGACAGCGCCAAGGCCGGCCCGCAAGGCGAGGGGACTTTCAGCTGGGGCGGCGCAGCGGGCACCTGGTTCTGGATCGACCCCAAGAACGACCTCTTCTTCCTGGGCATGATCCACATCCTGAACAAGGATGGCGATCCCGCGATCAAGGACATCGACGACGACAGCGCCAAGCTGGTCTACGACGCGCTCGTCAATCCCGCCAAATAGGCTTCGGCCGATAAGAAAACGCTGGGGAGAAACGCCATGAAGGCCGCTGTCTACTATGAGACCGGGGCGCCGGACGTCTTTCGCTACGAGGACGTTCCCGATCCGGTCTGTCACCCGCAGGGCGTGGTCATCCGCGTCGAGGCCGTCAGCATCGAGGGCGGCGATACGCTCAATCGTGGCGGCGGCCAGATGGCGGGCAGTCCCCACATCGTCGGCTACCAGGCGGCTGGCGAGATCATCGAGATCGGCGCCGAGGTGAGCCACCTCAAGGTCGGCCAGAAAGTCGTCACGGTGAACGCCTTCGGATCGCACGCCGAACTGCGCGCCGTGCCCGCCCGCAACGCCTGGCCGATCCCAGAGGGCTTCGACATCCGCAAGGCTTCCGCGATCCCAGTTCCCTTCGGAACCGCGCATGAGTGCCTCTTCGGCGCGGGCCATCTGAAGTCCGGCGAGACGGTGCTGGTGCAGGCGGGCGCAGGCGCTGTCGGCATCGCCGCGATTCAGCTGGCCAAGAGGGCTGGCGCGACGGTGCTGGCGTCGGCGTCGAGCGATGAACGACTCGAACGCCTCAAGGCTTTTGGTCTCGACCACGGCATCAACTACCGTCGCGACGATCTCGTCGAGCAGGTTATGAGGCTGACCGGCGGCAAGGGCGTGGACCTCGTGGTCGATCCCGTCGGCGGCGCCACGCTGGCGGGAAGCCTTGGCTCTCTCGGCTACCGCGGCCGCGTCTCGCTGGTCGGCAACGCCGGCCGGGAGCCGATGAAGGTCGACGTCTCCTCGCTGATGGCGGGCAACCGCTCGCTGACCGGGGTCTTCCTGGGCGCGGAGATCATGACCGATCGCGTGCACGACATGATCCAGGCCCTGATCGAACAGGCCGCGCGCGGCGATTTGGAAGTCGTGATCGACAAGACCTTCCCGTTGTCGGAGGCCGCCGCCGCCCACGCCTATATCGAGAGCCGTCAGGCCGTTGGCCGCGTGTTGTTGATTCCATGAGCAACCGAGTCCTGGCCCATACGGGCGCCAAGTATCCGATCATCCAGGCCCCCATGGGATGGATCGCCCGCTACCCGCTGGCGAGCGCCGTCTCTCGCGCCGGCGGCCTCGGGATCATCGAGACCTCCTCGGGCGAGACCGAGAACTGCAAGGCCGAGATCACCAAGATGGCGGGCAGCGGCCTGCCGTTCGGCGTGAACCTGCCGATCCTGTTTCTGCGCGACGACGCCATGCTGCGCTTCGTCTGCGAGAGCGGCGTCAAGTTCGTCACCACCTCGGCCGGCAGTCCCGCCAAGTTCATCGGCCCCCTGAAGGACGCCGGCATCGTCGTCTACCACGCGGCGCCGACCGTCGACGCGGCGGTCAAGTGCGTCGAGGCTGGCGTGGACGGTCTCGTGGTGGAGGGCGCCGAGGGCGGCGGCTTCAAGAACCCCGAGGAGGTCTCGACCCTCGTTCTGCTGCAGGCGATCCGAGCCAAGGTCGACGTGCCGCTGGTCGCCGCCGGCGGCATCTGCGACGGGCGCGGCATGGCGGCCGCCTTCGCGCTGGGCGCCGAGGCGGTCCAGATGGGCACGCGCTTCGTCAGCTCGGCCGAGAGCCCGGTGCACGCCAACTACAAGGCGGCCATCACCGGCGCCAAGGAGACCGGCACCTGGGTGTTGAACAAGAAGGCCAGTCCCTGCATCCGCGCCATCAAGTCTGAGCTGACCAAGGAAATCCACGACGCCGGCGTCATGCCGCCCGACGTTCTGAGGAACATCCTGGACGTCTACTTCGGTGGCGACATGGAGGCCGCGCCGGCCCTGGCGGGGCAGACCGTCGGCCTGATCGACGCGGTGAAGCCGGTCCATGAGATCATCGACGAGACGGTCTCCCAATTTCACGACATTTGCGGGCGCCTGGGCGCCCTGGCCGTCGCGCGCGGCTTTTAGAGGACATCCGATATGCAGAACCTTTTCTCGCTCGAAGGCCGCGTGGCCCTGGTGACCGGCGGCTCGCGCGGCATCGGCGCCATGATCGTCAAGGGCTTCCTGACCTATGGCGCCAAGCGCGTCTACATCACCGCCCGGAAGGCCGCGGCCTGCGACGCGGCGGCCGAGGCGCTCAGCGAATTTGGCGAATGCGTCTCTCTGCCGGGCGACATCTCGACCATGGAAGGCGTCCAGGGTCTCGCCGACCGCATCAAGGAACGCGAGGACAAGCTCGACATCCTGGTCAACAACGCTGGCGCCGCCTGGGGCGCGGCCTTTGATGAGTTTCCGGAAGCCGGCTGGGACAAGACCGTCGACCTCAACATGAAGACGCCGTTCTTCCTGACCCAGGCGTTGATCGGCCCGCTTCGCGCGGCGGCCAAGGATCACGTCGCCAAGGTGATCAACATCGCTTCGATCGACGGGCAGTCGGTCACCAAGGATGAAACCTATCCCTATGGCGCGTCCAAGGCCGGCCTGCTGCACATGACCAAGCGGATGGCCCTGCGTCTGGCGCCCGAGAACATCGCCGTCAGCTGCATCGCGCCGGGCGCCTTCGCGTCGGACATGAACAAGGTCGCGCGCGATCACGCCGACGCCGTGTCCAAAGCCATCCCGGCGGGGCGCATCGGTTCGGAGGAGGACATGGCGGGCGCCGCCATCTACCTGGCGTCGCGAGCGGGCGATTACGTGATGGGCGGCGCCGTCACGGTGGACGGCGGGGTCAGCTTCGCGCGCTAACCCAGTTCCTCGATATCCGCCGGCTCGGCGTCGCTCAGGGGCAGGTCGCAAGCGTCCCTGGCGTCGCCGCGCAAGGCCGGCGGCCGGGCGCCACGCTCGCGAGCCGACATCAGCGACCAGCCGCCAGGCTTGAGGATTTCCAGAGGCGAGAAGCGCGCCTTGTAGGCCATCTTCTCGCTACCTGGCACCCAATAGCCAAGATAGACATAGGGCAGGCCGCCTTCCTGAGCCTGGACGATATGGTCCAGGATGATGAAGGAGCCGAGGCTGCGACGGGTCTCGTCGGGCTCGTAGAAGCTGTAGACCAGCGACAGGCCATCAGCGAGAACGTCGACCAGCACGCAGGCGACAAGATCGCCGGGACCGCGGTCCAGCGACTTGCGCCGGTATTCGATCAGGTGGGTGCGGACCGCGGTGTCCTCGACCATGGCCACATAGTCGGGCCAGGTCATCTCGGCCATGCCGCCGTCGGCGTGGCGGGCCAACAGGTAGCGGCGCAGCAACTCGAACTGCTCAAGCGTCGCCTCGGCTTCGACCAGGTGGCGCTCGAGGTCCTCGTTGCGGTTCAGGACCTTCCGTTCAGACCGCGAGAGCACATATTCGCCAGCCGGCGCGCGGGCGGACTGACAGGCCCGGCAGGTTTCGCAGGCTGGACGATAGGCGATGTTCTGCGAGCGGCGGAAGCCGACCTGGGTCAGGCTGTCATTGACGGTCGGCCCGTCGGACAGCGGCAGGTGCGCGAACACCTTCCGCTCCTCGCGGCCTGGGAGATACGGGCACGGCGTGGGCGCGGTCAGGAAGAACCGAAGCTGTCGCGTCGGAAAATGCTGCGTCACGGAAGCCCGGTCCCCTCTAGCCTGAATGCGCCCTAGAGCCGATTAGGAAGCATTGCGTCCGGTTGCGCAAGCTTCGCCTCGACTGAGCGCGGCTAACGGTCACAGACCGTCGGGCAGGACCGGCTTTTCGCGCAGCAGGACGATCGAAATGCGCCGATTGCCGGCAAGGGTCGGATCGTCGGCGTAGAGCGGCTCGGAGTTGGCCTTGCCCGACACCTGGTAGATGCGGTCATCGTCGACGCCGGCCGCTCGCAGGATCTGCCGGGACGCGTCCGCGCGCGAGGCCGACAGCGACCAGTCGCCGTCCTGCTTCTTGCCGTAGGCGCTGGCGCTGGTGTGACCCGAGATGGTCACGCGGTTGGGCAACTGGGTGATGACCTTGGCGACGGCGCGCAGCAGGATGCGGGCGCGGTCGTTCGGAACCTTCGAGTTCTCCTGGAACATCGAGCGGCCTTCCTGGTCGACCAGCTGGATGCGCAGACCCTCGGGGGTCTGGTCGATCAGGATTTGCTTGGACAGCTCTGCGAGCTCCGGCATGTCCTGCAGCGATTGGCGCAGCGACTGGGCGGCCGAGGCGAAGCTGTCCTGCTCCTTCTTGGCCAGGGCGTCGCGCAGCGCCTGTTCGCTGGCCGACGAAAGATTGGCGGTGTCGGTCGACTGACCGTCCTTCTCGACGTTGTCCGGCACCTCGGGCGCCATCTGCTGGATGGCCGACATCTTGCCGTCCGACTTGGCGCCGTCGTCGCCCAGCGACGTGCCGCCCAGAATGCCGCCGGAACCGCTGGTGGTCGACGAGATGGATGCGGGCGCGAAGTAGTCGGCGATGCCTTGCTTCTGCTCGGGACTAGTCGTGTTGAGCAGCCACATCAGCAGGAAGAAGGCCATCATCGCGGTCACGAAGTCGGCATAGGCGACCTTCCAGGCGCCGCCGTGGTGGCCGCCGCCCGAGACCTTCTTCACCTTCTTGATGAGGATCGGTTGCTCGCTGCTGACCGCCATCGTGCTTAAGCCTGTTTAACCGAGTGACCCGCAACCTGCCGAAAGGTCGTTAAGATGGGGTTGCCGTCGCGGGTCTTGGCCGCGTAATCCCAGGCTTCACTCTAGGAGTTTGCGATGAAGACGGCGTTTATCGGCCTGGGCGTCATGGGCTTTCCGATGGCGGGTCATCTGAAGGCCGCGGGCCACGAGGTCGTCGTCTACAATCGCAGCCCCGAAAAAGCCCGTCGATGGACTGAAAAGCACGGCGGCGCCGCTTTTTCCACGATCGCCGAGGCGGTCGCGAACGCCGAGGTCGTGCTGCTCTGCGTCGGCAACGACAACGACGTCCGCGACGTCGTGGCGCAGGCCCTGCCGGCGATGGCGGAGGGCGGCGTGATCGTCGACCACACCACGACCTCCGCGAAGGTCGCGCGTGAGATGGCCGCTCTTGCGGGCGCGAGCGGTCGAAGCTTCGTCGACGCGCCCGTCTCTGGTGGCCAGGCGGGGGCGGAGAACGGTCAGCTGACGATCATGGCCGGCGGCGACCAGACGGCTTACGACCGTGTGCTGCCGGTGATCGAGGTCTACGCCAAGGCCGTCCGCCGCATGGGCGATGTCGGCGCGGGGCAACTGACCAAGATGTGCAACCAGATCGCCATCGCTGGCGTCGTCCAGGGCGTGGCCGAGGCGCTGCACTTCGCCAAGCGCGCTGGCCTACCGACGGACGACGTGTTGGCCGCCATCTCCAAGGGCTCTGCCCAGTCGTGGCAGATGGAGAACCGCTGGCCCACCATGGCGCGCGGGGAGTTCGAGTTCGGCTTCGCCGTGGACTGGATGCGCAAGGACCTGGGCATCGCCCTGGACGAGGCGCGCGCCAACGGCGCTACGCTGCCCGGCACGGCTCTGATCGACCAGTTCTACGCGGAGGTCCAGACGATGGGCGGTCACCGCTGGGACACGTCCAGCCTCGTGGCGCGGCTGGAGAAATAGGGCTTAGCTCAGCAAGACGTTGGCCAGTTCGCTGGCGTCCCAGCCCTTGCGGGGTGCGACGACGATCGGCGCCTGTCGTTCGAAGGCGCGAAGCATCTCGACCGTTTGGTCGAGGTCGGGGGCGTCGAGGCTTTCGCTGACGACGATGGTCGCGACGGTCAGGCGTCGCGCCCGCACGACCTCCAGCGCCGTCAGCAGGTGGCTGGCCGTGCCCAGATAGCTGCCGGCGACCAGCAGGACGGGCAGGGCGAGAGCGGACATCAGGTCTAGGTTCGTCGCGTCATCGGTCATGGGCGACATCACCCCGCCGGCGCCCTCGACGAGGGCCAGATCCACGTTGCGACCCGCCAGCCAGGCCCGGCAATCGCCCACCAGATCATCCATCCGCAGAACGTCGCCCTCCAGCCGCGCGGCGAGGTTCGGGGCCAGCGGGGCGCGGTAGCGACGCGGTGAGACCTCGCTCCAGGCGTTCGGACGGCCGAGCGCCGCGGCGAGGCGCGCGGGATCGCTGGTCTCCGGCGCCTCAGGATCAAACCCGCTGACCACGGGCTTGAACGCGTCGGCGCTTAAGCCGCGGGCGCGAGCGGCCTCCAGCAGCGCGCAACCGACGTGGGTTTTGCCCAGATCCGTGCCAGTCCCGGCGACGAAGAACGCCTTCACGCGGACGCTCCGCGCAGCGCGGCGACCGCGTCGGCCAGCCGCATCACGTCGACGTCCTCGTGCAGCGCGTTGAAGGCCACGCGCAGTCGGGCCGTGCCGTCCGGCACCGTGGGCGGACGGATAGCCACCACCAAGAAGCCTTGGTTTTCCAGGGCCTCCGAGGCCGATAGGGCCGCGTCAGCGCTTCCAAGGACCACCGGCACGATTGGGCTTTCGGCCTCCGGCAAGCCAAGGCGGCGCGTGAAGAGCCGCGCCTTGGCCAGCGGCAGGGCCGTCCGCTCGGGCTGGCGCTCGATGATGTCCAACGACGCCAGGGCGGCGGCGGTCGAGGCGGGCGGCAGGCCCGTGGCGTAGACCAGCGTGCGGGCGCGGGTCTTGAGCAGATCGACAACGGCCTGGGACCCGCAGAGATAGCCGCCGTAAGACCCCAGCGCCTTGGACAGAGTGCCCATCTGCAACGGGATTTCCGCGCCGGGGAACAGGGCGGCCGAGCCGCGCCCCTCCGCCAGAACCCCGACCCCATGCGCGTCGTCGCTCATCAGCCAGGCGTCGTGGCGGGCGCACAGCGCGGAGAGTTGGTCCAGCGGCGCGATATCGCCGTCCATCGAAAACACCCCGTCGGTCGCCACCAGGGCGTGGCGGGCGAGGGGGCGTTCGGCCTCCAGCAGACGGGCCAGGTCGCCGACGTCGTTGTGGGCGAACTTGACGATCTTGGCGCCTGACAGCTGCGCGCCGGCCCAGATGCAGGCGTGGGCCAGGGCGTCGACGAAGATCACGTCTTCCGAGCCGACGAGGGTGGGGATGACGCCGGTGTTGGCCAGATAGCCCGACCCGAACACGCAGGCCGCCTCCGTGCCCTTCAGCCGCGCCAGGCGCTTTTCCAGGTCTCCGAGCAGCGGATGGTCGCCGGTCACCAGGCGCGAGGCCGCCGCGCCCGCGCCGTAGTTCAGCGCGGCTTCCGCCGCCGACGCGCGGACCTCGGGGTGGTGGGACAGGCCCAGATAGTCGTTGCAGGAGAACGAGATCAGTCGGCGACCGTCGCGCTCGACCACGGCGCCGTCGTGGCGGCGGGTGGGCTTGAGCCAGCGCCGCAGGCTCTTGGCCTCCAGCGCGGCCAGCTTCTCGCCCGCGAAGGCGTCGAGGCTCTGCATGTCGTTTCCCGTTTGCCGTGGCTGGTGGGCGGGAATAGGCAAGGCGCCCCGAGTCCGCAAACGGAAACCGTCATGATCGATCCCGACTGGCTGACCGCCGGCGCCCCGCACGTCTGGCGGCCCTACTGCCAGATGAAGACGGCCCGGCCGCCGCTGCCGGTCGTGGCGACGCGCGGCTCGCGGCTGATCCTGGCGGACGGGCGGGAGCTAGTGGACGGCCTGGCCTCGTGGTGGACGGCCTGTCACGGCTACAACCACCCGCATATCGCCGAGGCCCTGCGCGCCCAGATCGAGCGGATGCCGCACGTGATGTTCGGCGGCCTGGCCCACGAGCCAGCTTACCGACTGGCTGAGCGCCTGGCGCGGATGCTGCCTGGCGACCTCGACCACGTGTTCTTCGCCGAAAGCGGCTCGGTCTCGGTCGAGATCGCCATGAAGATGGCGCTGCAGTTCCACATCAATCGCGGCGCCCGGGGGCGGACCAAGTTCCTGGCCTTCCGAGGGGGCTATCACGGCGACACCCTGGCGACGATGACGGTCTGCGATCCGGAGGAGGGCATGCACAGCCTGTTCGCCGGCGTGATGCCGGCCCAGGTGATCGCTGACCTGCCGCGCGACACGGAAAGCGAGGCGGCGCTCGACGTCCTGCTCGGCGAACGGGGACACGAGATCGCGGCGATCCTGATCGAGCCCCTCGTGCAAGGCGCCGGCGGCATGCTGCTGCACTCACCCGAGGTGCTGCGGACCCTGCGCCGGCTCGCCGACAAGCACGGTGTCCTGTTGATCTTCGATGAGATTTTCACGGGCTTCGGTCGCACCGGAACCCTGTTCGCCATGCAAGCGGCAGGCGTTGAGCCGGACATCGTCACCCTGTCCAAGGCGCTCACGGGAGGGACGTTGCCGCTGTCGGCCGCCGTGGCCTCCCAGAAGGTGTTTGAGTCCTTCTGGTCCGACGACCCTGGCGCGGCGCTCATGCACGGCCCGACCTATATGGCCAATCCGCTGGCATGCGCGGCCGCCAACGCCTCGCTGGACCTATTCGAGGGTGGGTCCTGGCGATCCAACGTAGCGCGCGTCGGCGCCGCCTTGTCCGAGGGGCTCGAGCCCTGTCGGGGCGGGAAGGGCGTCGTTGACGTCCGGACCCTGGGCGCGATCGGCGTTGTCGAGTTCGATGCGCCTGTGGCCGTCGGCGATCTCTGTGCGGGTTTCGCCGAACTGGGCGTCTGGATCCGGCCGATGGGTAAGGTGATTTACCTGACGCCCGCCTTCACAACGCCGGACGAGGACCTCACCCTGCTGACATCCGCCGTCCGCAAGGTGGTCGGCGTCGCCTGAGCCGCGATTGACCCAGGGCGGCGGGTCTGGTCCAAGCGGGGCCATGTCCGCCAAGTCCTCTCCCCTGACCGGTCTGGAATACCTTGCCATCCTGGCGATCATCCTGACCTGGGGGATCAATAACGCCGCCGCCAAGGTGGCGACGCTCTACCTGCCGCCGATGCTGATGGGCGGGCTGCGGTTTCTGGCGGCGCTGGCCTTCCTGTTTCCGTTCGTCCGGCCGCCGTTTCCCGAGCCTCGCAAGGTGCTGGCGATCGTCCTGCTGACCGGTCCCATCCACTTTGGGATCATCTACGTCGCCTTCAGCATGGCCGACGCGCTGAGCCCTCTGGTCGTGGCGAGCCAGCTCTGGATCCCGTTCACCGCCGTCTTTGCGTGGCGCATGCTGGGCGAGACCATGCGTCTGCCCGCGGTGGTTGGCTTGGTGGTCGCTTTCGTCGGCGTGGCCTGGATGAGCCTCGACCCTCACGCCACCGGCGACCTGCCGGCGATCGCCCTGATCGTCGTCGCCGGCGCCTGCTGGGCGGTGGCCACGGTGCTGGTGCGCAAGACGCCCGGCATCAAGCCGCTGAAGATGCAGGGCATGACCGCCTTGGTGGCCGCGCCGGTGCTGCTGGCCATGTCGCTTGTCTTCGAGACTGGACAGGTCGAGCGGATCAAGGCCGCGCCGCCGATCGCCTGGGCGGCCGTGCTGTTCGCGGCGGTGGTCTCGACGGTGGGCGCCAGCGCCTTGCTGTTCTGGCTGGTCCAGCGGCGCGAGGCGGGGCGGGTGACGCCCTATTTCCTGCTGACGCCGCTGGTCTCGTGCACGATCGGCATCCTGTTCCTCGGCGACAAGCTGACGCCGCAACTGCTGATCGGCGGCGGCGCGACCATGGTCGGCGTCGCTCTAGTCGCGATGACCGAGAAGCGGATTAAGCCGGAAGAGGCGCTCGCTGAAGCGGCCTAGCCCTTCGGCGGCGGGCAGCGATCGGCGGCTTCGCGGCGGAGCAGGGCGGTCGTCGCCTGGATCTCGGTCTGATCGCCGCCATAGGTTCCCGTGGTGATGTCGCCCTTGACCGCGAAGGTTTCGCTCGGGCGGGCGCGAACCAGGAACAGCCCGGCGATGTCCTCCATGTCGTCGAGGCTGACGAAGGCCGCCCCGACCGTGGCCTGGCCCTTCAGCGCCGTGACGCCTTCTCCGGCGCCGGTGGCGTTGATCGTCCAGCCGGGCGGCACGTGGCACACGGCCAGCACGTCCAGGCCGGAAACCTCAAGATCGAAGGCCTGCAGGTTCTGGTTGGAATTGCTCGGCCGCCAGGCAAGGGAGACCAACTCGGTCGGCTGGGTCGTGGGCGGCGACGGCGTAGCGGGCGCGGTCTGCGAAGCGGGCGCGGGCGGCGCTTCGGCCTTGCGATCCTTCTTCTGGCCGTCACAGGCGGCGGTCGCGGCCAGCAGCAGGGTGAGGATCGTCAGTCGCCAGGTACGCATGGGGGCTCCCGCCGAGGCCGCGTGTGAGTCTTGGCGGGAGCTAAGCGACTACTTGATCACGCCGCAAGCGGCGCGCGCGCCGGCGCCGCCGATCGGCTGGCTCTTGTGGTCGTCGGGGCTTGCGTGGACGACGATCGCTGAGCCGTCCGCGTCCAGCAGGGCGGGACGGCCGCCGGCGCCCTTCAGCGAAACGAGCGTCGAGTAGATCTCCGCCGTGGCGGAGCCGTCGGCGTTGGCGAAGATGTTGGGCAGGTCGCCATTGTCGTTGGCGTCAGGGTTCAGCAGGCCGTGGACAACCTGAGCGGTTGTATGGACGTGGGCGCCGGCCGACTTGAAGTCCGGCGTTCCACAGTCGCCCTTCTCGTGGAAGTGGACCGCATGCCAGCCGGGCGTCAGGCCCTTGAGCTCCAGCTTCAGCAGCACGCCGTGAGGGGCCTCGGTGAGGGCGATAACGCCCATGTCCTTGCCGTCGCCGCTCTTGACCTGGGCGGTCGCGGCGGTCTGGGCCAGGGCCGGCGCGGCGGTGATCAGGGCGGCGAGGCCCAGGGTCGTCGCGAGGGTGAGGCTGCGCATGGCGGGTTTCCTTCTGAACAAGCGGGGGACTGGGGACGAAACGGCCGTAAAGGTGGCGTCCGCCCTGTCGGAATGCTAACAGTTTCCGACAGTTCCGTGTCCGATTCTGACGGCGAAAAATCCCCTTGAGCGACGAACACACCACGATCCCCGCTGACGGTTCCCGCGGGGATATCGCCCCGATCAACATCGAGGACGAACTCCGCCGCTCCTATCTCGACTACGCGATGAGCGTGATCGTCAGCCGCGCCCTGCCGGACGCGCGCGACGGTCTCAAGCCCGTGCACCGCCGGGTGCTGTTCTCGATGCATGAGCAGGGGCAGACGCCGGAGCGTCCCTACGTCAAATCGGCCCGCGTGGTCGGTGACGTCATGGGTAAGTATCACCCGCACGGCGACGCCTCGATCTACTTCACCCTGGTCCGCATGACCCAGCCCTTCTCAATGGGTCTGGTGCTGATCGACGGGCAAGGCAACTTCGGTTCGGTCGATGGCGATATGCCCGCGGCCATGCGCTACACCGAGTGCCGCATGGCGCCGCCCGCCATGGCGCTGCTGGCCGACCTCGACAAGGACACGGTCGACTTCGTCGACAACTACGACGGCAAGGAGCAGGAACCCACCGTTCTGCCGGCCCGGATTCCGAACCTGCTGGTCAACGGCGCGGGCGGCATCGCCGTCGGCATGGCGACCAACATTCCGCCGCACAACCTCGGCGAAGTCATCGACGCCTGCCTGCTGCTGATCGACGAGCCCGAGATCACCACCGACCAGCTGCTGGACCTGGTGCCGGGACCGGACTTCCCCACCGGTGGCGAGATCATCGGCCGCGCTGGGCCGCGTCAGGCGCTGCTGACCGGCCGCGGCTCGGTGATCATGCGCGGCGTGGCCAGCGTCGAAGATCTGCGGGCCGGCCGCGAGGCCATCATCGTCACCGAGATCCCGTATCAGGTGAACAAGGCCAATCTGGTCGAGCACATCGCCGAGCTGGTCCGTGACAAGAAGCTCGAGGGCATCGCCGACATCCGCGACGAGTCCAACCGCGACGGCATGCGCATCGTCATCGAGCTGAAGCGCGACGCCTCGGGCGAGGTGATCCTGAACCAGCTCTATCGCTTCACGGCGCTGCAAAGCTCGTTCGGCGTCAACATGCTGGCCCTGAACCGCGGTCGTCCCGAGCAGATGGGCCTGCACAAGCTGCTGCAGCTGTTCGTCGAGTTCCGCGAGGAAGTCGTCGTCCGCCGCACCAAGTTCGAGCTGGGCAAGGCCCGCGACCGCGGCCACGTGCTGGTCGGTCTGACCATCGCCGTCGCCAACATCGACGAGTTCATCCACATCATCCGCTCGTCGAAGGATCCGACGGAAGCCCGCGAGCGCCTGGTGGCCAAGTCCTGGCCGGCCGGCGACATGCTGCCGCTGGTCGAGCTGATCGCCGACCCGCGCACAATCCAGGAAGAGGGCGGCCTGATCCGCCTCACCGACGAGCAGGCGCGCGCCATCTTGGCCCTGACCCTGTCGCGCCTGACCGGCCTGGGCCGTGAGGAAATCGGCAACGAGGCCGAGACCCTGGCCGACGCGATCCGTGGCTATCTGGAGCTTCTGTCCGACCGCGCCAACATCATGGCCGTGGTTCGCGAGGAACTGGTCGAGGTCCGCGAGAAATTCGCCGTTCCGCGCCGCTGCCAGATCGTCGACGGCGACGCCGACATGGAAGACGAGGACCTGATCGTCCGCGAGGACATGGTCATCACCGTCACCATGGGCGGCTACGTCAAGCGCACGCCGCTGGCCAACTACCGCACCCAGCACCGGGGCGGGAAGGGCAAGTCGGGCATGGCGACCAAGAACGAGGACGCCGTCACCCGCGTGTTCTCGGCCTCGACCCACGCTCCGCTGCTGTTCTTCACTTCGGGCGGCAAGGTCTACAAGATGAAGGTGTGGCGTCTGCCCTTGGGCGTCGCCAACTCGCGCGGCAAGGCGTTCGTGAACCTGCTGCCGATCGAATCCGGCGAGACCATCACCTCGATCCTGGCCTTGCCGGAAGACGAGGCGACCTGGAGCGGCCTGGACGTGATGTTCGCCACCCGCTCGGGCAGCGTGCGTCGCAACAAGCTCTCCGACTTCGTGGACGTCCGCCGCAACGGCAAGATCGCCATGAAGCTGGATGAAGGCGATGGCATCGTCGGCGTGGCGGTCTGCAACGCCGATCAGGACGTGCTGCTGACCACGGCGGCGGGCCGCTGCATCCGCTTCTCGGTCGACGAGGTGCGTGTGTTCGCCAGCCGCGATTCCACCGGCGTGCGCGGCGTCCGCCTGGCCGAAGGCGACGAGGTCATCTCGATGGCCGTGCTGCGCAGCGTCGACGCAACCCCGGCCGAACGCGCCGCCTACCTCAAGCACCAGCGCGCGATGCTGCGCGCCGCTGGCGAAGAGGGCGACGACGCCCCCGTCGCGGCGGAGGAAGGCGAAGAAGACGCTGACGAGACGACTCTGTCCCCAGAACGCATCGCTGAATTGGGCGCTGCCGAGGAAATCCTCCTGACGGTGTCGTCCGAAGGCTTCGGCAAGCGCACCAGCGCCTACGACTTCCGTCGTACGGGCCGGGGCGGTCAGGGCCTCGCGGCTCAGGATCTGAGCAAGCGAGGCGGCCGTTTGGTTGGCTCGTTCCCGATCGATGAGAGCGACCAAATCCTGCTCGTGACGGATCAAGGCCAGCTGATCCGCGTTCCTGTTTCGCAAATTCGTGTTGCAGCGCGGAATACTCAGGGCGTAACCATCTTCCGCACCGCGCAGGACGAGCACGTCGTCAGCGTCGAACGTCTCGCCGATTCCGGCGGCGACGATAACCAGGGCGAGGACAGCGGGGCGGAAGAGACCCTGTAACCCTCACCCCGTAGCGTAGGGGGTTGCATGCGGGTCGGGCTTTATCCCGGGACTTTCGATCCGGTCACCAATGGTCACCTCGATATTATCGGGCGGGCCGTGAAGCTGGTCGACAAGCTGGTGATCGGCGTCGCCGTTAACATCGGCAAGGGACCGTTGTTCTCGCTGGATGAGCGGGTCGCCATCCTCGAGCGCGAGACGGCGCATCTGACCAAGATCGCCCAGATCGAGGTGAAGCCGTTCGAGAGCCTTCTGATGCACTTCGCTCGAGACGTGAATGCTCAGATGATCGTGCGCGGCCTGCGCGCCGTCGCCGACTTCGAGTACGAGTTCCAGATGACGGCGATGAACCAGCAGCTGGATCGCGAGATCGAGACCGTCTTCCTGATGGCCGACCCGCGTCACCAGGCCATCGCCTCGCGGCTAGTCAAGGAGATCGCCGCTCTAGGCGGTGACATCTCCAAGTTTGTCCCCGCCGGCGTCGCCGAGCAGTTGCTGATCAAGGTCGGGCGAGGGTAGGCGGCTTGGAGCGGGAGCGCGCGGAACCGAGCTTCCTGCCCGTGATTGGCCTGATCTAGCGCGGAGGGCGGCCGAGTCCTTGGCGGTGGTCGGGTATCGCTCGGATCTCTCGGGAACGCGCTCCCGCTCGGCGTCCGCCCCGAAGCGGCCGGAATCCTGCGGTTCAAGGTCCGTCGCACTTGTCGGGGAGGCCGTGTCGTTCTACGCCGGCCATGACCTATTCTGTTCGGGGTAATCGATGAAGCTCGCCATGACCGCCGCCGCCCTGGCGCTCGCCGCAATGACGGCTTCCGCTCAGACGGCTTCGGCCCAGACCGCCTCGGACTGGCGCACGCCTGACCCGAACAACGTCATCGTGGTGGAGACCAACAAGGGCCGGATCATCGCCGAGCTCTATCCGCAGGCGGCCCCCAACCATGTCGAGCGCGTGCGTGGGCTGGTGAAGAGCGGCTTCTACGACGGCCTGACCTTCTTCCGCGTGATCAGCGACTTCATGGCGCAGACGGGCGACCCGCAGAACACTGGCATAGGCGGTTCCGACCAGCCTAACCTCACCGCCGAGTTCAACTTTCGTCGTGGGGGCGACCTGCCGCTGGGCGCCGGCTTCAAGGTCGGCAGCAACGAATCTGGCTGGGTCGACGCCTTGCCGGTGACGAGCCAGAACTCGGCCCTTGCCGTGATGACCGCTGACCGCAAGGTCTCGACCTGGGGCAACTTCTGTCCCGGCGTGTTGGGCATGGCGCGCGCCGGTGATCCCGACAGCGCCAACAGTCAGTTCTTCTTCATGCGGCAGGCCAACGCCTCGCTGGACAAGACCTACACCGCCTTCGGCCGCGTGTTGCAGGGCCTCGACGTCGTCCGCGCCATCAAGACGGGCGAGCCTGTCCCTGACCCGCAGGACAAGATGCTGAGCGTCAAGCTTCTGGCCGACCTGCCGGCGGACAAGCGTCCGACCGTTCGGGTGATGGACACTCGGTCAGCCGCCTTCAAGGCTTTGGTGACCAAGCGTCAGGCGGAGATGGGCGGCGGCTTCACCAATTGCGATCTCGACGTCCCCGTTCAGGTGAAATGACATGACGCTGTCTCGTGCGCTGCTGCCCTGTCTGGTTATCTCGGTCACCGCGAGCGCCGCGATGGCGGCGGCGAGCAAGCCGTCAGAACAGGACTGGCGCACGCCGGCCGCCGACACGGTCCTGGTGATCGACACCAACAAGGGGCGGGTGTTTGTGGAGTTGACCCCCGAGGTCGCGCCCAACCATGTCGCCCGCCTGCAGGAGCTGACCCGCGCCGGCGTCTATGACGGGCGCACCTTCTTTCGAGTCATTGACCGGTTCATGGCTCAGACAGGGGATCCGACCAACACGGGCGAGGGCGGAACCGACAAGCCTAACCTCAAGGCCGAGTTCACCTTTCGCCGCGCCGCCGATACGCCGTTCGTCACGATGGCCGCGCCGGCCGGCCTGGAGGTCGGCTATTTGAAGTCTCTGCCCGTCGTCAGTCAGGCCTGGAGCTGGAGCGAGATGACCAGCGACCACAAGGTCGCGGCCTGGGGGACCTATTGTCCTGGCGTGGTCGGCATGGCGCGCGACGACGACAACAACTCGGCCAACAGCCAGTTCTTCCTGATGCGCCAGCCCTATCCGTCGCTGGACAAGCGCTACACCGCCTTTGGTCGCGTCGTAAGCGGACTGGACGTCGTGCGTGCGATCAAGACCGGCGAGCCGGTTCCGGCGCCGCAAGATCAGATGCTGAAGGTTCGGCTGCTGTCCGATATTCCCGAGAACGAGCGCCCCAAGGTGCGGCTTATTGACCCAAAAGGACCGTGGCTCGCCGCTGAAACCCAGCGTCTTCGAGCGTTGAAAGGCGCGGACTTTTCCGTCTGCGACATCGATTTGCCGGCCGAAGTTCGCTGAGCTTCAGCGGTTTTCACGCGAAGACTTGGTTCACAGGGCGCCCTGAACCGCGCTAGAAGCGCGGTCGCATCACTCGCCACACAAGGGAAGACCATGTCGGCCGACCTCGAAAACACCCTGATCCTGACGCTTGAGACCGGTCCGGTCACCATCCAGCTGCGTCCCGACCTGGCGCCTGGCCACGTCGAGCGGATCAAGGAGCTGGTTCGCGAGGGCTTCTACGACGGCGTTGTCTTCCACCGCGTGATCCCGGGCTTCATGGCCCAGGGCGGCGATCCGTCGGGCACGGGCCGCGGCGGTTCGGACAAGCCGGACCTGAAGGCCGAATTCAACAAGGAGCCGCACGTGCGCGGCGTCTGCTCGATGGCCCGCACGCCCGACCCGAACTCGGCCAACAGCCAGTTCTTCATCGTGTTCGACGACGCCACCTTCCTGGACGGTCAGTACACGGTTTGGGGCCAGGTGACCGAGGGCATGGAGAACGTTGACGCCTTGCCGAAGGGCGAGCCGCCGAAGGAGCCGGGCAAGATCGTCAGCGCCAAGATCGCCGCCGACGCCTGATCCTTTTGCGCCATGGCGCGGTTTGCGGCTCCGGACCACGCGTCCGGAGCCGTTTTCATTTCGGCTGACGCCGGAAGGTCACGATGATGGGGCGGTGGTCAGAGCCGATGGCCGGGCCGCGCTCGACCTTGACCGCGCGCCAGGCTGAGCCGGCATAGACATGATCGATCGGCAGGAACGGGGCGGGCGCCGCCGCGACGCGTGAGAACTGGCCCGAGGGCCAGGACGGCAGCGCCCGACTCCATCGCTCGAGGCCTAACGCCTTGTCCTGGTGTTTTAGAGTGAAGGACCAGGGCGTCGAGTTGAAGTCGCCGGTTACGATGAGAGTGCGCCGGTCGAACTGCGACGCGGCCTTCACCAGCATCGCCGACTGCGCTTGCTGGCGTCCCGCCGGCACAGGCCAGACATAGTGGGCCCCAAGGACTGTAAAGGGGCCCTCACGATCCTCGATGGTCGCCCACGCGCCCGGCAGGCCCTTCTGAACCGCGCCCGAGGCGATCACCTTCTTCCGGGAGAAGATCCAAGGCTCGCAACGCCCGGACTTGCAGGACACGAAGGGATAGGCGGCCCGCAGGCCTCTATTGATCCGCCAAGCCGCGCCCCCACCTTCCGCCATGACAATGATGTCGGCTTGCTGCGCCAGCAGCCATTTCAAGCTCTGTTCGGGGGCGTAGTTCTCGTGCCAGGCGTTGAACTGAATGACTTTCAGATCGCCTGCCGCCACGGCTTCGGGCTTGAAGCGCCAAGCCTGCCGCAATTCGGGAAGCATAATAACGCCGCTGGCGCTGATCGCCAGGACGCCCAACGCGACCATGACCCATCGTTCGGTCTCGCGAGCGAAGAGACCTCCCAAAGCAACGGCGCCGACGCCCATAGCCAACCAAACGGGCGTGATATGGGTGAGGGCGTCGAGCTTAGGGCTGATCGCCCCCCCTAGGCTCGCCAAGGCGAGCATGGAGCCCACCAGGCCCAGCATCAGGGCGGTGCCGCGGACCAGAAGACTCAGAAGGTGAACGATCAAGCGCATGCGTCGCTGTTAGCATGGAGAAATCACGGTTGGCGCGTGTGTGTTTGGGGGCGCTGACGCCGCGCGGCGTCTTGCCCGCCGGACGCCCGACTCTTGACCTTCGCGGCCCATCGTGCGCTTGAAGCGCGCCCATGCACCTTTCCGATTTCGACTTCGACCTCCCCGAGGACCGCATCGCCCTGCGCCCGGCCGAGCCGCGGGACGCCGCGCGTCTGCTGGTCGTGCGCCCAGGCCAGCCTCTGGCCGACCACGTCGTCCGCGAACTGCCCGACTTCCTGCAACCGGGCGACGCCATGGTCTTCAACGACACCCGCGTGATCCCCGCTCGCCTGTCTGGCCTACGCGAGGGGCGCACGACGGGCGGCGCGGACGGCACGCCCGTCGCGGTCGAGGCGACCCTGCACCGCCGTCTCACGCCAGATCGCTGGAGCGCCTTCATGCGCCCAGGCAAGCGGCTGAAGGTCGGCGACCGCGTCGCGTTCGGCGGCCGCGACGATCGCGCCTGCGCGCTCGATCGCTTGGACGCCACGGTGGCGGAGAAGCATGAGGGCGGCGAAGTGGTCCTCGCTTTCGATCTCTCGGGGCCGGATCTGGATGTTGGCATCGCTCGGCACGGCGACATGCCGCTGCCGCCCTACATCGCCGCCAAGCGGGGCGAGGACGAGCGCGATCGCGCCGACTACCAGACCGTCTACGCGCGAGAGGACGGATCGGTCGCCGCCCCGACCGCCGGGCTGCACTTCACGCCATCGCTGCTGGAGGCTTTGAAGGCCAAGGGGGTTTCCACCCACTTCGTGACCCTGCATGTCGGAGCCGGGACCTTCCTGCCGGTCAAGACGGACGACGTCTCCGAGCACAAGATGCACGCCGAGTATGGCCAGGTGACGCGCGAAGTCGCCGACGCGCTCAACGCCGCTCGCGCCGCCGGCGGCCGGATCATCTGCGTCGGCACCACCAGCCTGCGCCTGCTGGAGAGCGCCACCGGCGAGGATGGCGTTGTGAAGCCCTTCGCCGACGAGACCGCGATCTTCATCACGCCCGGCTACCGCTTCCGCGCGGCCGACATTCTGATGACCAACTTCCACCTGCCCAAGTCGACGCTGTTCATGCTGGTCAGCGCTTTCGCCGGACGCGAGACGATGCGCGCGGCCTATGAGCACGCCATATCGACGGGCTATCGCTTTTATTCCTATGGCGACGGCAGCCTGCTGTTCCGCGCCGAGCCCGAGAGCCGCTGATGGCCGCGTTTCCTTTTGAGATCAAGGCCACAGACGGCAAGGCCCGCACCGGCGTGCTCAAGACGCCGCGCGGCGACATCCGCACGCCAGCGTTCATGCCTGTGGGCACGGCCGCGACGGTCAAGGCGATGACCGTCGACCAGGTCAAGGACACCGGCGCGGACATCATCCTGGGCAACACCTATCACCTGATGCTGCGGCCTTCCGCGGAGCGAGTGGCGCGGCTGGGCGGGCTGCACAAGTTTATGCGCTGGGACAAGCCGATCCTGACCGACAGCGGCGGCTTCCAGGTCATGTCGCTATCGGGGATCAGCAAGCTGACTGAGGACGCGGTGACCTTCTCCAGCCACGTCGACGGCTCCAAGCACGTGCTGACGCCCGAGCGCTCAATCGAGATCCAGGCCGACCTCCTGGGCAGCGACATCGTCATGCAACTGGACGAGTGCGTCGCCTGGCCGGCCGAGGAGGCGAGGGCGCGCAAAGGCATGGAGCTCTCCGCCCGTTGGGCCAAGCGATCCAAGGACGCTTTTGGGACGCGGGATAGCCAGGCCCTGTTCGGCATCCAGCAGGGCTCGACCTTCGAGAACCTGCGCCGAGAATCCTCCGAGAAGCTGCGGGAAATCGGCTTCGACGGCTACGCGATCGGCGGCCTCGCTGTCGGCGAGGGGCACACGGCGATGTGCGAGGTCCTGGACTACGCGCCGGGCCTGCTGCCCGAAGATCGACCGCGCTATCTGATGGGCGTAGGCAAGCCGATCGACCTGGTCGAGGCGGTGGCGCGGGGCGTCGATATGTTCGACTGCGTCCTGCCGACTCGCTCGGGCCGTCATGGCCAGGCCTGGACCTGGGACGGGCCGATCAATCTGAAGAACGCCAAGTACGCCGAGGATGACACGCCGCTGGACCCGACCAGCGACTGCCCGGCTAGCCGTGACTACTCCAAAGCCTATCTGCGCCACCTCTTCAAGGCCGAGGAGATCCTGGGCCAGGTGCTGCTGTCCTGGCATAACATCGCCTTCTTCCAGGCGCTCACGGCCGCGATGCGTGAGGCCATCGCCCAAGGTCGCTTCGAGCAGTTCCGCCGAGACTTCGCCGCCCGACACCTGGCCCAGTAGCAGGACCTAGGATGCGGGCCCCTTCGGCACGGTCGGCGCTTCCTCCTTGTGGATCGGGAAGCGCGGCTTGCGCGGGCCATAGGGATCGGGCGGCGGCGGCATGCCGGGATCGACGACGGGCGGCGGAGCCGGCGGCCGGTGCTGCGGCGTCGCCGGCGGATTGCAGCCTCGCGACTCTCCCAGCCCCTTCAGATAGGCCCGGCGAACGGCGCCTGAGGCCACGGCGCTCTGCACGAGCCTGTCGTGCCGTTCGGCGCCCGTCAGCTTGCGCACCCAGCCTCGGAACGGAATGATGTCCTGCGCGGCGCTGGCCATGGCGCCGAGGGCCGCCGAGCCGGCGGCCTTGCGGCCACGATCCATCAGGTCCTCATTTTCGTCGGCGGGAACACGGTCGAGGTCATCGCCGAGAGCCGCATCCAGCAAATTGACCTGTGCGACCAGGGTCGCGCAATCGGCCAAGCCCGGCCGCCTGTACGGATCATCCATTGCTTCCAGCAGGACGCGGGGGATTTTTGTGCGGATGACGTTCACGTCCCGGAGAGGCGCGGTCATGGCGCCGGTGATTCCGTCCTTGTTGGCTTCTGACGTGGATTTGACGCGCTGGTCCGCGTCAGGGGCGGGCGTATTCTGCTGAGCCGCCGAAGCGCCGCCAGCCGCCGCCACAGCCAGAAAGGCCACTAAAAGCAAGGTTTTACGCATGACTCACCCTAACCCGCTCACAGCTTTACCACTCTGGGCGGGAAAAACGGCGAAACCGTGCTTGCGGGTGGGACGACCCCCGACTATGGTCCGCGCCGCTTCCACCGGTCCCCGCCGGATCGTGAGCGGGCCGGTAGCTCAGTGGTAGAGCATTCGACTTTTAATCGAATGGTCCTGGGTTCGAGTCCCAGCCGGCCTACCACTCTCGAAACATCTCGAGATTTATTTCTAATAGACTAGTTGCTAGCGGCGCATTCGCTGGAGCGGTATTGTCCCGCATCCAGATTGAATGGTTAGTCGATGAACTGGTCAGCCCCCATTGTACTCGACATTCCTGCCGATGCGTCGGCCTGGATGCGTATCAAGACCTTCTTGGGTCACTATGATATACGCTTCTACCTTTCGCCCGGCGCCTATGTTGATGTCGGCGCCGGTTCGTTAGCCTGCATCCAGAATATCAAGCTCGTTCCCTCCGGCGAAGTTGGCAAACTCGGTGAGATCGGCAGGTTCTGTGAGATGCACGCGTCGGCGTTCATTCAAATGCGCGGCGAGCACGCCAACGATCAGCCGGTGAACATCTCTTTCACGGGCATGCCGATATTGGACGGCGTCTTTGAAAACCAAGGTCTGGAGGTCCTGACGCCGTTCTCGATTGGAAGCGGCGTCGTACTGTCGGCCTACGCACAAGTTCTCAGTGGCAGAACGGTTGGTGACGGGGTCGTGCTCGGCGCGTCTGCCGTTCTGACGCGCGACGCCGAGGCGCTGGGCGTTTATGCAGGCGTTCCTGCCCGCAAACTGCGTTCTCGAAGGCCCTTCGCACGATGGTGGGATTTCGACATAGCCTATCTGATGGCGAACAAGGAGCGGTTGCAGGAGATTGCCGCCGACGACGCGCGGCCGCATGTCTATCGCCAGCTCCGGCCCAGGTTCGTGCTGCGGAATGAAGGGAATTCTATAACGATCCAGGGGTTCTTAGACGGCGACGCCGTCAGGCCGATCGATCAAGCGCCACCCGCAGTCCATAGCTATATCGCTCAGGCCTTCGGGGCGACGAGTTCCTACTGGCTTGCTGATTGCTGGGCGCTCGCATAGGCGAAGCCAGTTTTTCTCCACACCCCATCCGCCTTTTCTCGTTTGCCCCATGGTCGTGGTAGAGATTTAAGCGGCTCAGTTTTCACGACGCCGCCGGGACCGTGTGCGGACCTGGCGCGTTCAGCCGTAACCTAGAGCCATGTGGCGAGCCCGGACCCTGGACGACGATCAGACGATGACCGCCGACACCGCCGAGCGCCGGCCGCCGGCCAAGCGACCGCTGTTTCGCCGCCGCTCGGCTATCCCAGGCTTTGGCCTCACCATGGGCGTGACGCTGACGGTCCTGTCGCTGATCGTGCTGATCCCGCTCTCGGCCGTCGTACTGAAGGCCGCTCAGCAATCTCCTGCGGAGTTCTGGACGGTCGCGACGTCTCAGCGCGCCATGGCGGCTTATCGCCTGACATTCGGCGCGGCGTTCGTAGCGGCGCTGGTCAATGGAATTTTTGGCGTGCTGACCGCCTGGGCCTTGGTCCGCTACGACTTCCCCGGCAAGACGGTCGTCAACGCCCTGGTCGATCTGCCCTTCGCCCTTCCCACCGCCGTGGCCGGCATCGCCCTGGCCACGCTCTATTCGCCCAACGGGTGGGTCGGGCAGTTCCTGACGCCGCTGGGCATCAAGGCCGCCTACAACCCGATCGGTGTGACCATCGCGCTGATCTTTATCGGCCTGCCGTTTGTTGTCCGCACGATCGAGCCGGTGCTGCGTGACGCCGCCGAGGACGTCGAGGAAGCCGCCGCCAGCCTTGGCGCGAGCCGGTTCGACACCATTCTCCGCATCGTCCTGCCGGCCCTGGCGCCCGCGTGGCTCACGGGCTTCGCCCTGGCCTTCGCGCGGGGGGTCGGCGAATACGGCTCGGTGATCTTCATCGCCGGCAACATGCCCTACAAGTCCGAGATCGCGCCGCTGCTGATCATCATCCAGCTGGAGCAGTTCGAGTACGCCCGGGCCGCCACGATCGCCGTCGTCATGCTGGCGGTCTCGTTCACGATGCTGCTGATCATCAACGCCATTCAAGCCTGGTCGCGGAGGTTCGCCTGATGAGCGCCGTTGCTCGGCGCCATCGCGGCGCCACCGAAGATCCGGCCTGGGCCAAGGCCCTGGTTATCGGGACCGTGATGGCGTTCCTGGCGCTCGTCTTGATCCTGCCCCTGATCGCGGTGTTCGCGGAGGCTCTGCGCAAAGGCCTGGATGCGGCCCTGGCAGCGGTCACCAACGCCGACGCCCTGGCGGCCGTGAAGCTGACCCTGATCACCGCCGCCATCGCCGTGCCGTTCAACGCAATCTTCGGCCTGTGCGCATCTTGGGCCGTCGCCAAACATGACTTCTGGGGCAAGCCGTTCCTGATCACCCTGATCGACCTGCCGTTCTCGGTCTCGCCGGTCGTCGCGGGTCTGATCTACGTGCTGGTCTTCGGTCTGCAGGGCTGGATGGGCGAGTGGCTGCTCGACAACGACCTGAAGATCATTTTCGCCGTGCCGGGTATCGTGCTGGCCACCATTTTCGTAACGTTCCCCTTCGTGGCCCGCGAACTGATCCCGCTGATGCAGGAGCAGGGGAACAGCGAGGAAGAGGCTGCGGTCTCGATGGGAGCGGGCGGCCTCTATACCTTCTGGCGGGTCACCGCCCCGAACGTTCGCTGGGGCCTGCTGTACGGCGTTCTGCTGTGCAACGCCCGCGCCATGGGCGAGTTCGGCGCGGTGTCGGTCGTCAGCGGCCACATCCGGGGCCTGACCAACACCATGCCGCTGCACGTCGAGATCCTCTACAACGAATACGACTTCGTCGGCGCCTTCGCGGTCGCGGCTCTTCTCTGCCTGCTGGCGGTGGTGACCCTCGTTTTGAAGACGGCGCTCGAAGTCGCCCAGCCCGACGTTCGCGCCGGGCGTGGCGGACACTGAACGGACTGAACGGCTCATGACCATTTCCATCCGCTCCGTCGAAAAGAAGTTCGGTCGGTATCCGGCGCTGAACAAGGTCGACCTCGAGATCGCCGATGGCGAACTGCTGGCGCTGCTGGGGCCGTCGGGCTCGGGCAAGACGACGCTGCTGCGCACGATCGCGGGCCTGGAGTTTCCTGACGAAGGCCAGGTGCTGTTCCATGGCGAGGATGTCACCTACGCCTCGGCCGCGGCGCGCCGCGTGGGCTTCGTGTTTCAGCAGTACGCGCTGTTCAAGCACATGACGGTGGCCAAGAACATCGCGTTCGGCCTGGACGTGCGGAAGGGCAAGGACAAGCCCTCCAAGATCGAGATCGCCAAGCGAGTTGAGGACCTCTTGAAGCTGGTCGAACTCGAGGGCCTGGGCCAACGCTATCCGTCTCAGTTGTCGGGAGGCCAGCGCCAGCGCGTTGCTCTGTCCCGCGCCCTGGCGGTCCAGCCTAGCGTGCTGCTGCTCGACGAGCCGTTCGGCGCCTTGGACGCCACGGTCCGAAAGTCGCTGCGCCGCGAGCTGCGCCGCGTGCACGACGCCACGGGCGTAACCACCATTTTCGTCACCCACGACCAGGAAGAGGCCCTTGAACTGGCCGACCGGGTCGCGATCCTGAATCGGGGAAGTATCGAGCAGATCGGGACGCCCGACCAGGTGCACGATCAACCGGCCTCGGCCTTCGTCTGCGGCTTCGTGGGCGAAGCCAACAGCTTCGCGGGAGAGGTCAGCAGCGGCCGGTTCAGCGCAGGCGCATTGGCGCTGCCGGCGTCGGGCGTCCCCGATGGCGCGGCGACGGCCTATGTTCGCCCGCACGACTTCGTGCTCGACGACGCCGGTTTCGAGGTGCGTGTGGACCGCGCTCACATCCAAGGCGCTCTGACGACCGTGAACGCGACGACCCTCGACGGTCGCCGGATCGAGATCAGCGCCTCGCGCGCCGAGGCCGCGCGTTTCCAGGGCGCTGTGCGTGTCGCCGCTCGCAAGGCCCACGTCTACGCCGCCTAGGTCAGCTGATCGCTGCAAAACCCGGTTTGGTGAACGCTCCGCTGGCGGCAGACGAATTATCAAGGCTTACGGTACAATCTCTCGCCGACTCGGCAGGAGTTTGAAGGTCGTATGTCCATGGTCGAGCCCTCGGGCGCGGAGCGTCGCGCGCATCCTCGGATGCCAGCGGCGCGCAAAATCTACATCGTCGATGATCCGCGCTCGTGGAAGTGCTCGCTGCTCGATATCGCCGAGCGCGGCGCGCGCCTGTCGACGGCCGGAATCACGCCGCCTCCGGACCGGTTCATCTTCGTGGACGCCGGTGGTCGGCGCGTGCACCTGGCCGAGGTCGTCTGGCGCTCGTCCGTCGAGGCGGGTGTGCAGTTCCTGGAAACTGGCCGCATCGGTCCGCGCGCTGGCGGCGCCGCGGGCGCGCTGGACATCGCCAGGCGCTTTGCGGCCACGCTTCCAGCCTGACGCTCAGCGGCGGCCGAAACGCCGCCGCGCCTATTGCTGCTGTTGCTGCTGCTGTTGGTGGGTGTCCTCGCGGACAGCGGTCGGCCGACGACGGCCGCCGGCGAAGTTCGGGCGCGCCATGCGCAGGAATTCCGGCTCGGCCATGGCCGCACGGGCGCGGCGAACACTGACCCCCACCGCCAGCTGGCTTTCCGCATCACCCTTGTAGACCCCGCGCGAGGGCGTCACATCGGCGTAGTCGCGGCCCACGGCGACCGCGACGTGCCGCTCGCCGGCCATCATGTTGTTGGTCGGGTCGAAGCCGACCCAGCGTAGGCTGGGCAGGAACACCTCCACCCAGGCGTGGGTGGCGTCGGGATCGGATCGATCGCCAGCGTCTCGGTCAGTGAACAGATAGCCCGAGACATAGCGCGCCGGCACGCCCCAGTTGCGGCACACCGCCAGCATGATGTGGGCGAAGTCCTGGCAAACCCCGCGGCCAGCGCTGAGCGCCAGATCAATGGGGCTGTCGGCGTCGGTGACGCCCGGCTGGTACTCGAACGCGTTGTAGATGGTCTCCGACAGCGTGCGCACGGCGGTCAACGGATCCTTGCGCCTGAGGGCCTCGAGGTCATGCTCGTCGACGAACGTCTGTAGCGCTTCCGTGGTCTGGACAAAGCCGTGCGGCCGCAGGAAGTCGAAGCACTCGCCGCGCACGAATTCGCTGCGCATCCGGTCCCATTCGCCCATGTCGAGGCGGTCCGGGCGCTCGGCCGGCGGTTCGGTCTCGACCGCCGAGCGCGCCACGATGGTCAGCTTGTCGTGGGGTTGGGGGACGTCGAAGTGATAGACCGCGTTGCCGAAGCTGTCGGCGTAGGAGAACACCTGGGCGGCGGGCTCAAGGTCCAGCTCGAAGCTGACCAGCCGCTGACGCGCGGTCTTCTGGGGCTGCATCCACAGCTCCATCAGGCTTTCCCGCACCGGGCGCTCGTAGTGGTATTGGGTGACGTGGCGGATTTCGAGCAACAAGGCGGTGAACCCCTAGGCCGGCAGACGCATTTCGAGCGGATAGGCCACGAACGTTTCGTAGATCGCTTCGTGGATGCTGGCGCACTCGTTGACCACGGTGGTCAGTAGCGGTCCGGCGCCGACGGCCTTCAGCTCGTCGACATCGGCATATTGCAGGCGCGCCTTCAGGCGGCCGGCCAGGCGTTCGGGGCCGGCCCGTTCACCGGCGGACACGCTGCGGGTCAGGGCCGTCAGGTGCTGCTCGATCTGGGCTGTCGCGAAGCGGATGGAGCGGGGGAAGTCCTCGTCGAAGACCAGGAACTCCAGGATGTGCCTGGGCTCGATCTCGGCCGTGTAGACCCGCAGATAAGGCTCGAGCGCGCAGGCCATGCGCAGCACGCTGACCAGCGCCACGTGGTCGTCCAGCCGTCCGTGGCGCGGCGAGTCAGCGAAGCACACCTCCAGGAGGCGCGAGACCAGCTGGGCGCGCTCCATGTAGATGCCCAGCATCATGAACCGCCAGCTTTCGCCATGGCTCATCGTGGTGTCTGCCGCGCCTTTGAAAAGGTGCAGGTCGGCGATCACGTCGTGCAGGAAGGTGGACGAGCTGTCCGAGAATTCCTTGCCCGCGCGTGGGTCGGTGACCTTCAGGTAGAGCAGGTTCAGCCGCTCCCATGTCTCGGTCGTGATCTGGTCGCGCACCTGGCGGGCGTTCTCGCGCGCGCGGGCCAGAGACGAGACGACGGAGTTCTGGTCCTGGCGATCCAACACCAACGTCCGAGCCGCCTCGAACGACGCGACGCCCGCGCCGTCGCCCGGTTCTCCGACGGCGGCCATGGCGATCCAGACCGCGTGCGCGCCGGCGTCGGTCTGATCGAGCGTCGCGTTCAGCATCACGCTGGACAAGCGCGAAAGATGCTCGGCGCGTTCGATGTATCGGCCCAGCCAGTAGAGGCTGTCGGCCACCCTCGCGAGCATCATGGACGGGCGCTCCCGTTGGCGGGGCCTTGATCGTCGGCGAGCACCCAGGTGTCCTTGGAGCCGCCGCCCTGGCTGGAATTGACCACCAGCGAGCCGCGCTTCAGCGCCACGCGGGTGAGGGCGCCCGGCGTGACGATCGTCTTCTCACCCGACAGGATGAAAGGGCGAAGATCGACGTGGCGAGGCTCGATGCGGCCGTCGACCAGGCACGGCGCGGTCGATAGCTGGATGGTCGGCTGGGCGATGTAGTTCTCCGGGTCGGCCTTGATCGCCTCGGCGAAGGCCTCGCGCTCGGCTTGGCTGGCGTGCGGACCGACCAGCATGCCGTAGCCGCCCGACGCGCCCACCGCCTTGACCACCAGCTTGTCGAGGTTGGCCAGCACGTGCTGCAGCTGGCGCGGCTCGCGGCACAGGAAGGTCTCGATGTTGGGCAGGATGGCGTCCTCGCCCAGGTAGTATCGAATGATGTCGGGGACATAGGCATAGACGGCCTTGTCGTCCGCGACGCCGGTGCCCGGCGCGTTGCAGATCACCACGTTGCCCGCGCGGTAGGCGTTGAACAGGCCAGCAGCGCCGAGCGAGGAGTCGCGCCGGAAGGTCAGCGGATCGATGAAGTCGTCGTCGACCCGGCGATAGATCACATCCACGCGGCGCAGGCCGGTCGTGGTGCGCATGTAGACCATGTTCTCGTGCACCACGAGGTCGCGGCCCTCGACCAGCGGCACGCCCATCAGGCGGGCCAGATAGGCGTGCTCGTAATAGGCGCTGTTGTAGACGCCGGGCGTCAGCACCACGACCTGCGGGTTCGAGCGCCAGTCGGCGGTCATGCTCTTCAGCGTGGCCAGCAGCAGGTCGGGATAGCGCTCGACCGGCCGCACCCCGGCGGCGCGATAGGTGCCCGGGAAGGTCCGCTTGGCCGCGTCCCGGTTGGCCAGCATGTAGGACACGCCGGAGGGGACTCGTAGATTGTCCTCAAGCACCGCGAACTGGCCGTCCTGGCAGCGGATCAGGTCGCTGCCGCAGACATTGGCGTAGGCCTTGTGCGGCACATAGAGGTGCTGCATCTCGCGGCGATACGAGGGCGCGCCCAGCACGAGTTCGCGCGGCACGACCCCGTCCATCAGGATCTGCTGGTCGCCGTAGATATCGTCCAGGAACAGGTTCAGCGCGCGCAGGCGCTGTGTGAGGCCTGCTTCGATCCTTGCCCATTCGGCGGCGGGGATGATGCGGGGGAAAAGGTCGGTCGGGATGATCCGTTCGGTCGTGTTCTCAGCGCCGTAGACCGTGAAGGTGATGCCCTGCAGCAGGAACGACCGTTCCAGCGTGCGCTGACGTCCGGCCAACTCTTCGGCGCCCAGAGTCGACATCCGGGCGTGCAGCGGATCGTAGTGCGTCCGAACGTCGCCTTCGGCGGTGAACATCTCGTCGTAGGCGACGCCGGGAAGATAGGCGGCCTCCGTCATCGGCAGGGTTGGGGCTTCCGCCAAGGTCTGGGTCATCCCCGCCATGCTCTTTTCCAGGCCCATTTTTCGCCTTGAGACCGTCTTCGTCTTGCTCGTGGCGCCGAGGCGTCCGTGGAGGGACTCTAGAGCGTCGCGGCCATGAAGGTCGAGGGATTCAGCGCGCGCCGAGCCTTTGCGCACGACTGCCTAGCATTTGGGCGCCTCGTGGTCGCTTTGGGAAGCGGCGTTCGCGGACGATCTAGTGCATTTCCGATCGTGACACGAGCGCTACCCGAGACTACAGCAGGGTTGGGGGCGCATCGCGCGGGGAATGATAACTAGTGCTTGGGCGAACTTCCCTGGCCTTGACGGCAATGGCCTGGCTCACGGCGTCGGCGGCTTGGGCCGACGAACCGATGGCCCAGATTCAGGGTGTTGAAGACAAAACCCTTCGCGAAACCATCCAGCGGGCGCTGACTCAATCCAAGAATCCCGCCCAGAGCCGCGCCGAAGCGCGTCGCAGGGCGCGTCAGGCGGGCGAGGACGTCATCGCCGTCCTACGCGCCGAAGGCTACTACGCCTACACCGTCGAGCCCGACGTCCTGGACGGCGAGCCGCCGCGCGCTGTGGTCAAGGTCACGCCGGGACCTGTCTTCGTGCTCGCCGATCCCAAGATCGACTGGGCGGGTGAGCCGCCGGACGAGGGCACGCGGCAGCGGGCGGCGGCGGCCATGCGCTTGACGGCCGGCGAGCCCGGCCGAGCCGCCGATGTCGTCGGCGCCGAGGGACGCGTCGTCGCCCAGGTGGCCAAGCTCGGCTACGCCGACGCCGAGGCGCAACCGCGCGAGGTCATCGTCGACCATGCCGATCACACCGTCCGCCCGTCCTACAAGATTGTCGCGGGGGAACTCGTCCATCTGGATGGCGTCGAGGTCGTGACCAAGGGGCGCACCAACCCCGCGTGGGTGGGGCGGCTCGCGCCATGGGTGGTGGGCGATGTCTACGACCCCGAAGACGTCGCTGAACTGGAGCGTCGTCTTCGGGACACCAGCGTCTACGACTCGATCTCTGTCGCGCTGGCTGGGCCGGATAAGGCGACCGCCGAGGGGTTCCGCCCTGTGGTCGTCACCTTGGCGGATCGCCGCGCCCGGACGCTCGAATTGAGCGCGGGCTACTCGACCAGCGAAGGCGCCGGCGTGGACGCAAAGTGGATCCGCTACAATCGGCTGAAACGCGCGGACACGACGACCTATTCGCTCCGCTTCGCCAAGCTGGAACAGAGTGTCGGCGCGGAGGTCTCACTGCCGCATTGGCGTCGTCCGCAGCAGACCTTGAAGCTGAGCAGCTCGCTCTTCCGCAACGACACCGACGCCTATAACGAAACCGGCGCGCGGGTGGGCGTTGATCTGACGAAGCGCCGGCAGACGACCGCCTATCGAACCTTCGGGGTGTCGCTGGATCTGTCTCAGACCAAGGAGCAGGTAAGCCAAAACGGCTCCGTGGCCGGCCGCAAGCTCAACCTGGCGACGGTGGCGGGCCTCGCCGCCTACGCCTGGGATTTTTCCGACAACATCCTCGACCCGAAGCGCGGTTGGAGGCTCGAGGCTCGAGGCGAGCCCACCTACGTCTTGGGCGACACGTCCTTGCCATACCTGAAGCTGACGACGCAGGGCTCGGCTTATATCCCGATCGGAAAACAAGCGAGCACGGTGCTGGCTGGCCGCCTGAAACTCGGCGCCATTCTCGGCGGCGGCATTCCCGAAGTGCCGGCGGCTCGGCGCTTCTATGCGGGCGGCGGCGGCTCCGTACGGGGCTACGCCTATCAAGCCATCGGACCACGTCTGTCCGACAACACCCCGCAGGGCGGCGTCTCCCTGGTCGAAACGTCGTTCGAGCTTCGTCAGAAGATCACCCAGCGCTGGAGCGGCGTGGCCTTTATCGACGCTGGGGCGATCGGTACTCATGAGACGCCGCAGCGCGAGGATTTCCGGGCGGGGGCTGGCCTTGGCGTTCGATATGATCTGGGCTTCGGACCGATCCGCGCCGACGTCGCCGTTCCGCTAGGGAGGCGGGCCGGCGACCCTGCATTCCAGGTCTATCTCAGCATCGGGCAAAGCTTTTGAGCGGCGAGCACGACAAGCCTGATCTAGCGGACACGGTCGCGCAGGCGGCGGAAGTCGCCAGCGAGACCGCCGTCAAGGCGGCCAAGAAACTTGGCTGGGGCGGCGCGGTTCTGATCGCCGCGGCGATCCTGGCGACCATCCTCGTGGTGATGGCGGGCGGTCTGCGCCTGGCGCCGATCACGCCTCAGGGGAGAATGTTCCTGGAGGCCCGCGCCTCTGGGCTTAAGCTGGGGCGGATCGGCAAGCTCCACATCGAAGGGCTGTCCGGCGATATCTGGAAAGACTTCGGTGTTCGGCGGCTGACCATTTCCGACGAGAAGGGCGTCTGGCTGGAGGCGCATGACCTGCGCGTGGCCTGGCGAGCCACGGAGCTGTTCGGCCGTCGCTTCCACGCCGAGCGGATCGACGCCCGCGACGTGATCGTGCTGCGCCGCCCGACCCTGGGCCCCAAAGGCAAGTCGAGCGCGGCGCCGGTCTCGGTGGACCTCGACGCCTTCGCTTTCCGCTTGGTGACCAGGCCCGCGTTCAGCGGGCGCGCCGGCGATTTCGACGTGGCCGGCGACTACGAAATGGCGCGTCGTGGCGGCCAGAAGGGCAAGATGGCGGTGGCTTCACGCCTGCACGCTGGCGACCATCTGACCCTCGATTTCGATCTGGGACGCTCCAAGACCCTGCACCTGACCGCCGACGCGATGGAGGCCAACGGCGGCGCCATCGCGGGCGCGCTCGGCTTGCCCGCCGACCGTCCGTTCGACCTGAAGGCCAAGGCCGACGGGACCGTCAGCCAAGCGGCTTTCACCGTTTTGGCGAAGTCAGGCGACGACACGCCGCTCGACGCCAGCGGCGCCTGGACGCCCGACGGCGGTTCGGCGCGAGGTCGGCTCGATCTCGGCGCCTCGCGTCTCACCCAGCGGCTCGAGCGGATGTTCGGGACGCAGGCCAACTTTACGATCGACGGCAAGAAGGCGACCGACGACGGGCTCTCGGCCCTGACCCTGGACGTTCGCGCTGACAACCTGACGCTTCAAGCGCGTGGCTTGGCCGACCTCGCCAAGCGTCGCACCGGACCAGACGGCTTGGCCTTCACCGCCCGCATCGGCGCGCTGAAGAGGATCGTCTCGATCCCGCAGATGGGGCAGGGGCTGGCCGAAGGGGTGTTCCGACTGGAGCAGGGCGGCTTCTCGGTGGAGGGGACCGCGGACGTCGCGGACCTGGAGTTGCTGGGCTACCGCCTGAAGCGCGCGAAGGGCCCTGCGGTGGTGCGTTGGGCCAAGGGGGAGCTGGAGATCAAGGCCCAGGCCACCTCCTCGGGCGGCGGTGGCACGGGCCTGCTGGCCGTGCTGGGGGCGAGTCCGAAGGCGACGTTCGAAGGCGCCCGGGTCAAGGGCGGTCGCTTCCTGATCCGCTCGGCCCGCATCGACGCGCCGAACCTGATCGTGACGGGCAAGGGCGAGCGCGGCGTGCTCGGCGGCCTATCCTTTGACGGCGAGATGAAGGTGGCCAGCCTGGGTCCGGTGCGATCAGGGGCGATGGGGTCGCTCAACGCCAAATGGACGGCCTCCAGCTTCGCCGGTCGCCCGTGGACCTTCAGCGTCGACAGCCGCGCCGCGAACTTCGCGACCGGTTACGCGGAGATCGACCGTCTCCTGGGCGCGACGCCGCGCCTGGACGGCAAGGCCAGCTGGAACCAAGGCGTGCTGACGGTCGCCGAGGCCCGCCTGGAGGGGGCGGCCGCCAACGCCAGAACTTCGGGCAAGCTCGGTAAGGGGCTCTCGCTCGACTTCGATCTGGATTGGACCGCGACAGGCCCGTTCCGCGCCGGGCCGGTCGAAGTGGCTGGCAAGGCCAGCGGCGATGGCAAGATCGGCGGCGTGCTCTCGGCCCCCAAGGCTGAGTTGAACGCCGATTTCGACTCCATAGACCTGCCGAACCTGCAACTGACCAAGGCGCGACTAAGCCTCGTCTTCGCGCGCGGGACCAACGCCACGGACGGCACGGCGGCGCTTCAAGCCCAAAGCGCCTATGGGCCGGCGCGGGGGCGAACGGCCTTCCGGTTCTCGCCTGGCGGAATCGAGCTGACCGACCTCGATGTCGACGCGGGCGGGGCCAAGGCGCGCGGCGCGATGTCGCTCCGGAGCGGCTTGCCGGCGACGGCGGATCTGACAGTGGCCATTGGGCCGGGCGCTTTCCTGCCGCAGGGACAGGTCAGGGGCTCCGCCCGCCTCGTCGATGCGCCGGGCGGCGGCGCGGCCAACGCGACGCTGGACCTTACCGCGCAGGAAATCAGTTTTGGCGGCTGGAAAGTTCGGACGGCGGCGATCAAGGCGGACGGACCGCTTTCCCGCCTGCCTCTGTCGATCGACGCGCGGGGTGACGCCCCTAACGGCCGCTGGCGCTTGGGCGGTTCGGGCGAATTGGCGCAAACGGGCCGCGTCTACGACCTGACCCTGAACGCCTCCGGGCGTCTCGGGAGAACCGAGATCAAGACCAACGAGCCAGCCAAGCTCCGGTTTGGCGATGGCCCCACCCAAGCGCGCCTGAGGCTGGCGATCGACAAGGGCCGAGCGGACATCGATGCGGACCTCGGCGGCGCGACGGCCATGCTGAAGGCCGAACTGGCGGGCGTGACTCTGACCGCCTTCAATCCGGACTTGGACGGCGACATCGACGGCGCTTTCAATCTGCGCGGGCAGGGCGACAACCTGGGCGGCGATTTCACCATGCGCCTGTCCAATGCTCGTGAACGTGGCGCCAAGGTCGAGCAGTCTCTGGACGCCAAGATCCATGGCGACCTGACCGACAGCCAGCTGACCATCGTCGCCGACGGCGACAACCGGCAGGGGCTCAAGGCCGAGGCCAATCTCGTCCTGCCGGTCGAGGCCTCCGCCAAGCCGCTGCGGCTGGTGATCAACAAGAAGCGCGGCGTGCAGGGCCGGTTCTCCGCCCAGGGCGAGCTCAAGCCATTGTGGAACCTGCTGATGGGGGCGGACCGCTCGCTGTCGGGACGCATCAACCTGCAGGCCAGCCTGGGGGGCACGCTCGCCGACCCGCGCCTGCTGGGCACGGCGACGCTCGACAACGGCGGTTTCGAGGACGGCCAGACGGGCCTTCGCCTGCGGAATGTGACCCTCCGCTCATCCATGGCCGATAACGCCATCGACGTCCTACAAGCGATCGGCGAGGACGGGCAGGGCGGTTCGATCTCCGGCGCCGGGCGCATCAGCCTGGCGCGCGACGGCGTCGGCAGCTTCAAGCTCGACATGAAAAGCTTCCGCCTGATCGACAACGATCTGGCGTCGGCGGTGGCGACCGGCTCGGCGACGGTCAACCGCTCGGCGGACGGCAAGATCAAGCTGGCGGGGGCGGTGACCCTCGATCGCGCCGATGTTTCGGCGCAGACCAAGACGCCGGCGGGCGTGGTGGCGATGGACGTGGTCGAACGCAACAGACCGCAGGATCTGGATCAGGGGCTTCAGCGCCGCCCGACCACCGGCGGGATGATCCTGGATCTCGATCTGAAGGCGCCGCGCCGCGTCTTCGTTCGGGGAAGAGGCCTGGACGTCGAGCTCTCCCTGGACGCCCATGTTGGCGGCACATCCCTGGCGCCGGCGCTGAGCGGCGTCGCTCGCGTCGTCCGGGGGGCGAGTACGACTTCGCCGGCAAGCGCTTCGAATTCGACGACGACGGAACAGTGTATCTATCGAGCCAGCTCGACCGCATCCGTCTGGACCTCTCGGCGACGCGCGAAGACACCTCGCTGACGGCCGTCGTCCAGATCAAGGGAACGGCCGCCAAGCCCGAGATCACCCTGACATCGAAGCCCGAACTGCCGAGCGACGAGGTGCTGAGCCAGGTGCTGTTCGGTTCGTCGGCCGCCCAGCTGTCGCCGATCGAGGCCGCGCAGCTGGCGTCGGCGCTAGCGTCCCTGGCCGGCGGCGGCGGCTTTGACGTGATCGGCAACCTGCGCAGTTTCGCGCGGCTCGACCGCCTGGCCTTCGCCGAAGGCGCCACGGGCATGACCGTGGCCGGCGGCAAGTACCTCACCGACGACGTCTATCTCGAGATCATCGGCGGCGGCCGTGAAGGTCCCGCCGCCCAGGTCGAATGGCGTATTCGGCGGACACTGTCGCTGGTTTCGCGGATTGGCGGCCAAAATGACGCCCAGCTGTCGGTGCGCTGGCGAAAGGACTACTGAATAGGCGTGGGGCTTGCGCGACGTTTCGAACTCGGTTCGAAATAGGCGCGCTCCAGCAAGGCTGTTGCGCGGGCCCTCGGTTACCTCGCTCGAGGTAAGCACGATTTGCCCGCGGCCCTTGGTTATTGTGACTGAGGGAGGACAGGCTTTTCATGCGTCTCGATTCAGAAGACCGCGCCGTTCTGGACCATATCGCGCAGAACGGCGGCCACATCGTCGACCGCGCCGTCGGCTGGTGTGCCATCAATTCCGGCAGTCGGCATCTCGCGGGTCTGGAACGCCAGAGGCAGGCGCTGCTGGACGCGGCCGCGAGCCTGCCCTCGGCCCCGGTCGAAATCCCCTTGAGCCCTTCGCGCGAGGTGGCCGCCGATGGTCGCGAGACCGAACTCGTCCATCCGCCTTCCCTCGCGGTGATCGTCCGCCCAGAAGCGCCTATCCAGGTTGTGCTGACTGGGCACTACGACACCGTCTATCCCGAAACGAGCGCTTTCCAGCAGGTGCGCACGCGCCCCGATGGCGCGCTCCACGGGCCCGGGATCGCCGACATGAAGGGCGGCATATCGGTGATGCTGGCGGCGCTGGAGGCGTTCGAGCGCCACCCCGCGGCCGCCAACCTCGGCTACCGAGTCCTGCTTTCACCCGACGAGGAGATCGGCTCCATCGCTTCGGCGCCCGTGCTCTCCGACTTCGCCCGCCGAGGCCATGTCGGCCTGACTTACGAGCCGGCGCTGGCCGACGGGGCGTTGGCCTCTGCGCGCAAGGGGTCGGGCAACTTCCACATCGTCGTCCATGGCCGCGCCGCGCATGCCGGTCGCGACTTCGCCGCCGGACGCAACGCGGTGATCGGCGCGGCCCGGATCGCGGAGTCGCTGCACGGGCTGAATGGCCAGCGCGATGGCGTGACCGTCAACGTCGCCCGTATCGACGGCGGCGCGCCGCTGAACATGGTGCCGGACGTGGCGGTGGTGCGCTTCAACGTCCGTTTCCCGGAGGCGCAGGCGGCGGCGTGGTTCGAGAGCGAAGTCGCTCGCATCGTCGCCGAAACCGGCGATGATCTGCAGGCTCATCTGCACGGCGGGATCACCCGCGGCGCCAAGCCGTTCAACGTCGCCCAGCAGCGCCTGTTCGGGGCGATCAAGGATGTGGGCGCGCTCCTGGGACAGGAGGTCGCCTGGAAGCCTTCCGGCGGCGTCTGTGAAGGCAACAACCTATTCGCCTCCGGGCTGCCGAACGTCGACACCTTGGGCGTACGGGGTGGCGACATCCACAGCGAGGCCGAACACGCCTGGCCCGAGAGCTTTGTCGAGCGGGCGCAGCTTTCGGCCTTGATCCTGGCGAAGCTAGCCGACGGCGAAATCGACGCACGGGCGATCCACGCCGCCATGACCATCATGGGGGAGACCCACTGAATGCTCGTTGTTCGTCCCGCAGGACTCGCCGACTTCGACTCCCTGATGGAACTGGCCGTGCTCTCGGGCCGCGGTTTCACCAGCTTGCCGGAGGACGAGCCGACGCTGCGCGCGCGCCTGGCGCTCTCGGAGGCCAGCTTCCAGTCCGGGGTCGCGCCGCCCGAGGCCTGGTACACCCTGATGCTGGAGGACCTCGACACCGGCTCCGTCGAAGGCGTGGCCGGGGTCAAGGCGGGGGTGGGCGTGAAGCGACCGTTCTTCTCATTCCGTGTCGTGACGCTGGCGCAGTCTTCGCCAACGCTGGAGATGCGCTTCGACCACAAGGCCCTGGTGCTGGTGAACGAGTGCGCCGGCTGGTCCGAGGTCGGTTCGCTGTTTCTGCGCCCCGAGAAGCGCAAGGGCGGGGCGGGGCGGCTCTTGGCGCAGTCGCGGTACATGCTTATCGGCATCGAGCCGCAGCGCTTCGCTGAAATGGTGCTGGCCGAACTGCGCGGCTGGTTCGACGAGGACGGTCGCTGCCCCTTCTGGGAGCATGTCGCGCACAAGTTCTTCCGCCTCGGCTTTGACCAGGCCGACCTGATGAGCGCTTCCACCGACGGGCAGTTCATCCTGGACCTGGCGCCGCGCCACCCGATTTACACCGAGCTTTTGCCCGAGGAGGCGCGTGACGTGATCGGCCGTGTCCACCGCGACGGCGAGGCGGCCCGGGCCATGCTGGAGCGCGAGGGTTTCCGCTACCAGGGGCTGGTCGACCTGTTCGACGCCGGGCCGACCGTGGCCTGTCCGCGCGACGACATCCGCACCGTGCGTGACTCAAAGCGGCTGCGGGTCAAGCTTGGCGAGGATGCATTCGGCGAAGAGGCGCTGATCTCGACGGGCGACGTGGCGCGGTTCCGGGCGATCCGGGCGCCGGTGCTGATCGACGGCGATGCGGCCATCCTCGGGCGCGAGGCTTTGGACGCGCTCGGCGTCTGCGAAGGCGAAGTGGTGCGGGTGAAGGCATGAGCGGGTTCATCGACGGCAAGTGGCGCTCCGGGCAAGGTCCGGAGCTGATCTCGACCGACCCGGCGACGGGGGACGCGGTCTGGCGCGGCGCGACCGCGACCGAGGCGGACGTCGGCCAAGCCGTCCAGGCCGCTCGGCGCGCCTTTTCCGACTGGGCCGACCGCCCTCGCGAAGAGCGGATCGCGGTTCTCCGTCGCTACAAGGAGGTGCTGGTCGAGCGCGCCGCCGCCTTCGCCGAGGCCTTGAGCCGCGAGACCGGTAAGGCGCTGTGGGAAACCAAGGCCGAGCTGGGCTCGATGGCCGGCAAGGTGGACCTGTCGATCAAGGCCTACGATGAGCGGACCGGCGTCACCGAGAACGCCATGCCATTCGGCCGCGCCGTGCTCCGTCACCGAGCCCATGGCGTCATGGCGGTGCTGGGACCGTTCAACTTCCCGGGCCATCTGCCCAATGGTCATATCGTGCCGGCGCTGTTGGCTGGCGACACGGTGGTGTTCAAGCCGTCCGAAGAGACGCCTCTGGCTGGACGGCTGATGGTCGAGGCGTTGGAGGCGGCCGGCGTTCCGGCCGGCGTCGTGAACCTCGTGCAAGGCGGTCGCGAGACGGGGCAGGCGCTTATCAACCAGGAGATCGATGGCCTGCTGTTCACCGGCTCCGCGGCGGCCGGGGCCTTCTTCCGTCGACACTTCGCCGATCGGCCCGACGTCATCCTGGCGCTGGAGCTGGGCGGCAACAATCCTCTCGTGGTCTGGGACGCCGACGACGCCGAGGCGGTCGCGGCCCTGGTCGTGCAGTCGGCCTATATCACCACCGGCCAGCGCTGCTCGTGCGCCCGTCGCCTGATCGTGCCGGACGGCGCTTTCGGGAAGGCCGTGATCGAAGCGACGGCGGCGATGGCCGATCGCCTGACAATCGGTCCCTGGAGCAGTGAGAACGAGCCCTTTATGGGACCATTGATCTCCTCCCGCGCGGCCGAGTCCGCTCGCGCCGCAGCCCAGAGGATGGGCGGCGATCACATCCGGGTCCTCGGACCTGCGGAGGGACTAAGCGGCGCGTTCGTCACGCCCGGCCTAGTTGACGTCACCGGTCTCGAGACGCCCGACGAGGAGCTGTTCGCGCCGTGGCTTCAGGTGCGCCGGGTGTCCAATTTCGACGATGCTCTGAAGGCCGCCAACGCCACGCGCTATGGCCTTTCGGCGGGGCTTATTTCCAATGAGTCAAAGCATTGGGACAAATTTCTCAACCGCATTCGAGCGGGAGTAGTGAACTGGAACCGGCCGACGACTGGCGCGGCCGGCTCGATGCCGTTCGGCGGCTTGGGCGCCTCAGGCAATCATCGGCCCAGCGCCTACTACGCCGCCGACTATTGCGCCTATCCAGTCGCGAGTTTCGAGGCGGAGGGTGTCGCCAATACAATAAAGGATATCAAGGGTTTGCGCCCATGATCTCCGCCTGCGAGGCCAATTGCGACGGTCTGGTCGGCCCCACCCACTCCTATGTCGGCCTTTCCCCGGGCAACCTCGCCAGCACACGCAACGCCGGTGAGGTCTCGAACCCGCGCGGGGCCGCGTTGGAGGGGCTGGCGAAGATGCGCCGGCTCTACGATCTGGGCCTGCCGCAGTTCGTTCTCCCACCGCATGAGCGGCCTGCCGTTGGCTTCCTGAAGTCGATCGGTTTTTCCGGCGCGGACGAGGTGGTGCTCGAAGACGCGTGGAAGGTCGCTCCAGCCCTGGCGGCCGCGGCCTGCTCGGCCTCCTCGATGTGGGCCGCCAACGCCGCCACCGTGACGCCCAGCGCCGACGCCGCAGACGGTCGGGTTCATCTCTCGCCGGCCAATCTACTAACCAACCTGCATCGCAGCCTCGAGGGCGAGCAGACGACCCGCGCCCTGCGGCGGCTGTTCCCTGACGAGCAACGGTTCGCCGTCCACGACCCGCTGCCGGCCCAACCGCATTTCGCCGACGAGGGCGCGGCCAATCATGTGCGGCTCTGCGCCAAGCAGGGCGCGCCGGGGGTCAACCTGTTTGTCTGGGGGCGCGAAGCCTGGGAGCATTGGAACGGAGCGTTTCCGGCCCGCCAGACACGCGAGGCGTTCGAGGCGATCCAGCGCCGTCACGGCGCCGCGCGCTCGATCTTCCCGCGCCAGGCCAAGGCCGCGATCGCGGGCGGCGCTTTCCACAATGACGTCGTCTGCGTCGGCACGCGCGAGTGCCTGTTCTTCCACGAGCGGGCCTTCGAGGATCGGGGGCTGATGGAGCGCGAAGTCAGGGCGGCCGCCGAGGGTCTGTTCGAGCCGACCTTCGTCGAGGTTTCCGAAGCCGACTTGCCGATGGCCGACCTCGTCGCGAGCTATCTGTTCAATTCGCAGCTGCTGGTCGTTCCGGGCGAGGATCGTCTGTTGCTGCTCGCGCCCGTCGAGACGCGCGACAACCCGCGGGCCCACGCCGTGGCCGAAGGGCTTGCGGCGTCGAACGGACCGATCGGTCGCGTCGAGTACGTCGATGTCCGCCAGAGCATGCGCAACGGTGGCGGGCCCGCCTGCCTGCGGTTGCGCGTGGTCCTGACGGAGGATGAGCTGGCCGCGGCCAATCCCGCCCAGCGTTTCATGCCAGGTCTGCACACGACCTTGGCTGCCTGGGTGGAGCGCCGCTATCGCGACCGCCTGGCGCCCAATGACCTCGCTGACCCGCTGCTGCTGACCGAGAGCCGCGAGGCGCTCGACGAGCTGACTCAGATTTTGGATCTGGGCGGCGACTTCTATCCGTTTCAGAGGGTCTCTTGAGCGTCACGATCCGCGCCGCCACGCTGGCGGACAGAGAGGCTATCGTCGCCCTGCACAAGGCCGCCGCCGTGACGCCCGGCGCTCTGGCGCGCGCGCCCGAGGAGGTGACGCCGGCCTATGTCGAGGGCGCGATCGGGAGTGACGTCTGTCTTGTGGCGGTCGAGGCCGACGGTTTCGTCTGCGGTGAGATCCACGCCAAGCGCGAGACGGTCGCGCTGTTCGCACACGTGCTGGGAAGCCTCACGGTGGCGGTTCATCCAGAACGGCAGGGGCGCGGAATCGGCTCGAAGCTGTTCGAGGCTCTGATCGCCTGGGCCAAAGCCGCGCAGCCGCCAATCCTACGTCTCGAGCTTGCGGCCGGAGCGGGTAATCCGGGCGCGATCCGGCTGTACGAGCGGCTGGGCTTCAAGCATGAAGGCCGGCAGGTCGCGCGGGGGCGGCTACCGGATGGCCGCTTCGAGGACGACATCCTCATGGGAATGTTGCTGCTCTAGCCGCGCAGGGCCGCCAGGGCGTCGGGAAAGCGGCGGGAGAGGGGCGCCTCCAACTCGCCCATTTCGACGGCGTAGTCGCCGGAGCCTTCGGGCTTAAGGCCCGTGACCCGGGCCTTATTGACGATCCACGACTTGTGGGTCCTCACAAAGCCATGGTGGGCGAGGCTTTCCAGCGCCGCGCCGAGCGAGGATCGCGTCAGGGGGCGTCGACCGTCGGCGAGAATGAACTCGACATAGTTGCCGGCCGAGCGGACGGCGGTGATCTCCGCCACCGGAACACGGATCAGCCGGGCGCCGTCTTGGATATCGAAAACAGCGGGTGGGGCGGACTCGGCCATTGGCGGCCGGTAGCCGCCACGCTGCATGGCCAGCCAGTAAATGATCGAGGCCAGGCCGTAGGCCATCATGTCCTTACGGAACTCGTAAGGGAACTCCGTCGCCAGGGGACCGAACCTGTAGTGGCTGTCCAGGATCACGACGTAGCTCAGTTCACGCAACGCGATGAAGCCCGCGACGTGGAGAACCGAATACGCGAACACCGCCGCCAAATGCGCGGGCAGGGCGATCCACCAGCGGGGGCGGACGCGCACCATCCAGAACGCCATGGCCGCCGGTATTGAGAAGATAAGTAATGTGACCAGGGCGCTGTCTGACCTCCCAGATCGCGGGCCTTAGGAGGCCCAGGTCTGGCGCGTCGTGCTGGATGGTCAGGACGTTGACGACGCATATGAAGATGATCAGACAAGCGCCCAATAGCCACGCGCGGCTGAGCCACAGGCGTTCTTCACCGGTCATCCCGAAAAAGCCGCCGGTCGTCCCGGATCCTTTTCCGGTTGTCCCCGTCGCCGGCCGCTGATCCCCCGACGCTTGGCCTTCCGGAACGGCGCGGAGCAGATGCTTGGCGTTGCTTTTCACGCCGGATCTTTCCTGATGACCACGACCGCCCCTTCGATCGACCGACGCTACGACCTGGACTGGATTCGCGTCGGCGCGTTCTTCCTGCTGATCCTCTACCATACCGGCATGTTCTACGTGCCCTGGGAATGGCACGTGAAGACGCCGCACGTCGTGGAGGGTCTGATGCCCTTCATGCTGCTGACCAATCCCTGGCGGCTGACGCTATTGTTTCTGGTCTCGGGCGCGGCGACGCGGTTCATGGCCGACAAGACCAGCGTCGGCAAGCTGACCGGCGCCCGCATCGCACGCCTGCTGCCGCCGCTGCTCTTCGCCATGTTCGTGATCGTGCCGCCGCAGTCCTACTACCAGGTGGTCGAGCACATGGCCTCGCACCCAGGCAGCGGGCTCTCCGTCGACAACTTCTGGGTCCGCTATGTCACCTCATCCGGTCACTGGTGCGGCTCGGACGGCGAGTGTTTGACCACCCCGACCTGGAACCACATGTGGTTCGTCGCCTACCTGCTGTTCTACACGCTGGTGCTGGCCCTGATACTGCTGGTCTGGAGAGCGGCTGGCGAGCGCATACAGTCCGGTGCGGAGCGCGTGCTGAAGGGCGTTGGTCTCTTCGTCTGGCCGATCCTGCTGCTGGGCCTGCTGCGCGCCATGCTGTACGCCAAGTATGGCGAGACCCACGCCCTCGTGGGCGACCACTACGTCCACGCGGTCTCCTTCAGCGCCTTCCTGCTAGGCTTTGGCCTCGCCAAGTCGGAGGTGCTGCGCGATCGCCTGATCGCCGTGCGCTGGCCGGCGCTGGTCTTGGCGGTCGCTGCATGGGCTGTGTGGAGCGTCTATGTCTGGACCTACCGTCACGATACGCCCGTCCCATCGCCTCAGTTGAAGCTGGCCATGCGCTTCGTCTTCGCCACGGACACTTGGTGCGCGATCGTCGCCATCCTAGGCTTCGGCGCCAAGCATCTGACCCGCGGCGGCCCCGCGCTGCGCTATCTGACGCTGGGTGTGTTCCCGTTCTACCTGGTCCACCAGACCCTGATCGTGGTGATGGCGTATCACTTGGCCAAGCTCGGCCTGCCGCAGGCGCTGGAGGGGACGATCCTCGTGGCCGCGACCTTCGCCGGATGCTTCGCGACCTACGAGATCGTGCGGCGGATCCCCGGCGTTCGGATTCTGTTCGGTCTGAAAGGTCAGCCAGCCGGGGCGCGGGCCAGTCGACCGCCGGCCCTGGCGTAGGCCTGGGTTCCGCGGGTGATCATGGCGTCGCCGGGGACGATCTCGGCGACGCCGATGTCGCTGGCCCCCGACAGGCGCTCGTAGAGCGCGCCGAAGTCGCGGAGCGTCACCTCCTGCAGGGTCTGGATCGAGTCGATCACGAAATAGACCTGCTGGAAGTCATCGATCCGATAGAGGGTGCGCATCACCCGCTCCAACTCGAAGCCGATCCGGTTAGGGGAGGGATCGTCCAGGGCGAAGATGGACTCGGCGCGCGACGAGACGATGCCCGCGCCGTAGATCCTGAGCCCCTCCGGCGTGTTCATCAGGCCGAACTCCACCGTGTACCAGTAGAGCCGCGCCAAGTTGGCCAGGCGTCCCAGCCCCAGGGCGCGGCGCCCCCCTTCGCCATAGGCCTGCATGTAGTCGGCGAAGGTCGGGTCGGTCAGCATCGGAACGTGGCCGAAGACATCGTGGAAGATGTCCGGCTCTTGCAGGTAGTCCAGCTCATGCGGCGTGCGGATGAACTGGCCGGCGGGGAAGCGACGGTTGGCGAGGTGGTCGAAGAAGACGTCGTCGGGCACCAAGCCCGGCACGGCCACCACGCTCCAGCCCGTCAGCCGCTGGAGCTCCTCGTTGATGCGTTTGAAGTCGGGAATGCCCGCGCGATGAAGGTCCAGCGCGTCCAGACCTCGCAGGAATTCGTCGCAGGCCCGGCCATTCAGCATTTGGGTCTGGCGTTCGTACAACGTGATCCAGACGTCATGGTCGGCCTGGGAATAGGCTTCCCAGCCCTGATCGATCGTCCAATCCTGGTTCGCTCCCGGCGGGGGCGCGCTACTGATGCCTTCTCCGCTCATTCGACGACGCTACGCCCCGATTTTCGCAAAAGCTGTTCGGAGTTTGCGCAAATAGCGCGATTGGGCGGATAGGTTTGCCGCCTAGTGCGAGATTCGAGGCCGAAGCTTGTATTGGCCGTGGTCGAAGGACTCGAAGATCACCGCCGTTTGCGGGTGGCCGACCGGCTCGCCGCTGTCGTCGGGCAGCAGGTTCTGCTCGGACACGTAAGCGACGTAGCTGTTGTCCTCGTTCTCGGCCAGCAGGTGATAGAACGGCTGATCCTTGGTGGGGCGGATCTCTTCAGGAATCGACTCCCACCACTCTTCCGTATTGGCGAACACAGGGTCGACGTCGAACACCACGCCCCGGAACGGGAAGATGCGGTGCCTGACGACCTGTCCGATCGCAAATTTGGCGAGTCTCGAATTCATGGTTTGGAGAATAGCACGGCTACCTGACTGAAAGCTGAACGTAGGAGCTTCCGAACCCTGAAGACAAGGCGACGCCCTTCCGAAGGACGAGCCACGTGCTATGGTCGAGTCGAAGTGAGGCGTCGCAACCGTTCGCGACGCCTGCGAGACAGGTGGTTTGAACCATGTCGGAGGCGCCGCGCGCGCCCGGCGCCCCGTCAGGGCGGCGTCGGCGGTCGCCGGAAGAGTCGTCGTGCTACGCGGCGCTCGATCTGGGGACCAACAACTGCCGCCTCCTGGTGGCCACACCCTCACCGCGAGGATTCCGCGTTGTTGAGGCCTATTCCCGCATCGTTCGGCTGGGAGAGGGACTGTCGCAGAGCGGCATGCTCTCCGAGGCGGCCATGGATCGCTCGCTGGCGGCCCTGAAAGTGTGCGCCGAGAAGATCCGCCGCCGCAAGGCGGTGCGGGTCAAGGCGGTGGCCACCCAGGCTTGCCGCGGCGCGACCAATGGTCCTGACTTCGTGCGGCGCGTTCACGAAGAGACCGGACTGAAGCTTCAAATCATCAGCCCTCGGGAGGAAGCTCAACTCTCCGTCGCCGGCTGCATGAGCCTGTTCGATCGCGAGCAGGACGCGGCGCTGGTTGTCGACGTCGGCGGCGGTTCGACCGAGCTGTCCTGGGTGGATCTGAAAGGCGGCGGTCTCGACGCCAGGCCTCGCCAGTTCGCCGCCTGGAAGTTGCCTATAAAGGCGTGGCTGTCGATCCCGGTCGGCGTGGTCACGCTGGCGGAGCGCTTCCCGGAAGGCGAAGTCGCCACGGAGGCCTGGTTCCGCGCCATGGTCGACGACGTCAAAGCACGCATCGAAGGCTTTCCGCACGCTGAGCCGATGCGCCCGATCTTCGCGGAAGGGCGGGCGCATCTGGTCGGAACCTCAGGGGCGATCACCAGCCTGGCGGGTCTGCATCTTGGACTGCCGCGCTACGATCGTAACGTCGTCGACGGACTGTGGATGCGGCGCGACGACTGCGATGTGGCTGCCGCTCGCCTTCTATCTTTGACGTCGGCCGAGCGAGCGCAGGAACCGTGCATCGGGGCCGATCGCGCCGATCTGGTGCTGGCTGGCGCGGCGATCCTTCAGGCGGTGCAGGAGCTCTGGCCATGTTCGCGCGTGCGTGTCGCCGATCGAGGGCTTAGAGAGGGGCTTCTGATGTCCCTGATGTCCGACCAGCAGAAGCGCCCGCGCCGGCGCCGTCGCGGTGGCGCATCCAAGAAGCCGGTGTCCGCATGAGCGAAGATCCTCCCCGTCGCCGCATGGTGAAGCCGCCCACGGGCGGCTCCGAGGGCGGGCGCGGCAAGCCGGCGCGCCTGAAGACCGCCTACGGCCGCACGCCTAGCCAGCAGGCCTGGCTGGAGCGGCAGATCAACGATCCGTTCTCGGCCAAGGCGCGGGCCCTGGGCTATCGCAGCCGGGCCGCGTTCAAGATCAGCGAGATCGACGAAAAGTTTCACTTCTTCCGCAAGGGCGCGAGGGTCATCGACCTGGGTTGCGCCCCAGGCGGCTGGCTGCAAATCGCGGTCGAGCGCGGGGTTACCGATCTTGCGGGCATCGACCTCCTGCCGGTCGATCCTGTCGCGCCGGCCCACATCCTGGAGATGGACTTCACGGCCGACGGCGCGCCCGAGAAGCTGATGGAGATTCTGGGCGGCGAGCCGGATCTGGTCATGTCCGACATGGCGCCTAACACCGTGGGCCATCGCGAGACCGACCACCTGCGGATCGTCGGTCTGATCGAGATCGCCGCCGAGTTCGCCGTGGATGTGCTCAAGCCCGGCGGCGCCTTCGTCGCCAAGGCGTTCCAAGGCGGCGAGACGGCCGAGGTCATCGGCAAGCTCAAGCGCCATTTCACCAAGGTCCAGCATTTCAAGCCCAAGGCCAGCCGGCAGGACAGTTCGGAGGTCTTCCTCGTCGCGACGGGGTTCAAGGGGCGGTGAGCGACCAGGGGGGCGTCATCGGAGGATTGGTCGCCAGGCCCTTCAGGAACCTGGCGATCTCTATCGCCTTCGTATTGTTCGTCGCCGCCTGCGCGATCGTCGCCTATATGGCGGACGGATGGTCGTTCGGCGACGCGCTGTACATGGTCACCTTGACCATCTTCACGGTCGGCTATGGCGAAGTCCGGCCGATCGACAGCCACTACTTGCACGGCGTCACCATGGCCACGATGGTGTTCGGGTGCACGGGCGTCATCATCGTCACCGGCTCGCTGGTGCAGGCGCTCACCCAGTCTCAACTCGAACAGTTCTTTGGAAAGCGCGTGGAACGCGACATCGACCGGCTGGACGGCCACACCATCATCTGCGGCTTTGGGCGCATCGGACTCATGCTGGCCGGAGAGCTGGCGTCGGTCGGCGAGACCTTCGTGATCGCCGAGCGCGACGAGGCGCGCTGCCAGGAGGCGAGGGCGCTCGGCTATCTCTGCCGTCATGCCGACGCCACCGACGAGGACGTGTTGCGGATGCTGCATGTCGAACGCGCCAAGGTGCTGGCCACGGTGCTCCCCGACGACGCCGCCAACGTCTTCATCACGCTGTCGGCCCGCAGCCTCAATCCCAAGCTCGAGATCATCGCCCGCGGCGAGCGCCCCACCACCGAACGCAAGCTGGTGCAGGCCGGCGCCGATCGCGTGGTGATGCCGGCCCATATCGGCGCCGAGCGTATCGCCGAGATGATCCTGTATCCGCGGCTCGTGAATTTCCTGCGCGGAGAAGAGCCCAAGGGCGACGGCACGGACGAGGGGCTGGCCAAGCTGGGCCTTGACCTGCGCGTGATCACCGCGCCCCCGAACCTCGGCGCTCGCAAGGCCACCGTTGGGGAACTCGAACGGCGGAGCGGCGGCGTGCTGGTGGTTAGGATCGAACGCGCCGACGGAGCCGTGATCGAAAGCCCGTCGTCCGATGAGATCATCCGCACGGGCGACGCGCTTGCGGTGGTGTCAAAGTCCGGTCGCTCAAGCCTGGGCAGCCTCGCCGACTGACGCAGGGGTTGTCGCGGCGGGGGCGATCATCTTCAAGTCGCTGAATTTTCTTGAAAATCTGTGTTTCTCATTGCTGGCCTCGCGCGGCTCGCCCGCGCGGGCCCTTGCGGAGCATCCGCGCTTACGAGAGACCCGCTATGTCCAAGATCCTCCGTCTCGCTCTCGCGTTCGCCGTCGCCCTGTCGAGCGCCAGCGCCGCCTACGCCGCCGCGCCGTGCCGCGACGCCAAGGGCAAGTTCGTCAAGTGTCCGGCCGCCGCCGCGCCCACCAAGCCGACCAAGTGCAAGGACGCCAAGGGCAAGTTCGCCAAGTGCGGGACCCCCGGAGCCAAGCCCGTCTAGGCGGATGAGCGGCGTCGGCCGTCTTGGTCGCCGCCGCCTGGCGCCCGTCTAGAAAAATTCCTCTCCATTTCGCGCCGACTCCGGGTCGACAACGGTCGGCCTCACGGCTATATCCGCGCCGCAAAATGGAGACTCCGATGGAGATTCGCGAAGGGCTCACCTTCGACGACGTTTTGCTCGAACCCGGCCCGTCCGACGTCATGCCCACTCAGGTGACGACCGAGACCCGGTTCACGCGTGAAATCAGTCTGAACATACCGCTCGTGTCCGCCGCCATGGACACGGTGACCGAAAGCCGCCTCGCCATCGCCATGGCGCAGGCCGGTGGTCTGGGCATCCTGCACCGCAACCTCACCAACGAGGAGCAGGCCGACCAGGTCCGCGAGGTCAAGCGCTACGAAAGCGGCATGGTCATCAACCCGCTGACCATCCACCCCGACACCACCCTGGCCGAGATCCGCGAGATCAAGGCCCGCCGCAAGATCTCGGGCTTCCCGGTGGTCGAGCGCGGCTCGGGCAAGCTGGTCGGCATCCTGACCAACCGCGACATGCGCTTCGAGGGCGACGACAAGGTCCCGGCCTCGGCGCTGATGACCCGCGAGAACCTGATCACGGTGGGCGAGGGGATCGATCACCGCGAGGCGCGCGAGCTGCTGCGCAAGCACAAGATCGAGCGCCTGATCGTCGTCGACGACGCCTACCGCGCCGTCGGCCTGATCACGGTGAAGGACATCGAGAAGGCCCAGGCTCACCCCCTGGCCGCCAAGGACGACAAGGGCCGCCTGCTGGTTGGCGCGGCCTCGACCGTCGGCGACGCCGGTTTCGAGCGTTCGATGGGCCTGGTGGACGCCGGCGTCGACGTCGTCGTCATCGACACCGCCCACGGCCACTCCAGCCAGGTCGCTCAGGCTGTCAGCCGTCTGAAGCGTGAAGCCAACCGCGTCCAGATCGTGGCCGGCAACATCGCCACCTACGACGCCGCCCGCGCCCTGATCGACGCCGGCGCCGACGCGGTGAAGGTCGGCATCGGTCCGGGCTCGATCTGCACCACCCGCATCGTCGCGGGCGTGGGCGTGCCGCAACTGACCGCGATCATGGAAGCCGTGCGCGCGGGCCGCGAGGCTGGCGTGCCGATCATCGCCGACGGCGGCATCAAGTACTCGGGCGACCTGGCCAAGGCCATCGCCGCCGGAGCCTCGACCGCCATGATGGGTTCGATGTTCGCCGGCACCGAAGAGGCGCCGGGCGAGGTGTTCCTGTACCAAGGCCGCTCGTACAAGAGCTATCGCGGCATGGGCTCGGTGGGCGCCATGGCCCGCGGCTCGGCCGACCGCTACTTCCAGAAGGAAGTAACCGACAGCTTCAAGCTGGTGCCGGAAGGCATCGAAGGCCAGACGCCGTTCAAGGGGCCGATCTCGCCGGTGCTGCACCAACTGGTCGGCGGTCTGCGGGCGGCCATGGGCTATGTCGGCGCGCCGACCATCCCCGAGCTGCAGAAGCGCGCCAAGTTCGTCCGGATCACGGGCGCGGGCCTGCGGGAAAGCCACGTCCACGACGTGATGATCACCCGCGAGGCGCCGAACTACCCGAGCGCGGTCTAGACGATGCGGATGGCGTTCGAACTTCAGATGCTGGGCGTGGCGGTCCTGATCGGCCTCGTCCACCTGCTGGCGGCGGCCTTGGCGGGCGTGTCACAGCGGGGCCTGAAGTGGAGCGCCGGTCCGCGCGACGAGCCCTTTCCGGTCAGCGGCGTGGCCGCGCGACTGGAGCGGGCCTTCGCCAACTACCGCGAAAGCTTCCCGTTCTTCGCCGCCGCCGTGCTGGTCGCCTATCTGGGCGGCCGGTTCGGGACGCTGACTTTGGTGGGCTCGGGCCTCTATGTCGGCGGCCGCATCGCCTTCCTGCCGCTCTACGCGCTGGGCGCGCCCTGGGTGCGCAGCATCGCGTGGGCCGTCTCCTTCACGGGGATTTTCCTGACCCTTCTGGCCCTGGTCGTCTGATGCGCGACGGAGGACGGGTTTCAGCGGCGATCGAGGTTCTCACCGAGATCGAGACGCGGCATTTTCCAGTAAAGATGGCGCTGAAGCGCTGGGGCGAGGCGGCCCGCTACGCAGGCTCCAAGGATCGGGCCTTCGTCTCCGGCCTCGTGCTGGACGCCCTGCGTCGCAAGCGTTCGCTGGGGTGGATGATGGGCGACGCCAGCCCGCGCGGCGTCGTTCTGGGCGTGCTGGCCTTCACCTGGGCTTGGACGCCCGAGCGGATCGCCGAAGCCACGGCCGAGGAACATGGCTTTGGCGCCCTGACCGACGCCGAGCGTGAGCGTCTGGCCAGCCCGATCGCGTTGGGCAACGCACCCGCCCCGGTCGTCGGCGACTATCCAGATTGGCTGGAAGAGCGGCTGATCCGCACGTTGGGCGCCGACCAGACCGTCGAGATGCGGGCCCTGTCCGAGCGCGCGCCGGTGGACCTGCGGGTCAACACCTTGAAGACCGACGCCGAGCGCGCCGCCAAGGCGTTGGCGCCGATCCACGCCGCGCCGGCGGGCATCCTGCCGAACGCCTTCCGCATTCCGGCGCCGGCGGCCGCTGACCGCACCCCGTCCGTCGAGGCCGTGCCGGCCTTTTCCAAGGGCTGGTTCGAGGTCCAGGATCTGGGCTCGCAGATCGCCGCCGCCGTGGCGGGCGAGGTCAAGGGCAAGCAGGTGCTGGACTTCTGCGCCGGCGGGGGCGGCAAGACGCTCGCGCTCGCCGCCGCCATGGGCAACAGCGGCCAGATCTTCGCCCACGACGCCGACGCCCGCCGCCTCGCCGACACGATCCGTCGGGGTCAGAGGGCAGGGGTCCGCAACCTGCAGATCCGCTCGCCGATCGAGGCGACCCCGCTGAAGGGCCTGGAGGGCAAGATCGACGTCGTCTTCGTCGACGCCCCCTGCACCGGCGCCGGCACCTGGCGCCGCCACCCCGACGCCAAGTGGCGTCTGTCGCCCGACCAACTGGCCAAGCGCCAGATCGAGCAGGACAGCGTGCTGGAGGACGCCGCGACCTTCGTGAAGGCCGGCGGCCGCATGGTCTATGTCACCTGCTCGCTGCTGACCGACGAGAACGAGGACCGCGTCGCCGGCTTCCTCGAACGCCACCCCGAATTCACCGTGAAGCCGATCGCCCTGGCGGGCGTCGAGCAGCACGTGACCCCCGAAGGCTATCTGCGCCTGACCCCTTACCGCGCCGGGACGGACGGCTTCTTCGCCGCCGTGCTGGAACGATCCACCTATACGCCCTGACCTGAACGCCAGACCGCTGGAGACCCGCCGATGACCCCTGAACCGAACCACCAGCGCGTCCTGATCGTCGACTTCGGCAGCCAGGTGACCCAACTCATCGCCCGCCGCGTGCGCGAGGCCGGCGTCTATTGCGAGATCCATCCGTTCGACAAGGCCGAGGCCGTCGTCGACGAATACAAGCCCAGCGCCATCATCCTGTCGGGCGGTCCGGCCAGCGTGCTGGAGGCCGACAGCCCCCGCATCGGCCGCAAGCTGTTCGACCTGGGTCTGCCGCTGCTGGCCATCTGCTACGGCCAGCAACTGCTGTGCGACGTTCTAGGCGGCAAGGTCGAGGGCGGCCACGCCGGCGAGTTCGGCCGCGCCGAACTGACCGTTGGCAAGGACAGCCCGATGTTCCAGGGTCTGGCCGGCGTCGGCGGCGTTGAGACCGTCTGGATGAGCCACGGCGATCGCGTCACCGCCATTCCGGACGGCTTTGAGGTCATCGCCACCTCGACCGGCGCGCCGTTCGCGGCCATCGCCAATGACGCCAAGAAGATCTACGCCCTGCAGTTCCACCCCGAGGTGTACCACACCGTCAACGGGGCCAAGATGTACCGGAACTTCCTGTTCAACATCGCCGGCCTGAAGGGCGACTGGACCATGGCGGCCTTCCGTCAGGAGATGGTTCAGAAGATCCGCGACCAAGTGGGGACCGGCAAGGTGATCTGCGGCCTGTCGGGCGGCGTCGACAGCTCGGTGGCCGCCGTGCTGATCCACGAGGCCATCGGCGACCAGCTGACCTGCGTGTTCGTCGACACGGGCCTGCTGCGCAAGAACGAGGCCGAGCAGGTCGTGACCCTGTTCCGCGACCACTACAACATCCCGCTGGTCCACGTGGACGCCGGCGACCTGTTCCTCGGCGAACTGGCGGGGGTCAGCGATCCGGAGACCAAGCGCAAGACCATCGGCCGCCTGTTCATCGACGTGTTCGACAAGGAAGCGGCCAAGATCGACGGCGCGCAGTTCCTGGCCCAAGGGACGCTCTATCCCGACGTCGTCGAGAGCGTTTCGGCGCGCGGTGGCCCCTCGGCGGTGATCAAGAGCCACCACAATGTCGGCGGCCTGCCGGACTACATGAAGCTGAAGCTGGTCGAGCCGCTGCGGGAGCTCTTCAAGGACGAGGTCCGCGCCCTGGGCGTCGAGCTGGGCTTGGCCCCGGCCTTCGTCGGCCGTCACCCGTTCCCCGGCCCGGGCCTGGCCATTCGTATCCCCGGCGAGATCACGCCCGAGAAGGTCAAGGTGCTGCAGGAAGCCGACGCCATCTATCTGGAGGAGATCCGCAACGCCGGCCTCTATGACCAGATCTGGCAGGCCTTCGCCGTGCTGCTCCCCGTGAAGACAGTGGGCGTGATGGGCGACGCCCGCACCTACGAGAACGTCTTGGCCCTGCGCGCTGTGACCTCGACCGACGGCATGACCGCCGACTTCTTCGAGTTCCCCTGGCCCGTGCTGGGCAAGACCGCCACGCGGATCATCAACGAGGTTCGCGGCGTCAACCGCGTGGTCTACGACGTGACCAGCAAACCGCCCGGCACGATCGAGTGGGAGTGACGGGGCGTCATTTTAGGGCGTTCAGCGACTATCGAAAAATGCTGTAAGCGCCTGAAATAAATCGTGTTTTCTTTCATCAAGGAGCGCTGGCAATCGCCAGCGCTCTTTTGCTTTGACGGTACGAGTGACGGTACTCCCCAAAGGCTTGCGGGATTGATCTTAGGCGATATACCGTCCCGGATTACGTCATGACGGTATTTTTTTCGAACTCAAGTCCCTGAAAATCCAGCGGAAATTGCGCGAAAGTCGGCCTGAAGTGGTCTGACGGTATTTTTGCGCGTCCGAGCGGCGATTTGGGGCCATTCGGAGACCGTCAATGCTCACGGACAGTAAGCTCAAGTCCCTGAAACCACAGGCGAAAATGTACAAGGTGGCGGATCGTGACGGTATTTTCGTCGCGGTCGCTCCGAGCGGGACGGTGTCGTTCCGCCTGGACTACCGGATCAACGGCCGCCGAGAGACGCTAACCCTTGGCCGGTATGGGGTTGGCGGCATTACCCTGGTGCGCGCCCGGGAGCTGGCCATGGAGGCCCGCAAGGCCGTCCGCGATGGTCAATCGCCGATGATCGAGCGCCGTCGCGCCAAGGCCGCGCAGCGCGATTGCGGGACGTTCGGCGAATGGGCCGAGCGCTGGTTCGAGAAGGCCACCATGGCCCAGAGCACCCGCGACATGCGCCGGTCGATCTATCTGCGCGATGTGGCCAAGGTGTTCCAAAACCGGCGCCTGCATGAGATCGAGGCGATGGATATTCGCCTGGCGTGCGAGGCGATCGTGGCACGCGGGGCGCCGGCGACCGCCATTCACGTCCGGGAGCTGGTCAAGCAGGTCTATGCCTTCGCCCGCCTGCACGGCGCCAAGGTCGACAATCCCGCCACCGACGTCAGTCCATCCTCGATCGCCAAGTTCCAGCCGCGAGAACGGTCTCTGACGCCCAAGGAGATCCGGATCTTCTACAGCCTGCTGGAGATGGTCCCGACCCTGCCGACCATTCGCCTGGGCATGAAGCTCATCCTGCTGACCCTGGTGCGCAAGAGCGAGCTGGTGTTCGCCACCTGGGACGAGGTCGACTTCGTCAACGCCATCTGGTGCATCCCCGCCGCCCGGATGAAGTGCGGCCGGCCGCATAACGTCTATCTGTCGCGCCAGGCGCTCGACATCCTGATCGCCCTGAGAACCTGCGCGGGCAATTCGCCCTACATCTTGCCGTCGCGCTACGAAGCCGATCAGCCGATGTCGCGCGCCACCTTCAACCGGGTGACGACCGCGATCGCCGAGCGCGCCGAGGAAAACCAGCAGGCCCTGGCGCCGTTCACGGTCCACGACCTGCGCCGGACCGGCTCGACCCTGCTCAACGAAGTCGGGTTCGAGGCCGATTGGATCGAAAAGTGCCTGGCCCACGTGGATCGCCGGACGTCGCGGCGGGTCTACAACGTCGCCGAATACGCCCACGCACGGACGCACATGCTGCAGGAGTGGGCCGATATGGTCGACGCCTGGGCCGCTGGTCGTAAGCACACGCCGACCCTGCAGCCTTCGGTGAGCCACGGCGTCATCCTGGACCCAGGCGCATGAGCGTCGTCCCCGGATCGAGCGGTAGAGTCGTGTCGATCGCAATCGCTCCCGTTGCGCGCGGCCAAGCAGCAGGCGAAGAAGAGCGATGACTGAAGAAGAATGGCGCTCAAGCGCCTGGCGCACTGTCGATGACCTCGCGAAGGAGGGCCTTTCGGGGCCGGGAGGACACGCGCGGGCCCTCGTCACGGTGGCGATGCTTTTGAAGTCCTGCCCACTGACCATCTCACGCCGCTACGGCTATGCCGATGCGGGCTTCTTTGAGCTGCAGGTGCTCGCCGCGAATGCGCGCCTGATGGACGACGATCACGCGATCCCACGCGCCGACGAGGCGGTTGAGACCCTGTTCGTGGCCCTGTCGGTGCAACTCAACGCGCTGGACGCGCTCCACCATGAGCTGGAGGGGGACTTAGCGCCGGCAGAGCCCAACGAGGACTGGCGCGTCGCCTATCCCGACGGCGAGGCGTTTCTGATCCCGCGCGGCGGGCTCCATCGAACGTCCGCGCGTCGGGAGGATGCGCCGTGGCAGATTACCCTGCGTTGGCGCGATCTGATGCCGCATCACAGGCTTCTGCCAGTCGAATTGAATGGCGTGGCCATTGAGCTTCACTGGCGCGACATGGCCAGCGCCTGGCCCGCGAGCGCCCCATTCGGAGCAGGCTTTTTCACCGGTGTGGCGTTTGAGGACGATCTGCCCGGCAAGGACTTCGTGGTGACTGGCGTCACGTGCGCCAATCACAACGGCCAGGTCAGGGACCGTTTGGAGGCCGCGCACGACGCCCAGTGCGTTGCCCTCATCTTGCCAGAGCTCACCATGCCTCCCGAGCAGGTGGACGTTCTGCAAGAGCACCTTCGCCAGCGGATACGCTGGGCGAGCGCTCAGCCGATCAGCGCGCCGGCCCTGATCGTCGCCGGGTCGTGGCACGTGCCTGTCGATGAGGCGGGCAGGATGGGCAATGTCGCGCCCGTCTTCGACGCCTATGGCGAACCCATCCTGCACCACACCAAGCTCTTGGCCTACAATGCCGGCGGCGCGCCCGAGCGGATCGTCGCTGGCGACCGCTTGCACGTGCTGGTGACCGAAGACCGCCTGATCGGCTTTGGCGTCTGCCTCGATTTCTGCGAGCGGCTGGAAGGGGCTTACTTTCCAGAGTTCGACATCGACTACGCGCTGGTCACCTCCTGCGGCGAAGACAAGACCATGCTTGGACATATCGCCACGGCCCGCGACATGATCACCCGCTTTCGGTCACGCGCCTTCGTCGTCCAACACCGCTATCCGCCGTTCACGCCGCCGGGCGCTACGCAGCCGATTGGCTACGTTTTGCCGCCGCGCGATGACCCGAGCGCCGATCCGAACAATACCCGCGTCCACGACGTCTTCAGCGTCCATCCGAGCGACTAAGGGTTTGACTTCGTGAACGCATCCCTATGTAAAACGTTGTAAAGTGTCTTCGGATATGAGGACGATATGACTCGTGAAGCCGCGCGCGCCTTCGACTACATCGCTTCGGGCGACGCCTCGCCCGCGGAAGCGCTGGCGGTTATCCGCGAAGCCGGTGACATGGCGGGCAAGGCATATGGCCAGCGCGTCTATATCGCCCTGAAGGCGGTCACGGTGCGGCGGCTGACCTCGCGACGCGCCGACGACGCTAGCGCCTGGATCGATGTCATTCGCCAATCCTCCGCTCTGCTCAAGGCGCGGGGCGAGACGTTGGTCGGTGAGCGTCTGTTGGTCCTTTCGGACATGGCCGCCGATTGGGCGCGCACTTGCAAGGTTCACGACATCAAGAGTTTGCTGGAGCGGCCGCACGTGCTGTCGATCTTGCAGGCGCTGCATGAAGCAGGCGGCAGGGCCAAGCGCGCGGATCTCGCCAGGCAGCTCGGGATCGGCGACGCCAATTTCTCCCGCATTCTCGGCGCCCTTGAGGCCGTGGGCTTGATCCTGCGTGACAGGCGCAAGGAACGCACGATCGGCCTGACGGAGGAGGGCGCACGCCTGGCGGCTGAACGGTTCGGCCTGCTTTCCCAAATCAAGCCCGTGGGGGCGGCCCTGGTCGGGCGGTCTGTCGAGAGCGTGCTCAAGGACGTCAAGCGACTCGTCAAAGACCACGGGCACCAAATCGCGACCTACGAGCCGACCACCCATTCCATCCATTTCTATGGCGGCGACACGTCGGTCTTCGATGGCTACTCGCTGCGGTGTGAAGTCCACAAGTCCCTCGACTATGTCCAGGCCGATAAGCGGCCAGTGTACTTTGCCGGCGGAGTGGTCGCGTCGCGCAACCTGGTCATCGCACGTGACCCGGTGTCGGGCGTCCTTGGCGGCAAGCCGACCGTCACCGAGAAAGCCTCGGGCAAGGGCCGATCGCGCGGACGCGACTAACTCCCCCCGGGGGCGAACGCGCGCGCCTAAGCCTTCGCCTTTTCTCAGGTTGTCTGCGATGGTCAGGGGAGCGGAGGACGGCGCCATGAGCGATGTCGACTGGAGCCCTGACGACGAGGCGGCCCTGGCGTTGGCGGTGGGGCTGCTCGAGAAGGAAACCCTGACCGACACCCTGCTGAGCATCGCTGGGGCGGCGGCGGGCGCGGGCCTCAAGGGCCTCAACGCCCTGGTGCCGGCCAAGATCGGCGAGAACCTCGCCGACGTTCTCGCTCAGGTGCTGGAGTACACCTTCGACAAGGTGCTGTTGACCGTCGATCGCGACGGCGCGGGTCTGACCGCGTCGAGCTGGTTTGCTCGCCTGAGCGTGGCCCTGAGCGGCGGCGGCGGCGGCCTGGCCGGCCTGCCGGGCACCCTCGTCGAGCTGCCGGTGACGACGGCGCTCTTGATGCGCGGCATCGCCCAGGTGGCCGCGCGCGAGGGCGAGGACCTGTCCTTGCCCGAGGCCAAGCTCGAGTGCCTGAAGGTGCTGGCCTTCGGCGGTCCAGGCCTGCGCGATGACGAGGAGAACGAAGGCTACTTCGCCACCCGCATCGCCCTAGCCACCGGCTTGCCGCGTCTGGCCGAGCAGTCCCTGGCCAGCATCGTGCCGGCGCTGGCGGCCCGGGTCTCGGGGCGCTTCGCGCCGCTGGTCAGCGCTAAGATCGGAACCCAAGGCGTGGCGGTGGTGGGCGCGGTCGCCGGTCTGATCGTCAATTCCGCCTTCGCCGACCATTTCGAGCGCAAGGGGCGGGGACACTTCATCGTCCGCCGCCTCGAACGCCAGTATGGCGAGGCGGCTGTGCGCGCGCGCTACGATGCGGTCAAGGCCAGTGCCCGACCAGCCGAGCGCGGCGCGGTCGGCAAGAGCGGCGCGGCGAGCGCCTGACCGCCTCGCGGACCTATTCGGCCGCCATCTGGTCGAGCGCCAGGGCCGCGCCGATCTTGCGGGTCAGGTCGATCATCCGGGCGACATAGCCGGTCTCGTTGTCGTACCAGCCCAGGACCTTCACCTGGGTGCCGGCCACGACCATGGTCGAGTCGGCGTCGATGATCGCCGAGCGCGGATCGCCCTTGAAGTCGACCGAGACCAACGGCAGATCCTCATAGCCCAGCACGCCGTGGAGCGGGCCGTCGGCGGCGGCTTTGAAGAGGGCGTTGACCTCGGCGACCGAGGTCGGCTTTTCGACCTCGAACACCGCGTCGGTCAGCGAGGCGTTGAGCAGTGGCACCCGGACGGCCAGGCCGTTCAGCCGACCTTTCAGTTCCGGATAGATCAGCGAGATCGCCGTGGCCGAGCCGGTGGTGGTGGGGATCAGCGACAGGCTGGCGGCCCGGGCCCGGCGCAGGTCCGACAGCGGGGTGTCGGTGACGGCCTGGGTGTTGGTCATGTCGTGAATGGTCGTCACCACCCCGTGGCGGATGCCGAGGTTCTCGTGGATCACCTTGACGATCGGGGCCAGGCAGTTGGTCGTGCAGGACGCGGCCGTGACGATGTGGTCGTTGGCCGGGTCATAGCGATGGTCGTTGATGCCCATGACGATGTTGAGGACATCGTCCTTGACCGGAGCCGAGACGATCACCTTGCGCACCCCGCCTGCGAAATGCGGCTCCAGCAACGCCTGCGTGCGGAACTTGCCGCTGCATTCGAGCACGACATCGACGTCTTGCCAGCCGATGCCCTCGACCGTGGCCGATGTGCTGAACCTCACCGGCATGCCATTGATGACGATGGCGTCGTCCCTGGCTTCGACCGCGTGGGGCCAGCGGCCATGCACGGAGTCGAACTTCAGAAGGTGGGCCGACACCGCCGCGCCGCCCTTGGGCTCATTGATGTGGGTGAACTCAAGGTCGGGATGATCAAAGCCCTGGCGCAGCGCCAGCCGTCCCATGCGGCCAAAGCCGTTGATGCCAACTCTCGTCTTCATGCGCGCGCCTCGATCCTCAGCGTGGGTGAAAGGCCGGCGAGCGCCGGCGGGTCGGGAAAGCGACGATCCAGGTCGTCCATCAGCATGTGAGCGAAGCGCAGCGCCTCGGCCCGGACCTGCGGGAAGCGGGACCGCACCCAGCGATCGAGACGCGCCCCGCCAAACTTGCCGCCCGCGCCCAGGGCGACGGCGACGATCAGCAGCGGCCAGCCCGGAATGCCCGGCAGCGCCAGCCCAGCCAGCCCCGCCCAGATGAAAAAGCCGCGGCCGCGCCGGAGCGCCACGTGGCTCATCAGACTGTCTGGATCGTCCTCGGACGCGGGCGCCGAGGCCTGGTCCGAAGCGCCCGGGCCGCGCAGCAAGCCCTTGGCGGCGGTGAGGATAGAGCCGGCGGCGGCCTTGGCGCTTCCGGTCTCGCTGGCGTACATGCCGCGCGGGCGCAGGCCGTTGGCCAGGGCCGCGATCGCCGCGACATTGTTGGCCAGCACCGAGGCCATCACCCCAAAGCCCAGGAAGAAGGCCCCGCCGATGCAGAGGAGGTTGGGGACCAGGATGATCTGCCAGCTGAGGTTCACGTTCTTGTCGAGTTCGCGGGCGATGTCGCGGAACTCGCAGAGCTTCCAAAGGTCGCTCTCCATGAACACCAGCTGGGCGGTGTCTGTGGCGACGGTCGAGGCCCCGCGCAGCGAGACCGAGACATTGGCGCGCTTGAGGGCGATGGAGTCGTTGATGCCATCGCCCACGAAGCAGACCTTGCGGCCTTCGGCCTGCAAGAGCTCGACGTAGCGGGCCTTGTCCTGGGGCAGGACCTCGGCGAAGTAGCGATCCACGCCCAGCGTTTCGGCGAGCTTGCGGGTGGGCTTGTCGTGGTCGCCGGAGATGATCACGATCTGGCGCACGCCACGTTCGCGCAGGCCCGCGATCACCTCGCGCACCCCCTCGCGCAGCTTGGGGGCCAGCTCGATGGCGCCGACCACCTGGCCGGCGACCGCCACGAACACGATCGAATGACCCTCGCCATGGGCCTCCTGCTCGATCGTCGCGACCGAAGGCGGGGCTTTGGCGTCCTCCAGGGCCATGAACCGGCTGCTGCCGACCAGGACGGGATCGCCGTCGATGTGGACGCTGATGCCGTAGCCGATCTTGAACGAGGACTGGTCGGTCTTCAGGAAGGGCCGCCCCAGCGCGCGGAAGCTTTCGACGATGGCCGCGGCGATCGGGTGCTCCAGCCGCTGCTCGGCGGCGGCGGCGTAGGTCAGCACCGCATCTTGGTCGAGGTCGGTGAAGCAATGGACGCGGTGGAGCTGCGGTCGCTCGTGGGTCAGGGTGCCGGTCTTGTCGAACAGGACCGTGTCGACCTCGTCCATCTGCTCCAGCGCCCGGCCGTCCTTGATCAGCATGCCCCGGCCCGCGCACACCGACAGCGAGCTCAAAAGCGCCAGCGGCGCGGCCATGCGGATGCCGGTGCCAAAGTCGCAGTTGACGATCGCCGTCGCGCCGGGGACGCCGACGGCCGCCAAGCCCAGCGACGCCAACCCCAAGGTCGGCAGCACCGCCTTGTCGGCCAGGGCCTCGCCCTTGGACTGCGAGGTCAGGCGGAACGCGGCGGTGTCGTTTAGGATGGCGCTGATCTTGGCGGTGGCGGTCTCGCGCCCGGCGCTCTCGACGGTGATAAGGAGGCGCCCGCCAATCACCAGGGTCGAGGCGTAGACCTTGTCGCCGGCCTGCTTTTCCACCGGCACGGCCTCGCCGGTCAGGACGTGTTGGTCGACCAGGGCGTCGCCCTCGAAGACCACGCCGTCGGCGGCGATCACCTCGCCGGTGTGGGCGGCGATGATGTCGCCCGGACGCACCTGGTCGAGCGGGACCAGGATCTCGACGCCGTCGCGATAGAGGTAGGCGGTGCGCGGCTGCTTGCCGAACACGTTGATCAGCCGGCGGCGGGAGTCTTCCTGGGCGCGCTCGAGCAGCATTCGGCCAAAGCTCAGGCACCAGGCCAGCACCGCCCCGGCGAAGATCTCCAGGGTGAAGAGGCAGGCGATCACCACGATGGCGTCGAGCACGTCGACCCCGATCCGGCGTTCCTTGAAGAGGGTGTCCCAGGCCCCGATCATGGTCGGCACGGCGCAATAGACGAAGAGGGCGGCGGCCGGGACGAGCAGGGCCGGGGCGGCGAACTGAGCGACCGCCGCCAGACCCGCCGCGGCCGTGCAGACCAGGAGCTCATGATTGTTCTTGGCCGGGGAGGGGTCTTCCTGCGCATGGCGCAGGGCCATCTCCAGACACTCGAGCAGTTGCCAACGGTCGAGCGCGGCGGGATCGAAATGGATGAGCGCCGAGCAGGTCTGCGGATTGACCTTGAAGCGGTCGACGCCGAACACGGTCATCAGCTCGCGCTCGATGTCCTGGCACAGCTGCTTCTTGCGATAGAGGTGGGCGTTGCGAAAGCGCACGCGGCCCGGCATCTCGCTGACGATCGACCAGCTGGAGATCACTTCGCCGTAGCGATGCAGCCGCACGAGACCGCTCGGGTCGGTCGCCAGCACCGGCAGGCGCGTCTCCTCGTCCGCGGCGGCCACCACGGTCTGGGCCCCCATCCGCCGGGCCATCTCCCGTGGGGCCAGCGGCCGGTCGAAGTGGATTTCGGCGATTTGGCGCTCGGGCGCGATCTCGACCCGTGTGACCTCGGGGATCTTGAAGAGCGTGGCCAAGAAGCGCTTGGCGTCCTGGCTTTCGGGCATGGCCAGAAAGCCGAGATCAGCGATCCGCAGCGCGCCGTCGCGGGGATAGGTCACCTGCATGGTCTGGTCCGGTCAGCGGCTATGAACGCCGCGGGCCTGCCGCAGGGCGATGCGGTCCTCGAGGTATTCGACCTTCTGGCCGACATCGCGCGCCACCCCCGAATAGAGGGCGTCAAAGCGCGCGGCCGCCGCGCCCGAGACCGGGTCCATGACCCGTTTGAACCGGCGCCACTCCTTGCCGAGGATGAAGCCGGCCGCCAATGCGATCAGGTAAGGCATGACTGGGTCCTCTTGGGCTTGGCGCTCGGAGGCGCTTGGAAACGTGAGGCGAGGCGGCGGCGCCGGTGGGGGACGGCGCCGCCGCCAGCGCTTAGGCGGCTTGGGGCAGGCCGCCAGAGCGCTTGTGGTGGGCGTGGGCCGCCTTGGCCGCGTCGGCGCCGTCGCTGAAGCCATGGCGGATCGGCGAGTCCTGCGGCACGGCGCTCATGACGAGCTCGGCCGAATAGACCGCGCCGAACGCCAGGTAGTAGCAGAACATGTACGCGCTCTTGGCCGCGGCCCGCTTGAGGCCCGGCGCGACCTTGGCGGCGGCCTCGATGGCGTCCTCGCGGCCCTTCTCGAAGGCGCGGAAGACGTCCTCGACCTTCTCGCCGACCTTTTCGCTCACCGTCTCGGTGGCTGGCTCGGCCTCGTTCTTGAGGCTGTCGCCCAGCGGCGGGGCGCTGGCCTTGGGCGCGGCGGCGCGCTTGGGCTTGGCCGGCGGTTCCTCGGGGGCGGCGGCGGGGCCGGGGGTTTCAGGCGTGTCGGTCATCGGGAGCTCCTTGCGGTCTGGAGGCGGATTGCAACAAAAGCAGGGACTAGGCGGGCAGGGGCGCGAGCGCGCCCTGGTTGGCCTTGGGCGGGCCGAGCGCGCGGCGCTCTTCGGGCAGGGTCAGGCCAGTCGAGATCAGGGCGGCCGAGCCGACGAACACCGCCGACAGCCACAGGCAGGCGACGATGCCGCCGGCGTATTGATAGACCAGGCCCGACAGCACCGTACCGGCCAGCCGTCCGCCGGCGTTGGCCATGTAGTAGAAGCCGATGGTCATCGCGACCTTCTCGGACTCGGCGTAGTGGACGATCATGTAGGAGTGGACGGCCGAGTTGATCGCGAAGACCACGCCGAACGCCGCCAGACCCGCGACCAGCGAGAAGCCGGGGAAGACGCCGGCCCCGAGCGCGATGGCGATGGCGACCGGCACCGCAGTCAGGATCGCCGACCACAGGAAGACGGTGTAGCCCTTGGGGGCCTCGCCCGGCTTGGCGGCGATGAACTTCGGCGCCAGCGACTGGACGATGCCGTAACCGATGGTCCACAGCGCCAGATACGCCCCGACCACCATCGGCGACCAGCCAAACACCGCGGCCAGATAGACCGGCAGGGCGACCACGAACCAGACGTCGCGGGCCCCAAACAGGAAGAAGCGCGCCGCCGAGAGGATGTTGATCCGGCGGTCCATCGAGAACATCGAGGTGAACTTGGCCTTCTGCTTGGTGCGGCCCAGATCGTCGGGAAGGTGGCGCCAAAGCGCCGTCAGGGTGAACAGAAGGCCGGCGGCCATGATCAGTAGCGAAAGGTTGAAGCCGGCCACGGTCAGCAACAGCGCCCCGACGAAGAAGCCCACGCCCTTCAGCGCGTTCTTCGAGCCGGTCAGCAGCGAGACCCAGCGATACATGGTCGCGTCGGCGTCCTTGGGGACCACGGCCTTGATGGCGCTCTTGGAGCTCATCTTGGTCAGGTCCTTGGCGATGCCCGACAAGGCCTGGCTGACCATCACGTAGCCGATCACCAGCCAGGTCGGCCAAGCCGGGTTGAGCAAGGCCAGCATGCCCAGGGCCGCGACCTGGATGCCGAGGCCGCCAAACAGCGTCACCCGCAGCCCGAAATTGGCCCCGATCCAGCCGCCGAACAGGTTGGTCAGCACCCCGAACACTTCATAGAACAGGAAGAGCGAGGCGATCTGCATGGCCGAATAGCCCATCAGATAGACCTGGAAGAGGATCAGCATCCGGATGGCGCCGTCGGTGATCGTCAGGCCCCAATAGGCCAGGGTCACCAGGGCGTATTCGAACACCCCGTCGCCGCGTTTGGAGAAGGTGGCGATCAGGCCCTCCAGCCACGCACGCCAGGCGTCGCGCTTGCGCCTGAGCCAGTTCAGCACCGCGCCAAACGGGCCGGCGGCGGGCGGAGCGGCGAGTTTGGCCTGACCCTTGGCTTGGGGGCCCTTGGCTTGCGGGCGGGGCGGCGGCGCGCCGGGGCGGCGACGGACGGGCGGGTGCGCGCGCATGGCCGGCCGCGAGGGGCGGGTCGTGCGGGACGGCCTTGCCGAGGGGGCGGGGGCGGCCGCGCGCGGCGCGGCGAGGTTGCGGATCAGGCCGGTGGCGAACGACAGGGCAAAGCCCGCCGCGTAGGAGGCGCCGCGGGCGGGCGAGCGCGCGCTTGTCGAACGCTTGCGATAGTCCGCTTCGGAGGGCCGCTCACGCGCGGCCGGCTCGCCCGCGGGGGGCGGGCGGCGACGGCGATAGGGCGTGTCCTCGGCGGCCAGGCTCATGCCGTGGGCCTGGCGCTGTTGAGCCAGAACGTCTGATCGGTCACGCGCGCCAACACGATCGCCCCCTGGCTCTCGATGGTGAGGGGCGCGCGAACCTGAAGCGCGGTTGCACACCCACGAAACACAACGCAGAAGGGAACGCTAACCGAACTCGCCGGGCTTGCCCAGCCCCTTCTTGGCAAGGTGCGCAGCGGGATGGGACCTAGCCGAACGTCCGCAGCGCCAGGGCGATGCTCGCCCCCAGGACCGCGGCGATCGGTAGGGTCATCAGCCAGGAGGCCAGGATGCCGGAGATCATCTTGCCGTTGGCCGTGCCGTTGATCAGCCCAACCCCGGCGATCGCCCCGACACTGACCTGGGTGGTGGAGACCGGCATGCCCAGGCGACTGGCGACGATGACCAGGAAGGCGGTCACGAGATTGGCCGACAGCGCCTGGCCATCGTTCATCTTTGAAATGCCCCGGCCCATGGTGTGGGCGACCTTGCGGGCGTTGAGCAGGCCGCCGATGGCCATGGCCACGACGATGGCCACCGCGCCATAGCTGAGATTCATCACCTTGGCCGCCAGCAGCAGGGCCAGCATCTTGGGGGTGTCGTTGAGGCCGCGCGCGAAGCTGACGGCCGCGGCGCTGGCGATGTGGGCCGCGTCGGTGACCTGCTGGACCTGCAGGCCCAGAACCTTGCCGCCGTATTTCTCGACGCAGTGCTGGGCCGAGGCGACCGTGATGATCTGGCCTTCCTCGTGGCTGTAGGCCGTGGCGAAGCCCTCGGCCCCGGCCGGGACCGGCTGCAGATTGGCCACCTGCATCAGGCGACCGCCGTCCACGCACACGCAGGTCTCGCGCTTGAGGCCGGTGCGCTTGGCGATCTGGTGCATCAGTCCGTAGAACAGCATGGTCAGCAGCACGGCCACGACCGGACTGACGAGGAGGGGCAGGGCGAAGCTCTTGCCCAGCAAGGCCAGGTTCAAGTGCGGCCCGACGAACACCAGCCCGGTGCCGATGATCGCGCCGGTCAGGCTATGGGTGGTCGAGACCGGCAGGCCGAAGATGGTCGCCAGGATCACCGTGCCGCCCGCCGCCGCCGAGATCGAGGCCAGGAAGGTCGGCAAGGTGGCGACCTCGGCCGGAACCACGCCGGCGCCGGAGAACATCTTGATCAGGCCCGTGGCCACCAGGATCGAGGTCAGACCCCCGAGGAAGGTCGCGCCGGTGCCGAGCCAGAGCGCGCTCCGATAGCCAAGGCTATAGCTGCCATAGAGCGTGGCGACGCCCTTGAAGTTGTCGTTCGCGCCGTTGGCATAGGCCAGGAACAGCGTCGAAATCAGCAGAAAACCCAACAGGATCATGCACGGCCCCCAAGTGCTGGAACGGGAACGGACGCTGAGCAACTGGATACGGGAACTGGGCGCGGCCCATGGCGGCGCTGGCGCGACCCGGCGGCTCGCCGCCTGGTCGTGACACTTTCATGACACTAGCATGAAGCGAAAATCCGCCTAGCGAAAATGCAACTCACGATCGGAAAATGATCGTTACTCTCTTTTCGGGTGCGCGGTGGCGGCCGGCGATCGCACCGGCCGGGTCTTGCGGACCCGCACATCCGGACCTTCGACGGGGACGGTTGCTGAGAGCTTGCGGGCGGCGAGCCAGGCCTCGATCTCGGCCAGATCCCAGACGACGCAGCGCCGGGTCAGTGGAAAGCGGCGGGGAAATTCGCCGCGCTTTTCCATCTCATAGATCGTGGTGTCGGCCAGCGGCACGAGCTTGCGCAGTTCCGGGCGGCGGATGGCGCGGGTGGCGGGCAGGGCGCCGATCGGACGCGGCGGCGCGGGCGGTTGCGGCATGTCGGGTCTCCTTTGTCGTCAGCAACGCGGTCATCGCGCAAGGTGGCAAGGGCGGGCCGGCGGTGGGCGAGCCCTGGCGTGCAAAGACAGGCGAACGGCGGGGTTCTCGCCGACCGCTTTCGCGTCCGGCTTCACCCCAGACGGAGAGCGGCCGGCGGTCATGCTCGGTCCCGCGGCTTTCGCCGCTCCCTCGGGCGCGCCGCCTGACGGGCGCCTTTGGGGCGCCGCCGGCCGCTCGACGCCGCCTCCCGCCCGCGCGATGCGCGGGCTCCTGTGCAGGCTTCATGTTTGCCTGGGCGGGCTGGCGCCCGCCGGGGCTTAGGGCTCCGCCCTCGGCGCGCTGCGGATCGGCTTCCGCCCAGCTTCGGGGCCTTGGCGGCCAAGGCGGCGAGATCGGAGCGGAAGGCCCCTGCAGCCGGGTCCCCGCGAAGCCGCCCCTCCGCTTGCACACCCGGTCTCGCCGACGGGCGTCGGGGTCAGGCGCGCTTTTTGCGCCTGACCCCGAGCCCCCAAGGAGGCCCTCATGTCCCTGTCTCACAGCCCAGCGGCCGACGCCGCCACACCCGCCGCTCCAGTCGCGCCCGCCGCTTCGGCGGACGCTCGACCGTCCGGCGGTCTCGTCGTTCAGTACGGCGAGGTGCGCGACATTCCGCTCAATCGCCTCAAAGCCTCGCCCAAGAACGCCCGGCGCGTGGGCCACAGCGCCGAGGTGATCGCCGCGCGCGCCGCCTCGATCACCCACAAGGGCGTCCTGCAGCCGCTCGTCGTCGAGCCGGAGATTAAGGACGGCCGCGAGACCGGCTACTATCTGGTCAGCGCGGGCGAGGGGCGGCGTCAGGCCTTGCGCCTGCTGGCCAAGCGCAAGGCCCTGGCCAAGGGCGCGGCCGTGCGCTGCGTGGTCGATACGACCAACGACCCGGCCGAGGTGTCGATGGACGAGAACCTCAGTCGCGAACCGATGCACCCGGCCGACCAGTTCGAAGCTTTCAAGGACCTGGCCGAGCGCAAGGGCTACGGGGCCGAGGAGATCGCGGCTCGCTTTGGGGTCAAACCCGACATCGTCCGCCAGCGTCTGCGGCTGGGGGCGGTGGCCCCGGCGCTGCTCGACCTCTATCGCGAGGAGGCCCTGACGCTCGAACAGGTGACCGCGTTTGCGGTCAATCCCGATCCCGAGCGCCAGATGCAGGTCTACGCCCAGCTTTGCGCGCAGGGCCGCCAGCCCTACGCCATCCGCCGGGCGATGACCGAGATGAAGGTCGCGGCCGACGACCGCCGGGTGCGGTTCCTGGGCTTCGAGGCCTACGTCGCGGCGGGCGGGGCGGTGCTGCGCGACCTCTTCACCCCCGACAACGAAGGATGGGTCGAGGACGTGGCGCTGCTCGACCGGCTGGTCGGCGAAAAGCTCGCCGCCCTAGCCGAGGCGGTCCGCGACCGCGAGGGCTGGAAATGGGCCTCGGCGCATCTGGAGTTCCCGCACGGCCATGGTTGCGCGCGCATCTGGGAGCATCTGTTGCCCCGCGGCGCCGAGGACATCGCCACACTCGAGGCTCTGGACGCCGAGGCGCGCGAGCTCATCGACCAATGGGCCGATGTCGATCCGCTGCCGCCCGAGGTCGAGGCGCGCCTGACGGCGATCGAGGACGCGCGCGAGGCGATCGGCGACGGTTACGGTTTTGACGCCGATGAGAAGGCCCGGGCCGGGGTGCTGGTGGTGCTGGCCCCCTATGGCGAAGCGCGCATCGACCGAGGTTTCGTGCGGCCCGAGGATCAACCCGCGCCGGAACCGGACGACGCGGCCGAAGTCGGCGCGGACGACGCCGATGGCTTGGCCTCGGGCGAAGGTGAAGGCGAGGAGGGCGAGGCGGACGCGCCTTGGGATGGCGACGATGAGGCCGACGGGGGCGATGAAGCCGGCGCCGAGCCCGCCGGAGACCCGGCCGCGCCCTTGCCCGAGCGGGTGGTCGCCGACCTGACCGCCCACCGCACCGCCGCCCTGCGCGACGCCCTGGCGCAAGACCCCGACCTTGCCCAGCTGGCCCTGGTCCACGCCTTGGTCAGCCGGGTGTTTGGCATGGGCGGGGCGGCCTCCTGCCTCGACATCCGCTGGGGCTCGCGCGAGCTTGGCGTTTATGCCGAGGGCATCGCGGAAAGCCCGGCCGCGCTGGCGATCGCCGAGCGCCATCGGCAATGGGCGCGCCAGACGCCGACCCAGCCCGAGGACTTTTGGGACTTCGTGATCGGGCTTGACGGCGACAGCCGCGCCAGCCTCCTGGCTCACTGCGTCAGCCTGACCCTCGACGGGCTGCGGGCCTGGGAGCGGCGGCCGGTTCCAGTCCTCGCCCACGTCGAGACCCTGGCGACCGCCCTGGCGCTGGACATGCGGGCCTATTGGCGCCCGACCGGCCGTCGCTATCTCGACCGGGTGACCAAGGCCCAGGTGCTCGCCGCCGTCGCCGACGCGGTGTCGCCGGACGCCGCCGCCCGGCTTTCCGGCCTGCGCAAGGCTGAGATGGTCGAGGCGGCCGAGCCGCTGCTGGTCGAGGCCGGATGGCTGCCGAGCGTGCTGCGCACCGCGCGGCCGGAGGGGGAGGCCGCCGAGGACGCCGCGCCCCGGACCGAGGCGATCGACGAGGTCGAGGCCCTGGCGGCGGACGAGGCCGGGGAGGCGCCAGCCCTCGATCCCGAGACCATGGCCGATGACTTCGACCCGGGTCCCGGTGACGAGGCCGAGGTCGCCGCGATGCTCGCCGAGGCGGCGGCGTAAGGTCAGGACGGGGCGACCCGCGCGGGCCGCCCCGTCCAAAGGGCTCGCCGGGCGCGGCCGATCACCGGCGATCGGCCGCGTTCGCGCGCGCGATCAAGCTGATCACGGTGGAAGGCTAACGATCAATTCAGGGTTGTCTGCCAAATCCCGAAGTCAAAAGGGGGAAATCGCGATGGCGGACGACCAAGAGACGGTGGCCGAGGCGGGCTGGATGGGCGCCTTGAGAGATGTCTGGAGAAAGGCCGAACGCCTCACGGTCATGACGGCGTTGGGCTTCTTGGCCTCGACCCTAGTCAACAGTTTGATCTTCGATCAGTGGGGCCAGACGTTCCTGGCCATAGCGACACCAACCGACGTGCTGATGTCGGGACTCCGACTGGCGATCACGCCCGCGATGATGGGTCTTGCCTACGCCTGCGCTTATGCTGGGATCTTATCGCGCCGGACCTGGTTCGGCGCGAACTTCTTCTTTCTCTCAAGCGTGATCGTGCTCGGCATGGTGATCGCGGGGCCCGTGGGCTATGGGCCCGCCATCCTGCGCCTCTGGTGGGCGGTGACGGTGGTGGGTTGGTTTACGGGCGCGCTGGTCGCGTTGGGTGCCTGGACTGACCGCCACGCCAATCAAGACGTGGTGAAAAGCGGCCTCTGGCGCCGTTTGGTTAGCCTATTCAAGCGGCTGTGGCGCAAGGGCCAGGATGGCGTTCTTCTCGCTGCCTATCTGATCTTCTGCGGCGTTACTGTCTGGCTGACCTCGGAGGCCGGCTATTCTTCCGGCCAGGTTCGGCTTCATCCGACCCAGACACCTCCGCAGTGCGCGGGCCGGGTGGTTTGGACTGGTGAACGCGCTGTCGTCATCGACTGCGGCGAGTTTCCCGCCCATGACGTGCAGGTGCTCTATGCGCCGCAAGACCTAAGGATCATCCGGGACTGCCGTGAATGGCCTAATCCCGCGCCGCCGCCAATGCTCCTCCACTTCAAGGCTTGGCTGCTGGAGAAGCCCACTTTCCGGCAATTCTACGAGTCCTCGTTTCCGCCTCGGACCGCCAAAGCCGCGCCGCGAAAACGACCGGCCGCGTGCCCGCGTCCGGACAGCGCAACCACGCCCGTCACCGGCGCCCAAGCTCCGCGCCGAAACGGCGGATAGGTGGCTGCCTGAGTCTCCCTAAACCTGGCGCTGCGTGATCAGGCCAGGGTGTGGACCCCGGCGATCACCACCAGGGCGGCGTTGATCGCCGCGCCGAACGAGGGATCGTCCAGCTTGACCGATGGATAGTCTTCGTTGTCCAGGTCCGCCCTCATCGAGGCCGTGACGAGATTGGCCCTGCCGGCCGTGATCCTGAAATCCGGGCTCTTGTCGCTGACCTTGTCGGCCGGGCGGACCGGCGCGGTCTTGCAACTGATGGCGAGGCGTGACGCGTCGGCGAACGGAGCGTCTGCATTGGCGGTGAAACCCCCGATGGCGGCCTTTGAGCGTCTCTCCAGGACATCAAGGCCGGGCGCGTCGAGCGCGTCCTCTTCTGGCCGGATCTGACCGGGCGCCGCCGGTCCCGCAACCGCACGGCCGCCTTTCTTCCCCTGGGCCGGGCTGGCGCTGCCCATTCCTCGCGAAGCAAGAAACTTGGCCGCTTTGGTCCTCCGCCAGGCTTCGGGAGCGCGCCCGCAAATCTATGTCGGCGGGCAGGGGCGCGCTCTGCGAGACGGGACAGGACCCGGTCCTTCGATCGCCATCGAGGCCGCGATCGGCGCGGCCCGGACCAAAGATTGGAGAGACCCCCATGGCCACCATCGGCACCTTCATCGCCAACGCCGACGGCTCGTTCACCGGCGCCATCAACACCTTGGCCCTCAACCTTAAGACCGTGCAGATCCGTCCGGCCGACAAGGTCAGCGACAAGAGCCCGGATTTCCGGATCACGGCCGGCAAGGCCAATCTCGGCGCGGCCTGGAAGAAGACCAGCAAGGACAATAACGACTATCTGTCGGTCAAGCTGGACGATCCCTCGTTCGGCGCGGCGATCAACGCCGCCCTGGTGGTGATCGAGGGCGTCCACACCCTGGTCTGGTCGCGCAGCACCAGCGCCAAGGAGGACTAGCCAGCCGCCCGCCCCGCCGTCTTGGCGGGGCGGGCTTGGCTGGGTTGAAGGGGCGAAAGGGCGGGCGCGATGGGGCGAGCCTCGTCGGCTGAAACCGCCGATTCCACGCTATCGCCTGTCGTTGCACGACGGCCCGTCGCGCCGTCTTGAGTGCTGGCCAGGGCCGGCTCAGAACCGTCTGGCGGACCTTGCGAGGACGCTTCCAACCGCCCGCCCAGGCGTTCCTTCGCACCCCGCGCCGTCGCCGCCTCTCGTCCCCCCGAAGCGCGGCGAGGCGGCGGCTCGACCGACCGGCTCAACGCTCCCCCGCCGGTCATCGAGCCGCCGCCAGACGGGCCTTCGCCGCCGCGGGCGGGCCAGCAAGGACAACGCCATGACCACCATCGGACACTTCCGCCGCGAGGGCGAAGGCTTCAGCGGCCGGATCGCCACCTTGAGCCTCGACGTCGCCGTCACGCTCGTCGCGGCCGAGAAATTCTCCGCCAAGGCCCCCGATTACATCGCCGAGGTCGGCGGACGCGAATGCGGCGCGGCCTGGCGGGTCACTGACGCCAGCGGCGCGGTGCTCAGCCTCAAGCTCGACGACCCGACCTGGCCTGAACCGGTCAGCGGTCGGCTGATGGCCGCCGAGGACGGCGCCCTGCCGCTGGTCTGGATCCGCCGGACCGACCCGCCGCCGGCTCAAGCGCCGCCATCGCCAGCTTAGGCACCTGACCCTCAGCGCTCGTCCTCGGCCTCCCCCGGGTCCTCGTAGAGCTCGTCAAGAGAGGTCTCCAGCCAGCTGTCGAGCGACGCGGCGCGCCGATCCAAATACTCCTGCAAGTGCTCGCCCATCTTGCGAAGGCCCAGCAGGATCTGGGCGGCCGGGATCAGATGCAGCCGGTCGCCCAGGGTTCGCCAAAGTTCGCGAAAACCGATCCATCCGGTCATCAAGAGCTTGCTGCGCATGGTGATGAGCGCGATGGCCGGGTTGCCGTACATTACCGCCAGGACGATGCCGATGGCGTCGCTTCGCGTGGCCTTGGCGAAGCGCCGGATCTTCCAGAGGTCGAAGTCGCCCTTGCCCTTCTCGAAGTCCTGATAGGTGCGCAGCGCCACGCCCATCGACAGGGCGACCTCGATTGAGGTCATGCGCCGTTCCTTCTTGATCGCCCGCAGGGTGCGCGAGAGCAATCGAGCCTGACGCGCCAGCGGCGCCGATGGCGAGCCAAGCATGCGAAGCTCCGCACTAATCAACTTTGAGATGATCGCCGGGGAGGCCAAGGCAGCGCAACCGTCCGTGCACGTCATACCCCCGAAATCTCGCCGGAGGGCCCGAGCGGCGCCGCGACGCCGCGCGACGCCCGCGGCGTCGCGGTTGGTCCTGCCTGAAAACCGGCAATGATCCGGCGTTGGGACGGCAGCAATCGCGCCTTGTCTGGAGAGGATCGCACGCGCTGACTCGTCGAGGCTCATTTCCAAGGCCGGGCGAGGCGTCAACCGCCCAGCCAAGCTCGACGCGCCGATCCTGTTGCGGCCAGCATGACCGCCCACGGCTGGGAGCCCGCGCTGGTGCGAGATCGCGATCCATTCGACCGAACCCTAGAGACGCTGCGCCAGCGCTTGACGCGGGCCGGTCCCTTGCAGGGCGCGGCCCTGCCGATCAGCGGCCTGGCCGAGGAACTGGGCGTGAGCCCAACCCCGGTTCGCGAGGTCTTGGCGCGCCTGGCCGGGGAGGGGCTGATCGCGCGCACGCCGCAGGGCTACGCGGCGCTGCTGCTTGATCCGGCCGGTCTCGCCGAGCTCTATGACCTGGCCAGCGTCCTGGTCGCCGCGGCCGTGCAGTCTGGCGCCCAGGCTGGCGACGGCTTTGATCTGGCCGATCCATTGTCTAGCGCCCAGGCCGCGCCCAATCGCGCCCTGGCGCAAGCCTGCGCGCGCGTCCAGGCCCAGTTGGCCCCGCTGGCCCGGGCCGAGGCCGAAGTCTTCGGCGCGGGGAGCGGCGGCGTCGCGGGCGATGATTGGGCCGATCGCAAGGCCTTGCTGCGCGCCGTGCGTCGCCACTACGCCCGCCGCGCGGCCCAGAGCGGCCGCATCCTCGCCGTGGCTCTGGGCCTGCTCAAATCTCCCCGAATATAGATTTGAATATAGGGCCTGACGGTCGCGTGATTGAGAGGCTGCATTTGGCAGCTTCTCGAAAAGGAGACGACCATGACCAAGAAGAACGCCACCCAAGCCCCGCGTCTCGTGCGCGTCGGCGACGCCCATCGCCTGACGCAAGGCGCGTTCGTCGGCCAGCCCGAAGCGGTCAATCCGCTCGGCCGCGAAATCCAAGGCTGAGCCGCCGACGGCGGCGGCGCGCGAGGGGCCGTCCCCGCCGCGCCGCCGTTCTTCTCCGCAACCGGGCCGCCGCGCGGCCCATCACCTGAAAGGGCCATCCCGTGACCAAGACCCATCGCCTGATCCGCCTGGGCGACGCCCAGCGTCTGACCCAAGGCACGCTCACTCCGGGCCTGCCGGAGGATTTCCTGCCTGGCCACTACATGCCGGGCTGACCCACAAGGGGCGGCGCGACGCGTTTCGAATATAGGTTTGAATATACGACCGGCGCGCCGCCTCCTTGTTCGCGCCGCCCCGTCGCGGCGGACGCGAAAGGGAGCCGGCCGATGACGTCTAGGTTTCAACTGCTGCGATTGGGCAAGGCCGACAGGCTGACGCGGGGCGCGCTGGTGGGCCTGCTGCTCGAGGACATCACCGTGGCCCGCTACGACCCGATGTGAGACGGCGGCCTTGGCCCCGAGCGCCGGGCGCCCAAGCCTTTCTTCCAGACAAGGAGCAGGCCATGGACCTGTGGCTCAGCGCCGGCGTGTACGCGGTCATGATCGATGACGATGTCGTCTTCCTCGATGTCGCGACCAACGCCTATTTCTGTCTGCCCGCGGTCGGGTCGGTGCTGGCCCTAGAGGGACGGTCCTTGCGCGTCGCGGCGCGTGAGCTGGCCGAAGACCTGATCCAGGCGGGCCTGGCCAGCGCCGCCGCCGCGATCGAGCCGCCGCCGAGCACGCCAGCGCCCGTCCGCACGGCGCGGGCCGTGCTGGAGGCGCTGCCGGCCCGCGAACGCCCGCGCCCACGCCTGGCCCATTGGCGGCAAGCCATCATGGCGGGGCTCGCCAGCCGGGCCGCCGAGCGGCGTCCCTTCGCCCAGCGCCTGCCGCCGCCGTCCACCGGGGTCTCTCCGCCCGCCAGCGAAGGGCTGCTGGCGGACCTCGACGCCTTTCGGCGACTCCAGCCCTGGTTGCCCTTCGACGGCGCCTGTCTGTTTCGCAGCCAGATGCTGCGCGACTATCTCCTCGCCCTGGGCCACCGCGTCGACTGGATCTTCGGCGTGCGCACCTGGCCGTTTGGGGCGCACTGCTGGCTGCAGGCGGGCGATCTGGTGCTTGATGACGAGGCCGAACGGCTCATCGCCTATCACCCGATCATGGTGCGCTAGCCATGGGCTACGCGGCCTTGACCTATCCGGGCGGTCTGGCCGCCGCCGCGTTCGACGAGATGGTCGAGGCGCTGATCGACGCCGGCTGGACCCTGGCGCTGCGGGCGTTTCGGCTGGCGGTCCTGACCGATGGCCAGGCGCCGGCCGTTTCGCCGCTGATGGGACGGGGCGGCGTGGCGGGGGTGTTGATCGGTGAAGCCTTTGACCGACGGGCGACCCTGGGCGGCGCGGTCGCGCGCGCGGCGCTCGACGGTCTTGCCGACATCGATCCGCTCGAGGCCGGTCGTCACCTGATCGAGACCGCTTGGGGCGGCTATGTCGGGATGTGGATCGGTCGCGCCGAAGCGGGGCCAACCTTGCTGCGCGATCCGTCAGGGGCCCTGGAGGCGCTGGCCTGGCGGCGCGACGGCGTCACGGTGATGAGCGCTCGTCCGCTCACCGGTCGCGCCGGTCCGGCGGACTTGGCGATCGACTGGCCGCGGATCGTCCAGATCCTGGCGGACCCAATCAGCGCGGCCCTCGGTCCTCCGCCCCTGACGGGCCTGGCCACGATCGATCCCGGCGCCGCCGTTCATGGCGCGGACGGGCAGGAGCGCTCGGTGCTCTGGACCCCCGCGGCGGTCGTTCGCGGCGCGCGCCATCGGCCCTGGCCGAGCCGCCAGGACCTGCGCCGGACGATCGACGCCACGGTGGCGGCCCTGGCCAGCGACGCGGGCCCGATTGTCTGCGAGATTTCCGGCGGCCTCGACTCGGCGATCGTCGCCACCAGCCTGGCGGCCAGCGGTCTTGGCCCACAGCTGACCGTGAATTTCTACGGCGACCAGCCAGAAGCCGATGAGCGCGGTTACGCCCAGGCGGTGGCCGAGCGCATCGGCGCGCCCCTGCGCACGCTCCGGCGCGAACCGTTCGCGTTCGACGAGACGGTGCTGGCCGCCGCCGGCCAGGCGGCGCGACCAAACTTCAACGCCCTTGATCCTGGCTACGACGCGGGGCTGGTCGGGGCGCTGGAGGCAATCGACGCTCGGGCGCTGTTCACCGGCCACGGCGGCGACACGGTGTTTTATCAGGTGGCGGCCAGCGCCCTGGCCGCGGACCTGCTCGGCGGCGCGCCTTGCGAGGGATCGCGACGCGCGCGGCTGGAGGAGGTCGCGCGGCGAACGAGGCGGTCGATTTGGAGCCTGGCCTGGGAGGCGTTCAGCGGCCGTCCCTCGACGGTGTCGATCGAAGGCCAACTCTTGCGCCAGGAAGCCGAACGGATCCGGCGGGTGGGCCTGACCCATCCTTGGGTGGGCGGGCTAAGCAGCGTCACCCCGGCCAAGCGACAGCAGATCCGGGCGCTGGTCTCGAACCTCAACGCCCATGGCGCCACCGGTCGGGCCGAGCGCGCCCGTATCGTCCACCCCTTGCTGGCCCAGCCGGTGGTCGAGGCCTGCCTGGCGATCCCCGCGCCCATACTCAGCGCGGGGGAAGGCGAGCGTAGTTTCGCCCGCGAGGCGTTCGCCGACCGGTTGCCTCCATCGATCGTCGGGCGGCGCTCGAAGGGTGAAATCAGCGTCTTCCTCAATCGCAGCCTCGCGGCTAGCGCGCCGTTTCTGCGCGGCTTTCTGCTGGAAGGCCGTCTGGCGGCGCGGGGCCTGATCGACCGCGACGAACTGGCGGCCGCGCTCGAGCCCGAGGCCATCGTCTGGAAGGACGCCTCCCGCGATCTCCTCACCGCCGCGGCCCTGGAGGCCTGGGTCCGTCATTGGGAGGCGCGGATCGGCGAGGGGGAAGCCGCCGAGGGCGAGAGGGCCGCGGGGCGCGGGACGGCGGCGACCGGTCCCAGGACGTCGGCGAGGAAGGCGAACACCCGTTGATGCAGGTCGCGCAGGTTGGCCGGATTGCCGATCACATGGCCCTCGCCGCGATAGAGGAGCAGCTGCGCATCTTTGCCCTGTCGTGATAGCGCCATGAACAGGGCCGCGACCTGGCTTGGGTCATAATCCATGTCGCCATAGATCAGCATCACCGGCGCCGTGAGCCGGTCGACCTGCAACAGCGGGCTGTTGCGAGCATACCGATCGAGGTCTTTCCAGGGCGGGGCGCCCATCCTGGCCTGGCCGCCCTCGGCCCAGCCCTGCAGCCCGGTGAGCGTCATATAGACCTCCGGGACCGCGAAGCTGGCGAGACGAAGGTTGCCATGCAGGGTAATCAGATCGGTCGGCGGGGCCGAGGCGATCAGCGCCTTGAACCGCGGCGATTGCGCGCCGGCCATCAGGGCCGACCAGCCCCCGAAACTGTGGCCCCAGACGGCCAGGCGATCGGCCGAGAAGACGGGATGCTGCACATGCGCGGCGTCGACCGCCCGCAGGATCGCGGCGGCGAGACCCGGCGCGGGCTCGTCCGTCAAGCCGATCGGCAGGCTGGGAACCAGGACCGCATAGCCCTGGGCCACCATCAACTGGACATTGGTCAGAGGCGTGACCGCGCCCGGCTCGAACCAGGCGGGCGGCCGATCATAGCGATCGCCGGCATAGGGCACGATGATCAGCGGGCGCTGGTCCCCCAGCGCGCCGCCCGGCGGGAGGTAGAGCCAGCTGGTCAGAGGCTCGCCGCTTGGCCCACGGTGGGGGATCGCCACCGGCCGGCTGAAGGCGACATCGGCAAGGGCCTGGTTGATGGTCAGCAGCGGGCGCGGCGGCGAGTTTGGGCGATAGAGGCTGAGCGTGCGGACCCCATGGTCGTCGGTGTCTATGGCCGCGAGATCGCCGCTGGGCGAGGTCGCCACCAGCCGGGCGCGGCTCGGCAGATCGGCGGCCGGCCGGGTGTGACCCTCGGGCGTCAGCAGCCGCGCGGCATGATCCACGGTTCCGACGAGGCGCTCTATGGGCAGCCCGGGCAGGGCGCCGGCGCCTTGCCAGGCGCCGGCCGCGATGACCCGAGCTTGGCCTTTCGGCGGCAGCCGGACGAGCCCCGCCGCCGTATTGACCAGCAGGCCTTTGGGGCCGACCGCCAGCGCCCGACCTTGCGGCGGGGCGAAGGCCGCCGTCAGGTTGACTTCGCCCTGGCGCGCGAGGCGCCACCAGTCAGGCCGCGCCGCGCCCTCGGGCTTGGCCAGGACGACCGGATCGCCGCCCAGCCAGGCCGCCTGGCCGGTCAGGTTCGCGATCCCGCCGCCGGTGACGAGATTGACGCGCAGCCGCGGGGCCAGGGCGACCGATGCGCCAAGCCGATCGAACCGCCAGTAGCCATAGCCGGCGTCGAACGCCGGCTGATCGCGCGCCGCGGCCACCAGCGCCTGGCCGTCCGGCGACCAGGCCCAGGTCCCCGGGGCAAGATCGCAGGCCGGGCAGGGGCGGCGGATTTCACCGGTGTCGAGGTCGATGAGGGACAGGCGCCGACGGCGATGGGGGCTCGACAGGCGAACCATCGCCGTCGCGGCGCTGGGCGTGACGAGCTCGCCCTCTTCGCTCGCCGCGACGGTTCGGCCGTCGGGCGACAGCAAGATCTCGAAGAAGGGGCCGTGCGCCAGCACGCGCGTCTGGCCGCTGTGGGCGTCGAATTCCGCCAGGTCGTAGTCGGGCGGCGGCGGATTGAGCCCGGCGTAGCGGCCCGCGCCGAGCGCGACGCCTGACGCCTCGCCGCGGCTGTTGGCGCTCCAGGCCGCCGCGGTGCGCGCCTGGGTCTGCCAGCCCGCGCCGAGCAGGATCGACGGGGCGTCGGGCGCGCGCGCGATGACGACGACGCGCGTATCGTCCCGCCAGCGGGCCTGGGCGGTCCACACCTCGGGATCGGCGGTCAGGCCCGACCATCGCGTCGCCCCGGTCGCCAGCGTGGCCACGCCCATCTTCCGCCGATGCCCCACCTGCCGGAAGACCAAGACCCGTGTCCCGTCCGGCGAGAAGGCTCCGAAGGTGTCGCCCGCCTTGGCGGCCTGGGGCAGGAGCGGGCGCGGCGGACTGTTGGCACGCAGATCGGTGACGAAGATCTGACTGGTGGTCTGATGGGTCAGGAACTCGTGGTCGAAGCTGGGCGCGTCGCCCCAGCGCCCATAGCGCTCGGCGATCAGCCAGCGGCCGGCGGGCGAGAAGGCGACCCGCCCGAAGTTCTGGACCGAAAGCTGGTCCTCGATCGTGAAGGGACGGGCGGCCTGAGCCGGCGCCGCGGCGAGCGCGCAAGCCAGCGCCACCCCTGCGAAAAGTCGCATGGTGAAATCCTCTGCTGAAGGGGGAATGGCGCGCTACCAGGCCTTGGTCAGCTGCAGGGCGACCACGCGGCCCAGGACATCATAGTTGGCCGCATCGAACCCCACGCCCTGCGGCGAGTCATAGAACGGCGGGTCCTTGTCGAAGAGGTTCTGGACGGTCAGGGCCAGGTTGAGGCCACGCAAGGGCCCGCGCCGGGCCGGCGCGGCGAACTGCAGCTGCAGGTCGGCGGTGGTCTGGCTGGCGAGCCGCGCGCCAGCCGGGGTGTGCAGGTCGCCGACATGGTTGAGCGTGACGGTGGTCGTGAAAGGCCCGTGGGTCCAGGCCGCCGAGAGGCGCGCGCGCAGGTCGGCCGGGTTTTCGACCGTGCCGACCAGTTCGGTCTTGCGGGCCGCCGCGGTGATCCGCCGCGACGATGACAGCAGCCACGACAGGTTGCCGCTCACCACCACCGGGTCGTTGTGCGTGGTCAGGCGGTAGCTGCCGGTCAGGTCAAGGCCGCGCACCGCGAGCGTGCCGGTGTTGACATAGCGGGCGTCGGCGATCGCCTGGTAGGCCTGCGGTTGGTAGAGCGAGGCGGCGGCCGAGCTCGCAAGCCGCAGGTAGGACTGCACCAGCGCCAGGTCCGCGCCATTGCTGGCCGGGCTGATGAACTGGCGGAAGGGGGCAAGATCGCTAGCCGTCAGCACGGTCGAGAGGTTGTTGATCGCCGGCTGACCGATCCGCTGCCGGAACTCCGTGTCGAACAGGGTCGCGGCCAGGCGGATCTCGGGATGGGCGGCCGGCGCAAATTCAAGGCCCGCCGACCAGGACGTCGCGGTCTCGGGGCGAAGGCCAGGATTGCCGCCATAAAGCAGCAGGGTGAGCACATTGGCGCCGTTGACGGTCAGGTTGACGGGGGTGGCCTTCTGGGCGTCGGTCAGCTCGCCGAGCGAGGGGGCGCGGAACGAGCGTCCATAGGTGCCCTTCAAGGTCCAGTCGGCGATCGGCGACCAGACGACCCCGAGCTTGGGCACGGTGCTCGTCGGTCCGCCATCATAGTGCTCGGACCGCACCGCCGCCGACAGCTCCAGCCGCTCGACGCCGGGACGACGATAGCTGTCGCCAAACAGCGGCGCGCGCAGTTCGGCATAGACCGCGCTGACGGTTCGCTCGCCCTGGCGTGGGGCGGTCGGGTAGGGAACGAGGCCCGAGGCCCAGGCCGAGCCGGTGTTCTTCAGGCGCTCGGTGCGGATTTGCGCGCCCACCGCCAGGCGCAGCGCGCCCGCCGGCAAGCGCCAGAGCGGGCCGTCGGCCGAAGCGCTGACCGTGTCCAACCGCCCCACGGTCTGAGTCAGCTGGTAGCCTTGGGTAATGAAGCCCAGCACGGCGGCGTTGTTGCGCCCCGTCCCGATGAACGGGTTGAAATAGCCATCGCGCGCGGCGCTGTAGGCTGTGGCGGGGTTGTCGGGGGTATTGCCCAGGGCTTCGTTGAGGAAGGTCGAGTTGAGCATCCCCGACGCGCGGTAGGAGCCCAGCTCCTCGGCGTGCAGCGCGTAGAGGTCGAGCCGCCAAGTGGCCGGCAGGTCGATCTTGGCGCCCAGGGTCAGGCTGCGGCTCTGCACCTCGCCGGCGGACTTCGATCCGCCGGTCTCGTTAGCCAGCGAATAGGCGATGGCTAGGCTCGGCGCGCCATTGGGCGAGACGAAGTAGGGATTGTTGGCCGAGACGGTCATCACCGTCATCGGCGCATAGCCGAAGGTCGCGAAGCGCCGGTCGCTATAGCGCGCCTCGGCGTTCAGCGTGACCCGCGCGCCAAGCGCCTGGGACGCGGCGACATAGAGGCTGCCGCGCTCCTGCATCGGCAGGATGTCGGTGCCCTGGCGGTAGTTGAAGAGGTTCTGCTGGCCAGCCAGGAAGTCGCTCGGCCGCAGATGCGTCCCATCTTGGCCGGCGGGGATCGCGTAGCCCGGCTTCAAGGCGAAGGTCACCGGATCGGCGATCAGCACCGTCCCCGGCTGGCTGTAGAAGAGCCGGTGGTCGAGGCCGCCAAACCGTCGCAGATCAACGCTTTCGGTCAAATCGCGTCGGCCCGCCGCCAAGCTGTCGCGGCGCTGGAACTCCGCCGAGACCAACACCGAGCCGCTGCCCCAGATTTTGCCGAAGGTCTGGGCGATCTGGTACTGGCCAAGATCGCCGCGCGTCGAGCCGCCGTAGCGCAGCCGCGTCTCGCCGCCCTCGTAGCGATCGCGCATCACGACATTGACCACCCCGCCAACGGCGTCCGAGCCGTAGAGGGCCGACGCGCCGTCGGTCAGCACCTCGATGCGCGCCACCGCGCTCAACGGGATCATCGACACGTCGGCGAAATCGCCCATCAAGCCGGCGCCGGCCATGCGCCGGCCATTGATCAGCACCAAGGTGGCGTCCGGTCCAAGCCCGCGCAGATTGACCGCCGTCGAAAAGGCGCTGTTGGTGTTGGTCGGGTCCGAACCGACCATGGTTACGTCGTCGGCGGTCGTGCCGCCGAACATCTGCGGCAGGCTGGTCAAGGCGTCGGCGACGGTCGCGTAGCCGGCCCGGTCGATGTCGTCACGGCCCAGGACGATCACCGGCGAAGGGCCGTCCTTGACGCCGCGGATGTGGCTGCCGACCACGATCTCATCGACCTGGGTGACCGTATCGTCCAGCGCTTCGTGACGCCGGGTTGGGGCCTGGACAGGCGCGGCGGCGCGCGCCGGTTGGGCCACCGGGCGCGCCGTGGCGATCGGCGTGGGCGCGCGGCGCAGCACCAGGACGCCTGGCCGGGCCTGTTGCGGCTCAAGGCCGGTGCCGACCAGAAGCTGGTCGAGCGCTTCGCGCGGCGACATCTGGCCCTGCACCGCGGGCGCCTTCAGCCCCGCGACCATCTGGCTCTGAAACATGATCCGCACATGGGTCAGCTGAGCCAGACGGAGCAGCGACTGATCCAGCGGCCCGGCCGCCAGCGTGATGCTGACACGCTGCTCTTCGACTTGCGGCGCGGCGGCCGCCGATGCGGTCCAGACAGGCCCGAACGTGAGGACGCTCAACGCGGAACTGACCCAGAAACGCTTGGAAAACGGACTCATACAGGCCCCCCGGGCCGCCGGGCGCGATCAACATGACGCGCTTGAAGCCAGCGGCTTTGCGGGTGGAGACACGCCAGGCGGCGCGGGTTGGTAGCGCCCCTGTGAAATTATTCTGTCATCAACCGTTCGAGCGGGGCCGTAGTTCCACGCCGCCGTCGGGTCTGCGGCGGCTTTCCAGATCAAAGCTCGCCTTGGCGGCGTCGAGGAACTCCTCCTGATCGCCGGTCGTGAACACGCCGCTGAGCTTGGCGTGCGCTGGGACCCCTGGGGCCAGGGTGATCTTGGCGCGGTCGTAGCGGTTCATTTCCGCCACCGCGTCGCCAAGCGCGATGTCGTGGAAGGTGATGATGTTGCGCGTCCACCCGGTGAGGGCCGCGACGTCGATGCGCGCGGGACCCGTCGAGCGCCCGTCGGACAGGACGGTCAGCCCCTGGCCGGGCGACAAGGTCCAAGCTTGCCGCTGGCCGGTCCGCTGACGGACCCGCACCTGGCCCTGGGCGAGCGCCACCGAGGCGTCGGCGCTGTCGTGGCGGACGTCGAAACGGGTGCCGAGCGCGCGGACTTCCATGGCGCCGGCCCTGACGAGGAAGGGCCGGGCGGGGTCATGGGCGACGTTGAAGAAGGCCTGGCCCCTGACCAGTTCGAGCCGCCGCTCGCCATGGCTGAACTTCACCCGCAGGGCCGTGTCGGTGTTGAGCTGCACGGTCGAGCCGTCGCTCAGCTGCGCGGTCATCCGCCCGCCCACCGCGGTCTCATATGTCTTGGGCCGGGTGAGCGTGGCGAACAACACGGCCGAGGCGATGACGCCCGCCAGCGCCAGCCCGCCCCAAAGGCGCGGCGGCCCGAGCCTGAACAACGAGGAAGCGCTGGCCCTGGGTTTGCGCCGGCCGAGCGCTTCGCGCGCCGCCGCGCGCATTTCTGGATCGTCGCGCAAGTCGCCCGCGGCGGTGCTGATGTCCTCGATCCGCCGATAGGCGGCGCGATTGCCGTCGCGCTGTATCCACTTGTCGAAGCGTTCGAGCGCCTCGGTCTCGACCTCGGTGTCGCTCAACAGCGTGAACCAGGCCGCCGCTTCCTTGTCCTGGCGCAGGGTCTTTTGTCGGTCATCGATCATCTCGAGCGTCCGCCCTAGTCCCGCATCGCTTTAGACGTCTTCTCCAAGGCCTTGCGCATCCTGTGGTGAACCGTCGTCCGCGGAATCCCCAAATGGACGGCGATCTCCTCGTAGGTCATGCCCTCGACGTGGTTCAGCACGAAAACATCGCGCAACTCCGGCGGCAGGGCTAGCACGATCTGTTTGAAGGTGACGGCGTGCTCCTGGGTGGCGATCAGCGATCGCGCCTCGGGGGGCGTCGTTTCCGGGTCCTGGGCGATCTCGCGGTGATGGTCGCGCCGCATGTTGGAGGCCAGGTTCTCGGCGATGCGCACCAGCAGCGCCTCGGGGTGGCGTATGGCCCCGGCGGCCGCGTAGGGCGCGGCCCGCAGATAGCTTTCATGCACGAGGTCCTCGGCTGCGTCGCCATGGCGGCGGCGCATCAAGGGACGAAACCACCGGTCATGCCGCCGGAACAGCTGTTCCAGCGAGTCGGCCAGGGTTTGGCGCGGCGGGGCGGGCGGTGAGGTTGCGTCCACGGGCGAGGTCCGAACAGCGATCGCCCACAGATTCGTATGGAAAAACAATGTTTGAAAGATGGAAAATCCGAAAAGATATGTTTTGAGCGTCTGTGTGCTTTCGCCGCCCTAGCAGAACATCCGATACACGTAACGGGTGAGCGTCAGATCTGATGGCGAAGGTGGAGGAACAGCTCGGAGCTGTGGTGAAGCATCACCGCAAGCGTCTCGGGCTGACCCAATCACAACTTGCCGAGCGTATCGATCGCCAACCGGGCACCGTCCAGAGTCTTGAGGCCGGCAACGCTCCAACTTTCGAGACGCTCGTTCGATTGGCGTCGGTGTTTGACATCCACCTGCGCGACCTCTTCGGCATTGGTGATTACGCAATTGAGGAGGGACGAAGCGATCCGCTCGTCTCGATCGTCCAACGTCTGTCGGGCCTATCCGCAGAAGAACTGCAATGGGTGGACGAACTGCTCGCGGTGACACTGCGGTTCAGACCCAGCTAAAACTCCTGCCGGTTTTCGCGCGGTGAAATGGTGCCGCACGTGCGCCAAATCGGCTCTCACATAGCGGCCTCTCCGAAAACGGACCCTTCGCGCTATCAGATCGCGGAATATGGTCCTGCTAAGCTGTGCCTGCCGCTCTTAGGTCTGGCGCCATGGGCGAATGGCTTCGTCCGTCGCCGCGCCGGGATCAGGGCAGCCGCCTGGCGAGCGCCGTGGTGGTGGTGCGGGGGCGTGGTTCAGCGCGTCGGGCCTGGCCTGGGAATTCTTACGGCGTAATCCCGATTACCGAGCGAGTTTTGCGCGGTGGCGACGCCAAAGCAGAAACCTGCTCGCGCCGATTGATCGCCGCTGGGGGCTCCGCTTCGCGGCCGATCCCAGCCTAAGCGCCGATCAAGCCCCGGTGTTCTGGCTTCCCGAGGTCGCGCCAGGGCTTGTTCTGCATCTGGACGCTGAGAACCCGGCCGACGCGGTGGGGGCCGCGCGAACGCTGCCCGATGGTCAGGTGATCCGCGCCGAAGACGGCCTATATCTGCGCACGTCTTGCGGACTTCAGGTGCTGCTCCGCAAGGGCGCCGAGGTCGGAGGACCGCTGGTGATCTCGCTAGCTTTTGACGCGAACCTGGGTCTGCGCGTGCGCGCTGTCGATGCGTTCGAGCGACTTTCGGCCGGCCGGCCGCCACCGAAATCGCACCTGACCCAGGCCCAGTTCGTCCGATTGGGCAGGTGTCTCCAAGCGCTCGACGCCGCGCTGGCGGGGCTCAGCTATCGCGCGATCGCCTCAACAGTCTTCGGTCCGGCCGCGACGGAGTCCGTGCCGTGGAAGACAGCCGCCCTGCGGGCAACAACGATCCGTTTGGTCGGGGCGGGGAGGGCGCTGATGAATGGCGGCTATCTGAAGCTGCTGAAAGGCGGGCTTTAGGGGTGACGAAGAGGGCGCCCCCGATCTTCGTCATCCCACGGACTGACAGTCGTTCGCCAAGGTGACCTGGAGCTGCCGCGGCCACGACCAACCACGCGGCGATCGCCTGGAGACCCGTCATGTCCACGTCCAAGCCCGGCGCTCTACCCGAAGATCTCGTTGGGCACCTTAGCACCCCGCAAGCTGGCCGATTCCTCAACCTTTCCAGCCGCACCCTGGAGAAACATCGCACCTATGGCACGGGGCCAATCTACCGGAAGATCGGCGGCCGGGTCGTCTACACGATAGAGGACCTCAACGCCTGGTCGGCGCGCGGCGCCCGCTGTTCGACGACGGATCCGGACGCTGAACTGGTGTCCGCCGCAAAGCCCATCGGCGCGGGCGGGCAGCCCGCGAAGCGCGATCGGGACGCGTGACGCGATGCTGACTGAAGTCGAGTTGCTTTGGCTTGAAGGCCAGATCGAGCGGTGGATCCGGTTTGGCCGGGCGACCGGCGAACGCATCATCGATCGGCGTCGCAGGGTCGTCATCTTTTCGCCAGGCGCGATCTTCGCCGTGGTTCGGTGGCGGTCCGGCGATCATGGCACGGTCGAATCACGGATCGCGATCCTGCGCGCCATCGCTCATGGACAGGCCTTCACGACCTATCCCTTCGTCGCGCCGGGCGCGGAGATCCTGCTCGACCTTAGCGGCTGGACAAGGGTGCAAGCCGTCCTTGAGGTCATCGATCGCATCGAGGCCATGCAGATACATGCGACGGACGTTGCGCCAGACCACTGGCGCCATGTCGCCGCTCGACTGGGGACTGGCCTGCCGCCCCGCGCCTACGACAAGGCCCGCCATCGCGCATGGCTCATGCGGCGTAGGTTGGGAAGATGAGCGCCGCAACTTGGCGCTATCTGAGCTTGGGCGGGTTCGGCTGCGCGCTTCTGGCGCTGTCTGGCCTTTATCCTCCCACCAAACGACTGGTCCTCAACACGACGGCCAGCGCGCCCATTGGCTTCTATTGGCTCGCGGGCCCCGGCGTCGTTGAAGGCGACTTGGCGCTGGTCCGGCCGCCGACGGACTTGGCGAGATGGATGGCGCGACGCCGCTATCTTCCGCTGAACGTTCCTTTGATCAAGCATGTCGCGGCCACCGACGGGCGAACGGTCTGTGGTGATCGTCAGCGGTTGCTGATCGACGGACAGGCTGTCGCCAAGATGCGCGACCACGACCGACTTGGCCGGCGCTTGACGCCATTCAACGGCTGTCGACGCCTTAAGAGGGGCGAGGTGCTGCTCCTCAACGCCCGCGCCCCTGACAGTTTCGACGGCCGATATTTTGGGCCGCTCACGCGCCAAACGATCGTCGGACGCCTTGTTCCGCTCTGGACGTGGGATGGCTGACATGGCGCCCATCCCCCTCCTTTCCTTGTTCGGCCGTCTTGCGTGGCCTTTCCTCGTCCCGGCCAAGACCGCGTCGGCGGTCGCGCGCAGACGCGGTCAAGGGCGGCCGTTAGGCCGGCGCGCTCAGCGCGCTTTCCTTGACGGCGACGAGCACGGCCGCACGGTGATTGTGGCTGGGTCGAGAGCAAGCGTTTGGCGCGGTCTGCGCGTGGCTACCATCGCCAGTGCGCTGACGGTGTGCTCGGAGGCTAGCGGGGAGGGACTTGCTCAGGTTTGTGCGCTCTCGGCGAAGCCAGCTTTGATGGGCCAGCATCTGGCCGACGCATCGCTTAGATCGGGATTACCGCAAGCTCTGATACGCGCGGTGGCGGAGGCCGAAAGCGGCGGAGCGGTTCATGCAATCTCGCCAAAAGGCGCGATGGGCCTGATGCAGATCATGCCCGCCACCTGGCGCGACTTGCGGGCCGATCTTGGACTTGGAGACGACCCGTTCGACCCGCGCGACAATCTCTTGGCCGGCGCGGTCTATCTGCGTCGGATGTTGGATCGCTTCGGCGCGGAGGGTTTTCTGGGCGCCTACAATGCCGGTCCTTCGCGCTATCAGGCGTATTTGGACGGCAAACAAAAGCTGCCTGCCGAAACCATCGCCTATGTCGCGCGCGTGCGCGCGAGGTTGCCCAAGTCCGCGTCGCGGAAGCAGACACTTGGGGGACGGATCAGTCCAGATTGGCGCGGATCGGATCTCTTCGTCAGTAGCGGAGGTGAGGCTCAAGAGTCCGAATTCAGCGCGGCTAAGGCACCACTCTTTTCTGGTGTCGCCGAGGAGGCGACGCGATGAGCCGGCTCATGCTGAGCACGACCATGGGGAGGAGGAGGGGCGCGATCGGGGCCGTTTGGATGCTCGGGGACGACGGCAAGATAAAAGCACCGGGACCTTTTGGGTCCATGGTGTTGATGGTGTTGAGAAATTTCCGGGACCTATCGAGAAGCTCTGGTCCCGGTCTTTGGACGTTCTTTCATCTTTTCAGCGGCTTATCCGGGACCTTTTCGCCGGGCGGTCGTCATGTCTGACGACGAGGCGTTTTTCCTGCTGCTCGGCCGGATCGGCGATCGCGGCGCCGGCAACATTGCCCGGGGGCGCAGCTTCGTGGGTGACGTGCTCGCACGGACGCGCAAGGCTGGTCTTGGGATTGCCGATCTCAAGGGGCCACGTTTCCGACGGTCCGGGCAGGGGCGCGATGTTGCCCGGCGCTCGGCTGCTTCCAATCGACGAGTGACGGTCAAGGCGCGGATCGTTCGCCACGCTGGCGGTCGCCACCGCGCAGCGCCACTAGCCCAACACATGTGCTACTTGAAACGCGAGGGCGTGACCAAGGATGGCGCGCCGGCCGTGATGTTCGATCGCGACGGTGAGTCTGACCCCGAGGCCTTCGCGGAACGCTGCGAAGGGGACCGGCACCATTTCCGCTTCATCGTCTCGCCGGAGGATGCGGCGGATCTTGAGGACCTGCGAGCCTCGACGCGAGACTTGATGGCCCAGGCCGAGAAGGATCTGCGGACACGTCTCGACTGGATCGCCGTCGACCACTGGAACACCGAGCACCCGCATGTCCACGTGCTGGTCCGTGGCGTGGACGAGCGCGGCGACGACCTGGTGATCGACCGCGACTACATCAGCAGAGGACTGCGCCAGCGCGCCGAGGCGATCGTCGGCCTGGAATTGGGCCCAAGAACCGCCGCCGAGATCGCCGCCAGTCTCGATCGAGAAGTCGAGGCCGAGCGCTGGACCAGCCTGGATCGACAGCTGCGCGACCGCACGAGCGAGGAGGGGTTGGTCGACCTGCGGCCGGACTTGGCGAATTCTGCCTCGGCGCCGTCGCGTCTGATTGGCAGGGCTCGGGCTCTGCAGAAGTTGGGCTTGGCCAGTGAGCATGGCGGTCTATGGCGCCTGGATGAAGACTTGGAGGCCCGCCTTCGGGCCCTCGGCGAACGCGGCGACATCATCAAGACGCTACACAAGGCCTGCCAGGGCGAGCGCGATCTGGCCGATCTGCGCATTCACGAACCCGACCTTGATGGCTCGCTTGTCGGGCGGCTGGTTGATCGGGGCCTGCACGATGAACTGACAGGACAGGCCTATGTCGTCGTCGATGGCGTAGACGGACGACTTCACCACGTCCGCCTGCGCGACCTTGGCGCGGCGGGAGATACGCCCGTCGGCGGCCTGGTCGAAATCCGGCCGCGACAGAGGGATGGCGGCAAGCCCGTCGTCGAGCTGCTGCATCGGTCCGATTTGACGATCCGCCAGCAGGTCGGCGCCTCAGGCGCGACCTGGTTGGACCGGCAACTGGTGGTCCAAGATCCGACACCGCTGGCGACCCACGGCTTTGGCCGAGAGGTCCGCGACGCGCTCAATCAGCGCAGGGCTCATCTTGGGCAACAGGGCCTAGTCGATGGCGCTGGACGGCCCAGACCCGGACTCCTGGCCGCGCTGCGCGCCCAGGAACTTGACCGCGTGGCCGCCAACATCAGCGCGACCAGTGGCGCCTTGCGGAAGGCCAAGTCCGGCGAGCTTGTGGAAGGCGTTTATGCGCGCCGCCTCGACCTGGCGTCGGGGCGGTTCGCGCTGATCGACGACGGCCTCGGGTTCCAGCTAGCGCCCTGGACCAAGGCCTTGGATGACCGCCTCGGGCAGGCGGTGAAAGGGACGGCGATCCCGGGAGGAGGGATCGATTGGACGCTCGGACGCAAGCGGGGGAGAGGGCTTTGAAAGCGAGTCCCCTCCATGAGTGGAACGAAGATCCTCTGGGGCCAGCTCCTGGTCGTCGGCCTCTTGGCCTTGGCCGGTGTCTGGCTAGCAACTGAATGGACCGCCTGGCGGCTGGGCTTCCAGCCGCAGCTGGGGCCACCCTGGTTTCACCTCGGGCGTTGGCCCGTCTATCCGCCGCCGGCCTTTTTCGTTTGGTGGTTCATCTACGAGGCCTATGCGCCAAATGTGTTCGCGCGCGGCGCATTCCTAGCGGGCGGCGGCGCGCTGACCGCCGTCCTCGTGGCTATCGGGATGTCGATCTGGCGCGCGCGCGAAGCCAAGAAGGTGACCACCTATGGCTCGGCGCGATGGGCCACGGAAGGCGAGGCGAGGGCGGCCGGCTTGCTTGGACCGGACGGCGTTGTCCTTGGCCGGCTAGAGCAGCACTATCTTCGCCACGATGGGCCTGAACACGTCCTTTGCTTTGCGCCGACCCGCTCGGGCAAGGGTGTGGGGCTCGTCGTACCGACGCTACTGACCTGGGCCGGCTCGGCCGTGGTTCATGACATCAAGGGTGAGAACTGGCAGCTGACCGCGGGCTGCCGTTCGGGCATCGGCCCGGTGCTGCTGTTCGACCCGACCAACCCGTCGTCCAGCGCCTACAATCCGCTACTCGAGGTGCGGCGCGGTCCGAGCGAGGTGCGCGATGTTCAAAACATCGCCGATATTCTCGTGGACCCGGATGGTGCGCTCGAGCGTCGGTCGCACTGGGATAAGACCAGCCACAGCCTGTTGGTCGGGGCGATCCTACACGTTCTCTACGCTGAACCCGACAAGACCCTCGCCGGCGTCGCCAACTTCCTGGCCGATCCCCAGCGCACGATCGAGGCGACACTGCGGGCGATGATGGCGACCGCGCACCTGGGCGATCGCGTCCATCCCGTCGTGGCCAGCGCCGCCCGGGAGCTGCTGAATAAAAGCGAGAACGAACGGTCGGGAGTCTTGTCCACGGCCATGAGCTTCTTGGGGCTTTACCGCGATCCGATCGCCTCGGCCGTGACGTCGCGCTGCGACTGGCGCATCGACGATCTCGTGACGCCGGGCCGGCCGGTGACACTCTACCTCGTCGTGCCGCCGTCGGACATCAGCCGAACGCGGCCGCTGATCCGCCTGATCCTGAACCAGATCGGACGGCGCCTGACGGAAGGTCTCGAGACGGCGCGCCATCGACCACGGTTACTGCTGATGCTGGACGAGTTTCCAGCGCTCGGCCGGCTCGACTTTTTCGAGCAGGCCATGGCCTTCATGGCCGGATACCGGATCAAGGCCTTCCTGATCGCACAGAGCTTGAATCAGATCGCCAAGGCCTACGGCGAGAACAACTCCATCCTCGACAACTGCCACGTCCGGGTCGCGTTTTCGACCAACGACGAGCGGACCGCGCGCCGGATCAGCGACAGCCTCGGCACCGCCACGGAAATGAGGGCGATGAAGAACTACGCGGGGCACAGGCTTTCGCCGTGGCTGGGACACTTGATGGTCAGCCGGCAGGAGACGGCCAGACCGCTGCTAACGCCCGGTGAGGTCATGCAGCTTCCGGCTGACGAGGCGCTGGTCCAGGTGTCGGGGGCGCCGCCCATTCGGGCGAAAAAGGTGCGCTTCTACGCCGACCGGGAGCTCGCCTCGCGAGCCGCGTCGCCGCCAGCGAAGCCCGCGACCCTGTCGTCTAGCGAAGTCTCCAAATGGGCGTCGGCGCCAACGTCGGCCGTGCAGGAGGCCACCAAATCCGGCGACGAGGATGAGGGAGGACTTAGGCTTGAGCCGGAGCTCGGCGCGCCGGGAGACCCGACACCGTCAGTGGAAGAGGTCGAACTTGGCCTGGATCCTGATCTCGATACCGACGACGCGGTCCAAGTTGTACAGTCGCGGCGGTTCAGGACAGCGGCGCGGCTGGCGGCGCTAGACCCAGACGATGGCATCCCGCTGTGAAGGTCCAGACGAAGGTGTTCCTGGCTAGAGAACTTTCACTGGCCCTGGACGTGGCCTCACGCCGTATGCGGCGGTCGAAATCCGAGATCGTGCAGGCTGCGGTGGCGGCCTATCTGTCGCCCGATGGTGAGGAGGCGTCGGAGGCGGCGGTCACGCGCCGGCTTGATCGGATCGGTCGCGCAATCGAGCGGCTGGAGCGCGATGTGACGATATCGAATGAGGCCGTCGCGCTCTTTGTGAAAGCCTGGCTGACCGCCACGCCAAGTTTGGCGGCAGGAGATCAGAAAGCGCAGAACGCCAAGGGGCAGGAACGCTATGTCGGCTTTCTCGACGCCCTGTCGCGTCGGCTCGCGGCAGGCCGCCTCTTGCGCACCGAGGTGCTTCACGAGAATTCGGGCGACGGGGAAAACTGACTCTTCCCCGACCTTCGCAACGTCCGCTGTGGGGCCCGGTGGCAAGGCCGCCAATGCGGACCCGGACCTGACCCATCCCCGCCGTGGGGCATGCGGCACATGTGCAACGACGTGGTCGGCCTAACGTAGGCTTCCGGCCCGATTCACAGGCCCCTTTGTTCAAAACTCTATATCGCGGCTAAGCGATTGGCATTGGCTCGTCGCCTCGCGGCTTCCCGTCATCATTGATTTCAACGGCACCTGTCTGGAGCGCCTCAGCAATAGACGACGCAGACTCGACCGCCTGGATTATCGCCCCATTACGCAGGTGCACCTCGGCGTAGTCCGCATCGCCCGTTGCTTCCTGAACATGGGTCACATCCGCCGAATTGATCCAGACGGCCTGACGTTCCGCCACCGGTCGGTTGAGCTTCAGCAGCCTTAGAGACATTGGCGTTCTCCTAGATCAACTCGGCAAACATGTAGCTGGCCGTGAGGCTCGGGCGAGCGGCCTCCGAGCCGGACTGCTTCTTGGCGCCCGCCTACACCGGGTGGAGATCCAGGCTTTGGGCGGGGGGCGGCTCGGAAAACTGGTCGGCGTCGACACCGTGGGCCTGAAGAAATGGTGCGTCTTTCAAACGCGCGTAGAGGTTCAACATCCGTGACTCCGCGCGACGGATGAAGGTGTCGTACGCCAGAGGAATAATTCGGGTCGAACCTTCATCCCGGACGCGTTCGCGAGGGGCCAACTTGGACCCCATCACAAAGCAGGTCACCTGGGTGGACTCTTCGATTAGTCCGTGTTCGAGCAGCTCCGCCACGTATTTCCAGGCTTGGTTCTTCTGATCCATGCCGATGGGGATCCCAGGCCGCTTGAGCTCGACGATCACGAGATGCTCAACACCTTCGATTTCGTAGCCCTCGCCGTACTTGGGTCGCGAAAAGAGGCCAACGCTCGCATTATCCAGGATAACAAAGTCGGGGCGATTCAAGCTACCGCGGACCTCGCCGCCGAGAAGCTGCCGTATCACCGCAGACATACCGCGATTGGACGTGAACTCGATGCTTTCGAACTCCGCACCGAAGGCCCAAAGGCTCCGTTCGATAAGCGGCTGCAGCTCGCGAACCTCATCTGCCCGTTCGTCGCGCAGCTTGTCGTGAAGTTCGGCGATGATCTTCAGGCGGTTCTGGATTTCGTCGAGGGCGACCTTCGCCGCGATCACGCTCCAATCGCCGAGAATAGCATCCAGCTGATCCAGTTCGTTTGGCTTTAATCGATGCAGCTTGTCGATCAGGCCGTAGCGCGAATTTGAAACTTCGAGGCTCGCCAAGATGCCGGCCACCTGCTCGACCTGGTCGTTGGTGATCCCCGGACACTTGTCGACGACGGTGTCGACGAACGCGTTCCAACGCTCGCGCGCGAGCGGCGGTGCGTGCCGAAT